>NZ_MZMO01000001.1:973239-1297653 GCF_002240565.1 Clavibacter michiganensis subsp. insidiosus | reverse complement strand
TTCTGGGTCATCGACGAGTGCGACCTCGAGACGCACGGCTTCGAGTTCGGCGGCTGGGTCGGCAACCCCAGCGACGACCCGCGCTTCGCCGACGCCTACCTCGACCGCATCGAGCGCACGATCGAGCGCGACAAGAACCACCCCTCCATCGTCATGTGGTCGCTCGGCAACGAGTCCGGCACCGGACGCAACCTCGCCGCGATGTCGGCGTGGGTCCACCGCCGCGACCCGGGCCGGCCCGTGCACTACGAGGGCGACTACACGGGCGAGTACACGGACGTCTACTCGCGCATGTACTCGAACCTGCAGGAGACGGAGTCCATCGGCAGCGACGGGATCCCGGGCGACCTGCTCGGCTGCACGCCCGGCGAGGGCATGCGCCAGCGCACCAAGCCCTTCATCCTGTGCGAGTACGTGCACGCCATGGGCAACGGCCCCGGCCAGATCGGCGAGTACGAGGACCTCGTGCTCCGCTACCCGCGCCTGCACGGCGGCTTCGTCTGGGAGTGGCGCGACCACGGCATCCTCACGGAGACCGCGGACGGCGAGGCGTTCTACGCCTACGGCGGCGACTTCGGCGAGGTCGTCCACGACGGCAACTTCGTGATGGACGGCATGGTCCTGCCCGACGACACCCCCACGCCCGGCCTCGCCGAGTACAAGGCCGTCGTGCAGCCCGTCGCGTTCGGGCTCGAGCGCGACGGCGGATCCGCGACCCTCGTGGTCGAGAACCGCTACCACTCCATCTCCACCGCGCACGCGAGCCTCGTCTGGGTTCTCGCGGTCGACGGCGACGACATGGCCACCGGCGTCCTCGACGCCGCGGCCGTGGCGGCCGGCGACACCGCGCGGATCCCGCTGCCCGCCGACGCGCTCGACGCGGGCGAGCTGGCCGCCGACGGCGCCGAGGGCTCTGCGCCCGAGGTGTGGCTGACCGTGCAGGCGATCCTCCGCGACGACGCGCCGTGGGCCGAGGCCGGCCACGTCGTCGCGGTCGAGCAGTTCGACCTCACGCCCGCGCCGCGCCCGGCCGTGCCCGCGCGCTGGGTCGACGCCGACGAGGAGACGTACCCCGCATCCGGCGCCACGCGCCTCACCCTCGGCGACGGCGAGTTCGACCTCGCCACGGGGCGCCTCGGGCGCCTCGGCTCGCTCGAGGTCGACGGCCCGCGCCTGGAGCTGTGGCGCGCGCCCACCGACAACGACCGCAGCGACAGCAGCGGCTCCTACGAGCTGGCGGATCCGCGCCTCACGTTCGGCACGGGCGTGCCCGGCCCGTCGAGCGAGGCGCGCTGGCGCCAGGCGGGCCTCGACCGGCTGACCCACCGGGTCCGCTCGGTGAAGGTCGGCTCCGGCTCGCTGACGGTCGTCGTGCGCACCAGCGCGGCGCAGTCCTTCGACTCGGTCGACACGACGTACTGCTGGACCGAGGGCGCCGACGGCGACCTGGGCCTCCGCGTCGACATCGTGCCGAGCGCCGGCTGGGCCATCACCTGGCCGCGCGTCGGGATCCGCATCGACCTGCCCGCGAGCGTCACCAACGCGGAGTGGTACGGCACCGGCCCGTTCGAGTCGTACCCGGACTCGCGGCGCGCGGCGCTCGTCGGCCGGTTCTCGTCGCTCGTCGACGACCTCGGCGCCGTGTACTCGATGCCGCAGGAGACGGGCCACCGCAGCGACCTGCGGGAGCTCGAGCTCGGCACGTTCGACGGCGAGGGCGGCATCGTGATCCAGGCCCGGCCCGACACCGCGGGCCGCCGCCCCGGCTTCACGGCCTCCCGGCACACGCCGCAGGAGCTCGACCGCGCCGCCCACCCGCACGAGCTGCCCGCGAGCGAGGCGGTGCACCTCTACATCGACGCCGCGCAGCACGGGCTCGGATCGCGCGCGTGCGGACTCGACGTTCTGCCCGAGCACCAGCTGTGGCCGTCGGCGCGCACGCTGGAGCTCACCATCCGCAGCCGCTGACGCGGAACGGGACCGGGCCGCCCATCCGGGCGGCCCGGCGCGCGACCTTCCCCCCGGAGGGCGAGCAAGCTGGAGACGACGGCGTCCGATGGCGGGCGCGAGGAGGACGCATGACCGACACCATCGAGCAGGGCACGGCGGGCACCAACTGGGCCGGCAACTACGCGTACAAGGCGGACGAGGTCCGCACGCCGACGAGCGTCGAGGAGCTGCGGGACATCGTCCGCGACGCTCCCCGGATCCGGGTCCTCGGATCCCGCCACTCGTTCAACGACATCGCCGACTCGGAGGTGCTGGTCTCGCTCGCCGAGCTGCCGGCCGACCTCGTGATCGACCGCGACGCCAGCACCGTCACGTTCTCCGCGGGCCTCGCCTACGGGAAGCTCGCCGAGCTGCTCGGCGAGGAGGGCCTCGCGATCCACAACCTCGCGTCGCTGCCGCACATCTCGGTCGGCGGCGCCATCGCGACGGCGACCCACGGATCCGGCATCGGCAACGGCAACCTCGGTACGGCCGTCGCGGCCCTCGAGATGATCACGGCCGACGGCGAGACCGTCACGTACCGCCGCGGGGACGACGACTTCGACGGCGTCGTGGTGGGCCTCGGCGCGCTCGGCGTGGTCACGCGCGTCACCCTCGACGTCGAGCCGGCCTACCTCGTGCGCCAGCGCGTCTTCGAGGGCCTCTCCTGGGACGCGTTCGACGAGAACCTCGAGGACGTCTTCGGCGGCGCCTACAGCGTCAGCGTCTTCACGCGCTTCGGCGAGGCCACCGACCAGGTGTGGCTGAAGAGCCGGGTGCAGCTCGACGTCGACGGCCAGCCCGAGGACGAGGTCGTCGTGGCCGACTACTTCGGGGCGCCCGCCGCCACCGAGGAGCGCCACCCCATCCTCGGCATCGACCCCGTCAACAGCACGTCGCAGCTCGGGGTCGTGGGCCTCTGGTCCGACCGGCTCTCGCACTTCAAGATGGGCTTCACGCCGAGCGACGGCGAGGAGATCCAGTCGGAGTTCCACGTGCCGCTCGACCGGGCCGTCGAGGCCGTGCGGGCGCTGCGCGGCATGGGCGACCGGATCCGCCCGATCCTCCTCGTGTGCGAGCTGCGCGCGGTCGCCGAGGACCGGCTGTGGCTGAGCCCCCAGTTCGGGCAGACGACCATCGGCCTGCACTTCACGTGGAAGCGCGACCAGGCGGCCGTCGAGGCGGTGCTCGTCGAGCTCGAGGCGGCGATCCGGCCGTTCGGCGCGCGCCCGCACTGGGGCAAGGTCTTCACCGCGACCGCGGCCGACATCGCCCCGCTGTACCCGCGATCGGGCGACTTCCTGGCCCTCGCGGAGCGCCTCGATCCCGCGGGCAAGTTCCGCAACGCCTGGTTCGAGCGCTCCCTCCTCGGATGACGCGCATCCGCCCCTGACCGGGACCGCACCCGGGGATCCGCGCCGCGCCGGTGCACGCCGTCGGCGCGCCGCGATCCCGGGTCGGCGTGGAGAACGGCGCGTAGGGTGAGGACCATGGCGCCCGAGACCTCCTCCTACGTACCTGCCCCCGGGCGGATCACGATGTTCTCCACCACCTGGTGCGGCTACTGCCGCCGGCTGAAGTCCCAGCTCGACACGGCCGGCATCGGCTACGACGAGGTGGACATCGAGCAGGTGCCCGGCACCGCGGAGCTCGTGGAGGCCATCAACGGCGGCGACCAGACCGTCCCCACCGTGCTGTTCCCCGACGGCTCGTCCGCCACCAACCCGTCGCTCGCCGACGTGACCGCGAAGGTGGCCTGACATGCAGCACCACGACCTCAGCGTCATCCCCGACTTCCTCGCCGCGTGGATGCGCGAGCAGCGCTGGTTCGCCTCCAAGGGCACCGAGCCGCGCCTCGAGCGCATCGGCGGCTGGAGCTTCAGCGACGAGGGCTGGTTCGCCCGCATAGAGACGCACCTGATCATCGACCACGGCAGCGCGAAGCCCGTGCTGTACCAGGTGCCGCTCACCTACCGGCAGGCGCCGCTGGAGGAGCTGAAGCCCTTCCACATCGGCACCACCGTCGAGGACGACGGCGTCGAGCTGCACGTGTACGACGGCCCGCACGACCCCGCGTACGCGTGGGCGCTCATCCGCACGATCCTCGACGACCGCGAGGCCGACGTCGACGAGACCTCGCTCGGCGCGACCGCGCGCGGGCAGCGCCAGCCGGGCGTGGAGATCGCGACCGTCGTCGGATCCCACGTGCTCTCGGGCGAGCAGTCGAACACGTCGATCATCTACGACATGGTCTCGGCCGACGGCCACGCCGTGAACCCGATGATCGTCAAGGTCTTCCGCGCGCTGCACCACGGCGAGAACCCGGACGTCGTGCTCCAGTCCGCCATCGCGGGCGCCGGATCCCGGCTCGTGCCGCAGACCATGGGCAGCGTGCTCGCCCAGTGGAGCGACTCCGGCCGCGAGGAGGGGCGCGCCGTCGGGCACGTCGCCTTCGCGCAGGAGTTCCTGCCCGGCGTCACCGACGCGTGGCGGGTCGCGCTCCGCGCCGCCGAGGCCGACGCCGACTTCCAGGCCGAGGCCCGCGCGCTCGGCGAGGCGACCGCCGACGTGCACGCCACGCTCGCCGCCGCGCTCCCGACCGTCGAGGCCACGCCCGAGGTCATCGAGGGGATCATGGTCAGCTTCCGCCGCCGCCACGCGACGGCCGAGCGCGAGGTCCCCGAGATCGCCGCCTTCCACGACGCCATCGCGAGCGTGTACGACGCCGCCGAGAGGGGCGAGTGGCCGAAGCTGCAGCGGATCCACGGCGACTACCACCTGGGACAGGTGCTCTCGGTGCCGAACCGCGGCTGGGTCCTCCTCGACTTCGAGGGCGAGCCGATGCGGCCGATGCACGAGCGCTCGCTCGCCGACGTGACGCTCCGCGACGTCGCCGGCATGCTCCGCTCGTTCGACTACGTCGCGGGCTCCTACGCGCTCGCGCACCCCGGCAAGACCGCGGCCGCGTGGGCGTCCGCCGCCCGCCGCGCGTTCGTCGACGGCTACATCGCCCGCTCCGGCACCGACCTCCGCGCGAACCGGGCCCTCCTCGACGCCTTCGAGATCGACAAGGCCGTCTACGAGGCGATCTACGAGGTCCGCAACCGCCCCGGATGGCTGTCGATCCCGCTGCAGGCGGTCGCGCGCCTCGCCACCCGCTCCAGCACGCTCGGCGCGGCGACGACGCCGGGCGCGACCGGGCCGCGCGAGGCGGGGCCGATCACCTCCTGACCGCGCGCTCGCACCCGGCGCCAAGAGCAGCTCGACCGACCTGTGCTCTTCTGGCGCGCGAACACTGAATCGCCTCTATCTTCCACGAGTGGCGACCACGCCGCAGGGAGCGGCATCCCGTGGTCGCCGAGAAGAGGCAGTCATGAGGATGAAGAGCACCATCTTGAGCATCAGTGCCGTCGGTCTGTTGACCCTGGGCTTGCCGACCCCCGCACGAGCTGAGGTCCTCGACCAATAGGGAGAGCAGCCGACCACCTACTGCTCGTCCTCAGTGGGGTGCCACATGGATCACGGGCGCGCCGTGCACACCACCTACGGCCCCCGACTGACGTTGCACGAGCAAGCCCTCCAGCGTCGCTGCTACCTGCGGCTCGCGGGAACGGGATTCGCCGGTGCAGGCGGCGTGATGACGGGGAACTGGCTCGCTGTCCTCGGGGCGGCGTTCAACGGAGGAGAAGCACTCGAGGGGGTGTGCAGTGATTTCTGGAACGCGACGTCGAGATTCAGGCACTGAGGGGAAGGGGCAGATGTTCGGACAGATCCTCCTCACCCTCGTGGGCATCGGATTGATCCTCTTGTCGATCCCGTACGGAGCGACTGACGCGGCGGGCAGCTGGTGGGGTGTGCTCGGTGGCGCGCTCATCGTCGTGGGTGCCGTGATCGTCGCGGTCCGGCGGCGACGACCACGACCGGAGGACTGAGACGCGGAGGAGCCTCGGGCGGCAGCAGGGCGCCGGACAGGGGGCATGCGCACCTTCGGACCGCATCGAAGGTGCGCATGCCCCGTCGGTAGGCTGACGGGATGACCGACCCCGCCGTCCCGGCCGTCTCCTCCCCCGCATCCGACTCCCCCTCCACCCCTCCCGTCGCGGAGCAGCGGCCCATCGAGCGCACGTTCCACGGCGACACGTTCGTGGACCGCTACGAGTGGCTGCGCGACAAGGACGACGCCGCGGTCATCGCGCACCTCGAGGCCGAGAACGCGTACACGGAAGGCGCGACCGCGCACCTCGAGCCGCTGCGCGAGCGGATCTTCACGGAGATCAAGGACCGCACGCAGGAGACCGACCTCTCGGTGCCCGTCCGCGAGGGCGACTGGTGGTACTACGCCCGCACCGTCGAGGGATCGCAGTACGCGATCCGCTGCCGCCGTCCCGTGGCCGGCCCCGACGACTGGACCCCGCCCGCCGTCGAGCCCGCCGCCGACGGCGCCGCGATCCCCGGCGAGCAGGTGCTCCTCGACTCCAACGCCGAGGCGGAGGGCCACGAGTTCTTCTCGCTGGGCGCGTTCGAGGTCAGCCCGGACGGGTCGCTCCTCGCCTACTCGACCGACACCGAGGGCGACGAGCGGTTCACGCTCAAGGTCCGCGACCTCGCCACGGGCGAGGACCTGGCCGACGAGATCTCCGGCACCAGCCACGGCGCCACCTTCTCGGCGCACGGCGACCACCTCTTCTACGTCACGGTCGACGACGTCTGGCGCCCCGACACCGTCTGGCGCCACCGCGTCGGGAGCCCCGCGTCCCAGGACGTGAAGGTGTTCACCGAGCCCGACGAGAGCTACTTCGTCGGCTTCGGCATGACGCGCAGCCGGCAGTACCTCGTGATCGAGGTGGGCTCGAAGATCACGACCGAGGTGCTGCTGCTCGACGCGGGTGACCCCACGGGTTCGTTCCGCCCGGTGTGGCCGCGCCGCCACGGCGTCGAGTACGACGTCGACCACGCGGTCATCGACGGATCCGACCGGCTCCTGATCCTGCACAACGACGGCGCCACCAACTTCGAGCTCGTCGACGTGCCGGCCGACGACCCGACCTCCACGACCGACCGCCAGGTCGTCATCCCCCACGACGACGAGGTGCGCCTCGAGGACGCCAGCGCGTTCGCCGACCACCTCGTGATCTCCTACCGCCGCGAGGGCCTCACGCGCGTCGGCGTGATCCCCTTCGACCGCGTCCTCGACGGCGAGCAGCTGCACGAGATCGCGTTCGACGAGCCGATCTACACGGTCGGCACCGCGGGCAACCCGGAGTTCGCGCAGCCCACCGTGCGCCTCGGCTACACGAGCCTCGCGACCCCGGCCACGACCTACGACTACGTGCTCGCGACGCGCGAGCTGCGGCTCCTCAAGCAGCAGCCCGTGCGCGGCGGCTACGACCCCGACGACTACGTGCAGACCCGCGAGTGGGCGACCGCGGAGGACGGCACGGAGATCCCGCTCTCCGTGGTCTACAAGCGCGGCCTCGTGCACCCCGGCACGCCCGCGCCCCTGCTGCTCTACGGCTACGGCTCGTACGAGGCGAGCATCGACCCGTCGTTCTCCATCGCCCGGCTGTCGCTGCTCGACCGCGGCATGGCGTTCGTCATCGCGCACGTGCGCGGCGGCGGCGAGATGGGCCGGCGCTGGTACGACGAGGGCAAGACGCTCACCAAGAAGAACACGTTCACGGACTTCGTCGCGGCCGCCGACCGCCTCATCGCGCGCGGGTGGACGAGCCCGGAGAATCTCGTGGCCGAGGGCCGCAGCGCCGGCGGCCTGCTGATGGGCGCGGTCGCGAACATCGCGCCCGACCGGTTCGCCGGGATCCTCGCGGGCGTGCCGTTCGTGGACGCGCTCACGAGCATCCTCGACCCGTCGCTGCCGCTCACCGTGATCGAGTGGGACGAGTGGGGCGACCCGCTGCACGACCCCGAGGTGTACGCGTACATGAAGTCCTACACGCCGTACGAGAACGTGCGCGAGGGCGTCGAGTACCCGCGGATCCTCGCGGTCACGAGCCTCAACGACACGCGCGTGCTCTACGTCGAGCCCGCCAAGTGGACGGCCCGCCTCCGCGAGGCCGGCGCGCCCGTGCTGCTGCGCACCGAGATGCAGGCCGGCCACGGCGGCAAGTCAGGCCGCTACGACGCGTGGCGAGAGCGCGCCTCCGACTACGCGTGGGTGCTCGACGTGGCGGGGCTCGCTTGAGGCGCGTCGCCGCCGTGTCGCCATCCCGATCCTGGGCCGTGCTCTCCGCCCTGCTGATCGGCGCGGGCATGGCGGCGGCGGTGACCGCGGGTCTCGGCTACCTCACCCGCTACTCGATGTTCGACGCCCTCTACGGGGAGATCGACACGTCGCTGTACCTGCGGATCACGGGGATGACGTCGTTCGAGAAGGCGGCGATCCTCTGCGGCCTCGCCGCCGCGCTGATCGGCCTCGTCGTCGCGGTCGCGCGGTCCGTCGCCCTGCGCCGTCGGCGAGCACGTGGGGCCGCACGCGGAGGCGACCGCCGGGAGTAGGTGCGCTCGCGCGCTCCCCCTAGGGTGGTCCCTGACACGGGGTGCCCATGAGGGCTGAGATGAGACCCGTCGCACCTGCTCCGGTTCGCACCGGCGGAGGGATGTCATCATGAGCGCTGCGCGCCCGTCCACGGAACACGTCACGGGAGCGGGGGCCGGACCGTCGTCGGCCGACCTGCTCCGCCTGCTGCGGGAGCGCCAGCCGCTCGTGCAGTGCATCACGAACGCGGTTGTCACCGGCTTCACCGCGAACGTCCTCCTCGCGCTGGGCGCCGCGCCCGCGATGACGGACGTGCCGACCGAGGCGGGGCCGTTCGCGCGCATCGCGTCGGGCCTGCTCGTCAACCTCGGCACGCCGCACGCGGAGCAGCGGGAGGCGACGGTCGAGGCCGCGCACGCGGCGCGCGAGGCGGGGACGCCGTGGGTGCTGGATCCCGTCGCGGTCGGGGCCCTGCCGGTGCGGACGCGGCTCGCGCACGAGCTCGTGGCGCTGTCGCCGACCATCGTGCGCGGCAACGCGTCGGAGGTCATCGCGCTGGCGACCGGCGGCGCGGGCGGCCGCGGGGTCGACGCGACCGACGAGGTGGAGGCGGCGCTCGACGCCGCGGCGCTGCTCGCGCGCACCTTCGGGACGGTCGTCGCGGTGTCCGGGCCCGTCGACCACCTCACCGACGGGACGCGGCTCGTGCGCGTGCGCACGGGCGACGCGCTCCTCACGAGGGTCACCGGCGGCGGCTGCGCGCTCGGCGCGGTGATGGCGGCGTTCGCGTCGCTGGACCCGGATCCGCTGCGGGCCGCCGTCGCCGCGACGAGCGTCTACACGATCGCGGCGGAGGTCGCCGCGGAGGGGGCGCGCGGTCCCGGATCCTTCGCGGTCGCGCTGCTCGACGCGCTCGACGCCGTCACCCCCGAGCTCGTCGCCCAGCGCGAGCGCCTCGCGTGAGCGGCATCGACCTCTCCGTCTACCTCGTCACCGACCCCGCGCTGTGCGGGGCGCGCGGCGTGCCCGCGGTCGTCGCCGCGGCGGTCGCGGGCGGGGCGACGGCGGTGCAGATCCGCGACAAGCACGCGAGCGCGGCCGAGCTGCTGGCGACGGTGGTCGCCGCGGCGGACGCGATCGACGCGCACTCCGCCGCGCATCCGTCAGCGCCCCGGCCGGTGCTGCTCGTCGACGACCGCGTCGACGTCGTCCTCGCGGCGCTCGCCCGCGGTGTGCGCGTGGACGGCGTGCACGTGGGCCAGTCGGATGTGCCCGCCGACCTCGTGCGCCGGATGCTCGACGCCGCGAGCCCCGACCGCCGCCTGGTCGTGGGCCTCACCGCGAACACCCCGGCGCACGTGGAGGCGGTGCGCGCGCTCCCCGTCGGCACGGTCGACTACCTCGGCGTCGGCGTGATCCGCCCCACGACCACCAAGCCCGACCACCCGACGCCGCTCGGGCACGACGGGTTCGGGATCATCGCAGGCCTCTCGCCCATCCCGTGCGTCGCGATCGGCGGGGTGGACGTACGAGACGTGGACGCGATCGCCGCGGCGGGCGGCGCGGGGACGGCCGTCGTGTCGGCCGTGTGCGCGGCGGAGGATCCCGAGGCGGCGGCGCGCGAGCTCGCGGACGCGTGGGGGCGGGTGCGCGCGGCGGCCGGCGATGCGGCGGAGGTCGATGACGCCGCGGAGGTCGCGGATGTCGCGCCCGCTCCCGCGCTCCGCCCGGTCCCCCGCGTCCTCAGCATCGCCGGCACGGATCCCACGGGCGGGGCCGGCATCCAGGCCGACCTCAAGTCCATCGCGGCGAACGGCGGCTACGGCATGGCGGTCGTCACGGCGCTCGTGGCGCAGAACACGACGGGCGTGCGCGAGATCCACGTGCCGCCCGTGGCGTTCCTGCGGGCGCAGCTCGACGCGGTGTCCGACGACGTCGCGATCGACGCCGTGAAGATCGGCATGCTCGGATCCGCCGCCGTGGTCGACGAGGTGGCGGACTGGCTGCGCGCGGTGCGGCCGCCGGTCGTGGTGCTGGATCCCGTGATGGTCGCCCAGTCCGGCGACGCCCTCCTCGACGCCGACGCGACCGACGCGCTCCGCCGCCTGCTGCCGCTCGCCGACGTCGTCACCCCGAACCTGCCGGAGCTCGCCGCGCTCCTCGGCGAGCGCGAGGCCGACGGGTGGGAGGCCGCGCTCGCGCAGGGCCGGGCCCTCGCCGCGCGGCACGGCGTCCGCGTCATCGTCAAGGGCGGGCACCTCCGCGTCGACGACTGCCCGGACGCGCTCGTGACCCCGGGCGCGGCCGGCGCGGATCCGACGACCCACGTGGTCGACGGGCCGCGCATCGCGACGACCAGCACGCACGGCACCGGCTGCTCCCTCTCCAGCGCGCTCGCGACCCTGCAGCCGCGCCGCGGCGACTGGCTCGCCGCGCTGACGGAGGCGAAGGCGTGGCTCACCGGATCCCTCGCGCACGCGGAGGCCCTCGAGGTGGGCGCGGGCGCCGGTCCGCTCGACCACCTGCGCGCGCTGTGGGACGCGGCCGGCACGCACGCCGGGCCGATCTCCGCGGAGATGTGGGCGGGATCCGCCGACCTCCGCCGCGAGATCGACGACCTCCCCTTCGTCCGCCGCCTCGGCGACGGCACCCTGCCCGAGGCGTGGTTCTCGCACTACCTCGCGCAGGACGCGATCTACCTCCGGGCCTACTCGCGCGTGCTCGCCCGGGCGAGCCAGCTCGCGCCGACGCCGGACGCGCAGGTCGTGTGGGCGCGCGGCGCCGCCGACGCGATCGCGGCGGAGTCGGCGCTGCACGAGGAGTGGCTGTCCCGGCATCCCGCGCCGATGGTCGCCGGCCCGGTGACGCGCGCCTACGTCGACCACCTGCTCGCGCACGCCGCGACGAGCGACTACGCGGTGCTCGTCGCGGCGCTGCTGCCCTGCTTCACGATCTACGCGGACGTGGGCGCGCGGCTGCGGGCGGCGGGATCCGCGGCGGCAGCCGCGGGCGACGCGCACCCGTACGCGGCGTGGCTGGCGACGTACGCGGATCCGGCCTTCGCCGCCGCCACCCGGCGCGCGTGCGAGCTGGTGGACGAGGCGGCGGTGAGCGCGGGCCCCGGCCGGCGTGCCGCGATGCTCGAGGCGTCGCGCCTGTCCTCCGCGTACGAGCGCGACTTCTTCCGCGCCCCGGAGGCGCTCGGCTGAGGCGCTCTGCTGAAGCGCTCGGCTGGGCCGGGACGCGCATCCGCCCGCCCCTGGGGACGCCCCGGCCCCCTCCCCGCCGCCCCCGCGGGAGGATGCCCGTGCCCCGACGCGACCACCGCGCCGGGGCTCCCCGTTCCACGACCCGGGCACCCGCGTGCCCGACAGAGAGGACACCGCATGCGCGTCCAGGCCGAGACCCGCGCCATCACGATGCCCGCCGACCAGGTCACGGGCGAGGTCCACCTCCGCTGGCTGTCGACCCCGCAGGCGCCCGAGCAGCGCGCGGTCGTCGCATCCGTCTCCTTCGCGCCCGGCGCCCGCACCGTGTGGCACTCCCACGTGCTCGGCCAGACGCTGCACGTGACCTCCGGCGTCGCCCGCGTGGGCACGCGCGACGGCGGCGTCGTCGAGGTCGGGCCCGGCGGATCCGTGTACATCGACGCCGGCGAGGAGCACTGGCACGGCGCCACGGCCCACGCGCCGATGGAGCACATCGCGGTGCTGGAGGACGGCGACGACCCGGTCGACGCGACCACCTGGGGCCCGCACGTGACCGACGAGGAGTTCCTGCGGCCCGCCGCCCCCGCGTCCGTCGCGGCGCCGACCGCCACCCCGGCGGCCGCGCTCCCCGTGCCGCTCGGCGCGCCCGTGCTCGTCCACGCGCTCCGCTACACGGCCATGTTCGGCGAGAAGCCGTTCGACGAGGCGCTGCTGGTCTACCTCGACAACGGCTCGTACAAGATCCTCTCGCCCGGCGAGGAGCACTACGGCAACTACGTGTCGACCGCGGGGACGGGCGTCGCGCCCCGCCACGTCGCCTTCCTGTCGTGGCCGTCGGACGACTGGCACCGCAACGTCGCGAGCCACACGCTCACCTTCGCGGAGGACACGGGCGCCTTCATCCAGTCGCTCGTGCTCCCGGGCGACGCGGTGCCCCGCGCGCAGCACGGCTTCGCCGAGGTGGTCGCGAATCCCGAGCAGTTCGACATGACGGCGTCGTGGGACGCGCTGCGGGTCACGCACGCGGCGTCGTTCGAGCGCCTGGCGGAGCGGGTCCGGCAGCTCTGACGTCCCGGGGCGGGCTGCGGCCCGCCCCGGCGCTACGCTCGTCCCACCGCGAGCGCCTCCTCCTCCCCGCGAGGCGCGCGACCGCCCGAGCGCCCTCCCGGAAGCCAGGACCATGACCACCACCTCCCCGCCGCGCACGCGCGCCCAGCGCCTCGACGGACTCCCCTGGACCCGCGCCCACTCCCGCATCCTCGGCGGCAGCGGCGTCGGCTGGGCGCTCGACGCGATGGACGTCGGGCTCATCTCGTTCGTCATCGCGCAGCTGGCCGTCGTGTGGGAGGCGGACGCCGGGCAGCTCGGCCTCGTCGCGTCCGCCGGGTTCCTCGGCATGGCGATCGGGGCGAGCGTCGGCGGCCTGGTCGCCGACCGCATCGGCCGCCGCCAGGTGTTCGCGCTCACGCTGCTCGTCTACGGCGTGGCCACGGGCGTCTCGGCGCTCGCGTTGTCCGTGGGCGCGCTCATCGCGCTCCGCTTCGTGGTCGGCCTCGGGCTCGGCGCCGAGCTGCCGGTCGCGTCCACGCTCGTCAGCGAGTTCTCGCCCGCCCGGATCCGGGGGCGCGTCATCGTGATCCTCGAGTCGTCGTGGGCCGTCGGCTGGACGGCGGCCGCGCTCATCGGCTACCTCGTGATCCCCGCGAGCGACGACGGCTGGCGCTGGGCGCTCGCGCTCGGCGCCGTGCCCGCGGTGTGGGCCATCGTCGTGCGGCTGCGCCTGCCGGAGTCGGTGCGGTTCCTGGAGGGGAAGGGCCGGCACCGGGAGGCGGAGCGCGTGGTGCGCGACCTCGAGGTGGCGGCGGGGGCGGATCCCGCGACGGACGGTGCCATGGGTTCGACGGCCGAGGCCCGGATCGCGTACGCCGCGGTCGGCAGCGAGACCGCCGCGGCCGCCCCCGACGCCGGACCCCGCGAGCGCCTCTTCGGCGCGCGCCTCCGCCGCCGCACGCTCTCGCTCTGGATCGTGTGGTTCTGCGTCAACTTCGCCTACTACGGCGCCTTCATCTGGCTGCCGACGCTGCTGGTCGCGCAAGGCTTCTCGCTCGTGCGGTCGTTCGAGTACACGCTGCTCATCACGCTCGCGCAGCTGCCCGGCTACGCGGTCTCCGCCTGGCTCGTCGAGCGGTGGGGGCGGCGGGTCACCCTCGCCGTCTTCCTCGCCGGATCCGCCGTCTCGGCCGGCCTCTTCGGCACCGCGGACTCCGTGACGGCGATCCTCGTGTTCGGCGCCCTCATGTCGTTCTCGAACCTCGGCGCGTGGGGCGCGCTCTACGCCGTGACGCCCGAGCTCTACCCGACCCGGGTGCGCGCGACGGGCGCGGGCAGCGCCGCGGGCTTCGGTCGCCTCGCCTCGATCGCCGCGCCGCTGTGCGTGCCGCCGCTCCTCGCGCTCGGCGGCGTCGCACTCCCGTTCGGCGTCTTCGCGGCCGTCTTCGCGCTGGCTGCCGTCGCCGCGCTCACCCTGCCGGACCTCCGCGGCGCGGCCCTCGAGGACTGAGCCGGCGGTACGCTCGCCTGGACCCACCCGAGGAGCTGCCGTGGTCCCCATGATCCTGATCTACGTGGTGATGCCTGCCGTCGTCGTCCTCATCGTCTTCGCCGTCATCGGCACCTCCCGCTCGAATCCCACGCAGGACGCCCAGGACGCCGTGGCCCGCGAGCGCCGCGCTGCCCGCAGGGCCGAGCGGGCGCGAAGGAAGGCCGAGCGCGGCTGAGCGGCACTGGGGAGCGTCCGCACCCCGCCCGCGTCCGCCGCGCATCCTGGGCGCATGCCCCAGTACAGCGCCCGCCGTGCCCTGCGGGACGCGGCCATCCTCACGGCCTTCGTCCTCGTGTCGCAGCTGATCGTGGTGCCCCTGGTCGGCGGAACTCCGACGATGGAGCATCTCGCCGCGGCGCTCGTAGGCGCCGCCGTCGTCTTCCCCGCCGCCTATCTCATTCGGCGGGCTGCGGAACGGCGACGTCGGGACGACTAGCGTCCGCCGCACGCACGACGCCCCCGCGACCAGCAGGCCGCGGGGGCATAGTCGTCGAGCGGATCGCGACAGCTACGCGGCCAGCGCCTCCTCGAGGAGGTGCGAGAGCGCGTCGAGCTGCACGGACGTGGATCCGGCCTCGTCGAAGTCCTCGCCGTCGAGCGCGCGCGCCGCGAGGCCCGCCTTGCTGTCGATGAGCTCCGCGATCTTCGCGTCGATCGTCTGCGCCGCGATGATCCGCCACGCGGTGACGGGCTCCTCCTGGCCGATGCGCAATGCTTTCGCGACCAGCAGGTGGGCGGCTCCGGCCGCCGACCTGCCTGAGTCGCGAAGCGCCTTTCGAAGGGCCGAGGCCGCCTGACAGCCTCGCAGTACTTCTCCGCATCTCCACTCCGGTAGCGCACCTCGATGACTGGCGCCTACCGCTGTGGACAAGTCACACCCGCCGGGCAACGCGCGAGGATCATTCGCTTCCCCGACCCATTGGAGAACATAATGAGAAAGTCTGCGCTGACACGAACAGTCGTGATAGCGACATTAGCTTTAGGCTCGATCGTCTTCATACCAGCCCTTTCGGCATCCGCATCAGAGCGAGTGGAGCTCCTGTCACGCGCGGGTGCGCATTCGACTACAACACCGTTGTCTCATACCTCCCTATCTCCTCAACGCCTCGCTGAGGTCGGTAGAGACCTACGATCCGGGCCCGCGGAACGCGTCACCGAAGTCACGCCGGCTGGGCAGCGCGTCACTTATCACATCACCCCTCACGTCGAAATGTCATTCACCTATGACTCGGCAGGGGAAGTGATCACAGAGACGGGCACAAAACGTGCACTGGAAGCCTCATCGGTGGCCTTCGGCTCCGACCCTTTTCCCTACATCAGCCTGGATTCGACTGAACAAGCAGCAGGTGCCACTGCCGCAGCAGGTTCACTCGCAGGCGCGATCTGCTTGGCCCTCGGGCCCGAAAGCGGCGGCGCTGCATGCCTCGCCGGCGCGGGTCTCGGCTTCACCATCGTCGCCATAGCCGTGGCGCACGGAGTCTGCCCGAACAATCAAAATTATCGCATCTATATCCTAAGCCTCGAAGGGCAGTGTAGGAATGACTGATCGATCTACCCACCGACGCCGCGTACGCGCGGTCGTTTCGTCAGGAATAGTCACGGCCTTCTACCTGTTCTGCGTGCTGGTCGTCGCGCCACTCGCCGCGGGCACTAGCGCACAGGATCGAACGTTCCCCGCAGGTCTGTTCGCCCTACCCTTATTCGCCCTCAGCTACTTGATGTTCTTGAAACTGCCCGGAATATTCGGCCGAACGAAGGAGAAGTAGCGAAATACGATCGGTGCCGCTCTCCGCGGCACGCACGACGCCCCCGCGACCAGCAGGCCGCGGGGGCGTCGCCGTGGAGCGGATCGCGGATCAGCCCGCGGCGAGCGCCTCCTCGAGCAGGTGCGACAGGGCGTCGAGCTGCACGGACGTGGATCCGGCCTCGTCGAAGTCCTCGCCGTCGAGCGCGCGCGCCGCGAGGCCCGC
Source organism: Clavibacter michiganensis subsp. insidiosus (assembly GCF_002240565.1). GTDB lineage: Bacteria > Actinomycetota > Actinomycetes > Actinomycetales > Microbacteriaceae > Clavibacter > Clavibacter insidiosus. The sequence continues at coordinate 1,281,390 of NZ_MZMO01000001.1, read as the reverse complement.
CTTGCTGTCGATGAGCTCCGCGATCTTCGCGTCGATCGTCTGCGCCGCGATGATCCGCCACGCGGTGACGGGCTCCTCCTGGCCGATGCGGTGCACGCGGTCGATGGCCTGCGTCTGCTCCGCGCTCGTCCAGCTGAGCTCCGCGAGCACCACGTTCGACGCGGCCTGCAGGTTGAGGCCGACGCCCGCCGCGGTGAGCGAGCAGACCACGACCTTGACCTCGGGGTCGTTCTGGAAGGAGTCGATCGCGTTCTGGCGCGCGGCCGGCGACTGGTCGCCGCGGATCGACACGCTCTTCAGCTCCCGCTTGGCGAACGTGGCCTCGGCCTGGTCCATCACGTCGACGTGCTTCGCGAAGAACACGACCTTGCCCACGGAGCGCGCGAGCTGGGCGGCGTAGTCGGCCGCGAGCACGGCCTTCGCCTGGCCGATGCGGCGGACCATGGTGAACACGTTCTCGCCGGTCTTCTGCGCCTTGGCCTCGTCGAGCTCGGACTGCGCCACGAGCCGCACGAGGCTCGCCCGCTCGGACGCCGGTCCGTCCATGACATCGGCGACCGTGGTGCCGCGCGCGCCGACGAGCGCCGTGAAGCGCTTGACGAGACGCGCCGCGAGCTCGCGCTCGGCCTGGCGGATGGAGCGGCCCAGGTCGTCGTCGAGCTCGACCGGGAGGTCCGCGATGCGCTTGGACGGCAGGTCGGTCGCCACGTCGATCTTGCGGCGACGCACGATGCCGAGGTCGATGACCGCGCGCCGGGCCTCGGCGAAGAAGCCGGGGTCGGCGGGCGTCAGGCCCGCCTCCTCCAGCTCGGCCATGAGGCGCGACGTGGGCTTGTCGCCGTCGATCCAGCCGAGGAACTGCCAGATGGCGCGGAAGTCGTCGATGTCGTTGATGAGCGGCGTGCCCGTGAGCGCCATGAGCAGCGGGTTCGACTGTCGCTGCCGGATGCTCTCGGCGAGCGCGAGCACGAACTTCGAGCGCTGCGACTGCAGGTTCTTGATGAAGTGCGCCTCGTCGACGACCATGCCGCGGAAGCCGAGCGTGCGCAGCCAGCCGATGTGCCGGTCGAGCACCTCGTAGTTGACGATGACGACGTCGGCGAAGGCATCGAGCCCCAGCCCGTCGCCGTGGATCACGGTGGCGCGGCGGTGCGGCGTCCAGCGCTCCACCTCGCGCTTCCAGTTCATCTTCACGACGTTCGGGACGACGACGAGCAGCGGGTACGCGTCCGCGACGGAGGCGGCGAGCAGCGCCTGCGCGGTCTTGCCGAGGCCGGGCTCGTCGGCGAGCAGGAACTCGCGGTGGCCGAGGCGCACGCTCTCGAGGAAGCGCGCCTGGTGGCGCATGAGCTCGAGGTTCTGCGGCGACAGGCGGTCGATGCGCGGGCTCTCGGGCAGGTCCATGCTCGCGATGCCGCCGCCGGCGCCGTACTCGAACGACTTGAACAGCGGGCCGAGCAGCTCCCAGTTCGCCAGCAGGCGCGTGGGCGGCGCGGCGGGCGCGGGCCGGTCGAGGTCGGGCTCGAGGAACGGGTTCGCGAGCACGCGGGCCTTGACCGACGGCGGCACGACCTGGCGCTCGTGCAGCTTGGCGAGCGCGGGATCCTCGGGCTCGGGCTCCGGCTCCTCCTCCACGACCATCTCGACGCCGCCGTCGAACAGCATGTGCTTGCGCATGGCGCGGGCCGTCTCGGAGAGCTTGGCGTCGGGATCCAGCAGCGGCAGCACCGAGGTGTCGCGCGCGGCCGTGCGGGCCAGGATGCTCGCGATGCCGTCGAGGCGCTTGAGCGTCTCAGCGCGCTCGGGGTCGCTGAGCGGCGTGGCCGGGTCCTTCGCGTGCGTGCGCTCCTCGCGCATCAGCACGGCGATGACCTGGAACTTCGTGCGGTTGACGGGCTTGAGCTTGCCGCGCTGGGCGGCCTGCTCGATCTCGCGCACGGCACGCGCCAGTACGGGGATGAGCCCCTCGTTGTCGATCGTGCGCGTGCGGGCGGAGGACCGCCGCTGGCCGGTGCGAGCCATGCAACTCCTTGTTCACTGCCGGGGCCAGGCGCTACCTGCGCTCCCGGATCGGAAGGACTTCGCGCCCGTCGCGCACGGTGACGCGTGCGGTCGGACGGTGGCGAGGGGACCTGCCTCGAGCAACCGGGGATCCGGGTCGGGGGTGGGACGTGGGTCCGCCGCCTGCGCCCGGCCGCCTCGGGGAGGACGGGCACATGGAGGAGTTTACGGTACGCGGGAGCCGCTCGGCGCCCGCGGCCGGTCGGGCGCGGCGACCCCGGCCTAGGGTGGATGCATGACGGATCAGGCGACCCCCGCAGGCAGCAACGAGGCGGGCGCTCCCGGCCGCTACGTCGAGGAGGGTGAGTTCACCCGCGACACGAACTACATCGAGGACCGGATCCTCCGCGACGGCTCGCAGGGCTGGCCCGTCGAGGCCGGCCGCTACCGCCTCGTCGCGGCGCGCGCCTGCCCGTGGGCGAACCGCTCCGTGATCGTGCGGCGCCTGCTCGGCCTCGAGGACGCGATCTCGCTGGGCCTCCCCGGCCCCACGCACGACGCCCGCAGCTGGACCTTCGACCTCGACCCCGACGGACGCGACCCGGTGCTCGGCACGGAGCACCTGCAGGAGTCGTTCTTCGCGCGCTTCCCCGACTACCCGCGCGGGATCACGGTGCCGGCGCTCGTCGACATCCCCTCCGGCCAGGTCGTCACGAACGACTACCCCCAGATCACGCTCGACCTCTCCACCGAGTGGACCGAGCACCACCGCGAGGGCGCGCCCGACCTCTACCCCGTCGCGCTGCGGGCCGAGATCGACGAGGTCGCCGACCTCGTCTTCCGCGACGTGAACAACGGCGTGTACCGCTGCGGGTTCGCCGGATCCCAGGAGGCGTACGAGAAGGCCTACGACCGCCTCTTCTCCCGCCTCGACTGGCTGAGCGACCGGCTCGCCACGCAGCGCTACCTCGTGGGCGACACGATCACCGAGGCCGACGTGCGCCTGTTCACGACGCTCGCCCGCTTCGACGCCGTGTACCACGGCCACTTCAAGTGCAACCGGCAGAAGCTCGACGAGATGCCCGTGCTCTGGGCGTACGCTCGGGACCTGTTCCAGACGCCCGGCTTCGGCGACACCATCGACTTCGTGCAGATCAAGCAGCACTACTACCTGACGCACACCGACATCAACCCGACCCGCGTCGTGCCCACAGGTCCTGAGACCTGGGGCTGGCTCGAGCCGCACGGGCGCGAGGAGCTCGGCGGCCGTCCGTTCGGCGACGGCACCCCTCCCGGCCCGGTCCGCGAGGGCGAGCGCGTGCCCGAGGGCCACGGCGCGGTGCCGCGCGGCGGACGCGCGACGCGCCCGTCCGAGGCGCGCGCCGCGGTCTCCGGGACGCCCGTGCCCGGATCGGCCGACGCCGCCCCCGCGGACCGCGGCTGATGGCGACGCGCACCGAGGCCGCCCGCGTCACGCCGCGCCGCCGGCTGCTCGGCCTCGCGATCCGACACGTCCCCGCGCTCGCGCGGTCCATGCGCGGCGCGCCCGCCGCGGGCACGCGCGTCGTCCGGCGCTCCGCCGGCGAGCAGGGCCTCCCCCTCGACATCGCCGTGTGGACGCCGCCCGGCCACGACCGCTCGGCCACCGGATCCCCCGTGCTCGTCGTCCTCGCCCGGCACGACGGCGACTGGCTGCCGTCCACGCTCGCGAAGGACCTCCGCGCGGTGGTCGTGACGATGGCGCCCGACGACGATGCGCAGGCGCTCGCGGGCCTGTCGTGGATCGCGTCGCACGCGGCGGGCTGGAACGGCACGCCGGAGCGGCTCGGGATCCTCGGCGACGGCCCCGGCGCCGACCGCGCGCTGCGCATCACCGCGCTCGCCCGCGACGCCGACGGCCCCGCCGTCCTGCGGCTCGTGCTCGTGAGCCCGTCCGGCGACGTGCCGAGCGAAGGATCCGCCGACCGCCAGGGCCACGGCCGCGACCGGCTCCCCGACGCGCTCGTGCACGTCGGCGCCGCGGATGCGCGCATCGACCACGTGGTCGAGGGCGTCGCGGCGCTCAAGGCGGCGGGGATGAAGGCGCGGCTCATCCGGATCCCGCGCGCCGACCAGGGCTGGCTCGCCTACCCGGCGGCGGACCCCGCTCTCGCCCGCCGCTCGCTCGACGAGATCGTCGCCTACCTCCGGCGCGGCCTCACCGAGGAGCGCGCGTTCGGGGTCGGCCCGGCGTAGGCGCGTCCTCCACGGGCACCTTCACGAGGATGCCCGCGGCGATGAACACGATCGCGGCCACGTACTGCAGCGACTGCCACGTGACGGCCTCGACGGGGATCACGAGGACCGGGTTCCACATCACGGCGACGGCCGCGAGCAGCGCGGCGCTCCACCAGCTGCGGGCGCGCACCGAGAACACGATCATGATGAGCGCGAGGATCGCGACCGCGAACCGTACGACCGTGAAGAGGTCGCCGTCGATCACCGCGAACCCGGCCAGCAGCACGATGGCGCCGAGGAGCCCGGGCGCGAGCGATGGGCGGGTGAAGGCGGGGGCGGCGGGGGTGCGGGTCACCTCGACAGTCTGCCAGCGCGCGCCGGGAGCGGGCCGTGTCGCGGGGCGGGCCCACGACGACCCGCCCGCGTTGGGATGACCCGGCGCTCGGATACCGTGGACGAGCCCGTGCCGCCCCGACCCCGAGGAGCCCCCATGCGCGCCGTCGTCTACGAGGAGTTCGGCCAGACCCCGGTCGTCCGCGACCTGCCGGATCCCGTGCCCTCCCCCGCCGGCGTCATCGTCCGCGTCGAGGCCACGGGCGTGTGCCGCAGCGACGCGCACGGCTGGCTCGGCCACGACGACGGCATCGAGCTCCCGCAGGTGCCGGGACACGAGCTGGTCGGGCGGATCCACCAGGTCGGCCCCGAGGTCACGCGCTTCCACGTCGGCGACCGCGTCACGGTCCCGTTCGTCTGCGCATGCGGCCGCTGCGCCGAGTGCCGCGCCGGCAACGGCCAGGTGTGCCGCGACCAGACGCAGCCGGGCTTCACGCACTGGGGATCGTTCGCCGAGCTCGTCGCGCTGCACGACGCGGACGTGAACCTCATCCCCGTGCCCGACGAGCTCGACGCGGGCGCGGCGGCGCTCCTCGGCTGCCGCTTCGCCACCGCCTTCCGCGGGCTCGTGCACCGGGCGCGGATCCGGCGCGGCGAGCGCCTCCTCGTCATCGGCTGCGGCGGCGTGGGCCTCAGCGCCGTGATGATCGGGGTCGCGGTCGGCGCGGAGGTCATCGCGGTGGATGTCGACCCGGCCGCCCTCGCGCGCGCCTCCGAGCTCGGCGCGGAGTACACGATCGACTCGTCCGACCTCTCCGAGCTCGACGTGCTCGACGCGATCCACGCGGTCTCCCCCGACGGCGTGCAGGTCTCGGTCGAGGCGCTCGGCCGCGAGTCGACCCTCCGGATCAGCCTGCTGGCGCTCGCGCCGACGGGCCGCCAGGTGCAGATCGGCCTGTTCGCGAGCGAGCCGACGGTGCCCGTGCCGTTCGTCATCAGCCAGGAGCTCAGCCTGCACGGCAGCCACGGCATGCCCGCGCACGACTACGCCGGGCTGATGGAGATGGTCGCCTCGGGCGCGCTCCGCCCGGAGCTGCTCATCGAGCACCGCATCCCGCTCGACGAGGCCCCCGCCGCGCTCGAGGCGCTCGCGTCGGGCGACCGCTCGAAGGGGATCACGCTGGTCGAGGTCGGCTGAGGCGCCCTCGGGCTCGGGCTCGGGCGTCAGCCGATCCGCTCCAGCGGGCTCGTGAGGTTCCCCGCCACGGTCACGATGCCCTGGATCGACCACAGGACGACGACCGACGCGAGCAGCGCGAACCTCCGCACCGTCCGCGGCGGCGCCCCGTGGATCGCGCGGTCGAGGAACAGGACGAGCACGGTCGCGACGGACACCGTGAGGCCCACGACCGACGCGAAGGCCATGCGGATGTAGTCGGCGGGCCCCGGCGATGACCAGCTGTTGCACGCCCAGCTCAGCCCCAGGGGGATCACGACGATGCCGAGGAGCAGCAGGACCGGCGCCGGGAGCAGCCCCTGGCTCGTGTCGGCGGGCTCCTCGGTGACGACGTCGCTCATGTGCCGAGCATAGGGACGGGCCCGTCGTCGCACCACGGGCCGCGCGAACGGTGGTGGCTCGCATCCCGTCCCGGCTCCCCGTCAGCCGACGGCACGGTCACCGCGGCGCGTCGAACCACTCGTCGACGGCGGCCGTGATCCCGGCATCGTCGACCATGACGTCCGGGGCGACGGGCACGCCGTAGCGCTTCCCCGTGCGGTCGGCGTCGACCGTGACCGTGAGGTTCACGATCGCGCCGTCGGGCAAGGTCCGCGGCGCGTTCCCGGTGCTGAAGCCGTAGGTGGGCTGCCCGAACGAGCGGACGCCGTCCTGCCCGACGAACGCGATCGCGACCGCCTCGCCGGAGCTCACCGTCATGCCGTCGGTGACGACGGCGATCGGCAGGCCCGCGGGCACCCGGCCCGCGGCGCTCATCGCCATGACCTCGCCGCCCTGGGCGACGGCACCGCCCGCGACGGTGACGGGCACCGAGCCGTCCGCGTCGTCGAACGACATCACCTGCCCCTCGTCGAGCAGCGGCGAGACCGCGGCGAGCATGGGCCAGATGTCGCCGCCGTGGTTCCCCCGGAGGTCCACGACCCAGCCGCGGGTCGTCGCGGGCACGGCGGCCACGAGCGCCTGGGCGCCCGCGTCGACGTAGCGCTGACGGGACGCCTCGTCCCCGCCCAGCAGCGCGGGGACGACGATGGTCGTGATCCCGTCGGCCGTCGTGACCGTGGGCCGCGGCTCGGCCGCGGCCGAGACGGGAGGGCTGTCGCCGAAGTCCGCCGCAGCCTCGGCGGGTTCGAGGAACGAGCTGTGCTCGCCGCCCAGCTCCTTCGCGGCCCCGGAGAGCGCCGGGTACGTGCCCGCGTAGGTGCGCGCCCGGGCCGCCTGCGCGTCCACCTGCGCCCGGACCTCCGCGACACGGGCGGGATCCGCCTGGAGCCCGTCGACCATGAGGTCCACGGCCATGTCGGCGTAGCGCTGCGGCGAGGGCGGGACGTCGAGGAGGCCGGCGCGCTCGAGGGACGGCGTCGCGCCGATCGTCCCCCCGATGAGCACGACCACGGCGACCGCGAACGCGACCGGCAGCAGGTGCATGACGCGGCGGCGGGTTCCGATCGAGGGCATGCAGTCACCCTGCCGGATGCGGGACCCGCCCGCGCCGTCGATCCCCCGGTGCTTAGAGCGCGCCCTGCAGCTCGGAGCCGGCCGGGATCGGCGTGAGCCGCGTGACGACGGCGGGCCCCGTGATGAGGCCGGCGAGCGACGCGCCCATGCGGGCGACCGCCTCGCCCGTTCCGTGCGCGTCGAGGTCCTCGACGGACGCCCACTTCTCGAGCATCACGATGGTGCCGTCGGGGGCGTCGTGGATCGCGTAGACCTCGCAGCCCTCCTCCTCGTGCACCTCGGCGATGCCGCGGGACAGGGCGGCGACCGCCTCGTCGTGCTTGCCCTCGACGGGCGTGAAGACGGCGGTGACGACGACGGGCTGGGACATGGGTTCTCCTCGTGATGGGACGGGTGGGGGACGTCAGCGGAACCGCTCACGGGCGCGGGATGTTCCGCAGGTTCGATCGGGCGAGCTTCACGGCCTCGCCGACGCCGCCGTTCATCACGATCTTCGACATCGAGAGCGCGAAGCCCTTCACCTGCGCGGCCGTGATCTCCGGCGGGATCGAGAGCGCCATCGGGTCGGTCACGAGGTCGACGAGCGCGGGCCCGTCGTGCGCGAACGCGGCCTCGAGGGCAGCGCGGATGTCGGCCGGGTCCTCGACGCGCTGGGAGTGGATCCCGAGGGCGGCGGCCACCGCGGCGTAGTCGACCATGGGCACGTCGACCCCGAAGTCGGGGATCCCGTCGACGAGCATCTCCACCTTCACGAGGCCGAGCGTCGAGTTGTTGAACACGACGACCTTCACGGGCAGGCCGTACGCCGCGACCGTGACGAGCTCGCCCATCAGCATCGACAGCCCGCCGTCGCCCGAGACCGACACGACCTGCCGCTCGGGGTACGCGACCTGCGCGCCGATCGCCTGCGGCAGCGCGTTGGCCATGGACCCGTGCACGAGCGACCCGATCATCCGCCGGCGCCCGTTCGGGGTGAGGTACCGCGCGGTCCACACGTTGCACATGCCGGTGTCGCTCGTGAAGACCGTGTCGTCGCCCGCGACCTCGTCGAGGATGCTGGCGGCGTACTCCGGATGGATCGGCTTGAGCTTCTCCGCCTTCGACGTGTACGCGCCGACGACCTGCTCGACCTTCCTGTCCTGCTCCTTCAGCAGCTTCTCGAGGAAGCGCCGGTCCGTCTTCCGCTCGACGAGCGGCAGCACCGCGCGGATCGTGGAGAGCGCGTCGCCGTGGATCGCGATGTCGACGTCGGTGCGGCGGCCGAGGCGCTCGGGCGCGATGTCGATCTGCGCGGTCCGCACCTCCTTGCCGGGCAGGAACTGGTCGTAGGGGAAGTCGGTGCCGATGAGGATCAGCAGGTCGGCGCCCGAGATGCCGGCGGCCGCCGCGCCGTAGCCGATGAGGCCGGTCATGCCGACGTCGAACGGGTTGTCCTGCTGGATCACGTCCTTGCCGCGCAGCGAGTGGCCGACCGGCGCCGCGATCCTGTCGGCCAGCTCCATGAGCTCGGCGTGCGCGGATCCCGCGCCCCGGCCCGCGAAGATCGCGACGCTCTTCGCGTCGTCGATGGCGGCGGCGAGCGCGCGCACGTCCTCCTCGGCCGGCACGATCGCGGGGCGGCGCGGGAGCGAGAACGCGGGCGCCTCGCCCTCCGCCTCGAACTCGGCCACGTCGCCCGGCAGCGTGATGACGCTGACGCCGCCGAGCGCGAGGGAGTGCCGCATCGCCTGGTCGACGACGCGCGGCGCCTGGACGGCGGTCGAGATCATCTCCGTGTAGTGCGAGCACTCGACGAAGAGGCGGTCGGGGTGGGTCTCCTGGAAGTAGCCGGAGCCGATCTGGTTCGTGGTGATGTGGCTCGCGATGGCGAGCACGGGCGCGCCGGAGCGGTGCGCGTCGTAGAGGCCGTTGATGAGGTGCAGGTGGCCGGGGCCGCAGGATCCGGCGCACACCGCGAGCTTGCCGGTGAGCTGCGCCTCGGCGGACGCCGCGAACGCGCCGGCCTCCTCGTGCCGCACGTGGATCCAGTCGATGCCGCCCGTGCGGCTGCCGCCCGTGCGCCGCACCGCGTCGACGACCGGGTTGAGGCTGTCGCCGACGACGCCGTAGATGCGGCTCACCCCCGCCTCGATGAGCTGGGCGATGAGCTGATCGGCGACCGTGCGTGCCATGGGTGCGTCCTTTCCGTCGGTGCATCCAGTCAATACCCGGCGCCTCCAAGCGGCATCCGCAGCGGGTACGGCGGGCGGGCCGGGAATGCCGCCGGACGCCCCGCGCGTTGCCCCGGGGTGACCGACACGCGAGAGACCCCCGCCCGCCCCGCCGCATCCGACGCCGACATCGCCGCGGATGCGCTCGCTGAGTACGAGGCCTGGCACCGCGCCCGCCTCGCCGCCGTGACGAGCCCGTTCGGCAGCCTCGCGCTCATCCAGACGACGTGGCTCGAGCCCGGCCGGGAGGTCAGCGACCTCGAGGCGCTCGAGGGCCAGCCCGACACCGTGCAGCTCACCCGCATCGAGCGCGTCTCGCTCGACACTGGCGAGCCCGAGCACGGCTACCGGCTCTGGGACTCGGCGAGCCCGAAGAACCGCGCGTTCGAGGACATCGAGGTCTACCCGTACGCGCCCGAGTGGATCCTCGAGGGCCGCTTCGAGCGCGTCGACGACGACCGCGTGATCCCGTTCGAGCACATCGCCGACGCCGGCCGCACGCGCGAGCTGCCCGTGCCCGGCGACATCGTGGTCGAGATCGAGGGCGAGGAGGTGCGCCTCAGCGCCTTCGCCGACAGCGACCGCCTCCAGCTCGTCTTCGCCGACGCCACCACGGGCCGCGAGAGCTACGCCCCCAGCCGCTTCCTCTTCCTCCCCCGCCCGGACGGCGACGGACCCGTGACCCTCGACTTCACGCGCGCCGTCGTCCCGCCGTGCGGCTTCTCCGACTGGATGAACTGCCCGCTCCCGCCCGCCGGCAACCGCCTCGCCGCGGCCGTCCGCGCCGGCGAGCGCCGGGTGGTCTACCGCGACGAGGCCTGAGGCGCGCCCGCGCCGGACTCCGGCCGGATGCGAGGCGACTCCGGGCCGGAGCGGGCGACCTAGCCGAGCACCGCGGGCCGCTCCCACTCCGCACCGCGCACGTGCTGGTCGAGGAAGGCGAGCACCGTCCGGTACCAGACCACCGACTGCTGCGGCTTCAGCACCCAGTGGTTCTCGTCCGGGAACACGAGGAACCGGTGCGGCGTCGTGCCGTCGTCGGAGGCGTGGTGCTCCGCGAGCTCCGACCAGAGGCGCAGGCTCTCGCCGATCGGCACGCGGTAGTCGCGGTCGCCGTGGATCACGAGCATGGGCGTCACGATGTCGCGCACGGAGTGGTGCGGCGAGTTCCGGTCGAGCCCCTCGGCCGAGAAGATGCTCTGGCAGTACTGCGACGAGTCGGTGGTCGGCCCGAACTGGTCGAGCGCCCACAGGCTCGCGTGGCTGACGATCGCGCGGAAGCGGTCGGTGTGGCCCGCGACCCAGTTCGCCATGTAGCCGCCGAAGGATCCGCCCATCGCGGCCGTGCGCGTCTCGTCGACGTCGGCCCGCGCCTCGACGGCGTCGGTGATCGACATGAGGTCGGTGTAGGGCGCCTCACCCCACGCGTCCCAGCCGCGCGCGATGAAGTCGAGCCCGTAGCCGGTGCTGAGCGCGGGATCCGGCAGCAGCACCGCGTAGCCGCGCGCCACCATCACCTGCGGCGTCCAGCGCCAGCTCCACGCGTTCCAGCTGTTGAGCGGGCCGCCGTGGATCCACAGCAGCAGCGGCGCGGGCGCCTCGGCCGACGCGCCCTCCGGCAGCAGCAGCCAGCCGCGCACGCGCGCGCCGTCGGCGGCCGTCGTCTCCACCTCCGTCATGGTGCCGGTGGTCGCGGGGACGGGCGCGGGCGTCGCGAGCTCCGTGACGGATCCGTCCGCCACCGACACGCGCACGGGGTGCGCGGGCGCCATCCACGAGGAGCGGAGCGCGAGCACGTCGCCGGTCTCGCGGTCGACCTGCACGTCGGTGGAGGAGTGGTCGTCCGTCGTGAGCTGCGTGACGGCGTCGTCGAGGCCGATGCGGAAGACGGGCCCGCGGCCGTCCTGGTCGGCCGTGACGACGAGCGCCTGCGAGTCCGCGTCGAACCGCAGCGACGACGGCCAGCGGTCCCAGTCGGCGGCGACGCGGCGGGCGTCGGATCCGTCGAGCGCGGACACCCAGATCTCCTGCTGCGTGGGCGCGGCCGGGGTCGCGCGGTCGGTGCGCATGTAGGCGAGCAGCGCGCCGTCGGGGCTGATGGCGGGCATCTCGAGGTCGACGCCGGGCACGTCGAGGAGCGTCGTGCGCTCCCCGGTGGCGACGTCGATCGACACGAGCGCCTGGCGGTCGCCGCGGCGCTCCTTCACGCCGACCGCGACGACGAGCGTGCGGCCGTCCGGCGCGAGCGCGGCGGCCGCGTGGTCGAGGCTGCGGCCGGGCCGCGGGGTGAGGTCGCGCGGGCGCGGCAGGGAGGTCGGGTACGGCTGCGCGGTGGCGGCGGGCGCGGCGGCCGCGGATCCGCCGTCCTCGGTCGCGGCCTCGGCGGCGAGCGCGGGCGCCGCGTCCGCGGTCGTGGGCCGGGCGGGCTCCTCGACGAGCGCGCCCGCGAGGTCGAGCGCGAACAGGTGCGGCTCGTCGGGGCCGAGGTCGTGGTCCCAGTACCGCACCGGGTAGCTCTCGTGCAGGACCGCGTTCACCTGGAGGTCCGACCGGTCCTTCCGTGCCACGGCGTCGGCCTCGAGCGAGGCGGATCCGGGCAGCAGCGGCGCCCGCAGGATCACGGTGGCGGCGTCGCGCGCGACGGCCGCGATGCCGTCCACCCCGCCGGCCAGCCGGGTCAGCGCGCGTGCCTCGCCGCCGGCGGTCGGGAGGATCCACAGCTGCGCGGCCTCCTTCCCGTCGGCGTCGTCGGCGTCGGGGCGGGAGGAGACGAAGAGGAGGTCGCCGGTCGCAGTGAAGGCCGCGCCCGCCTCGCTCTTCGCCGAGCGCGTGAGGCGCTGCGGCACGCCGCCGCCGGCCGCGGGCACGACCCAGAGGGCGTGGCGGTAGCCGGTCCTGGCGGCGTCGAGGGTCGTGACGGTGAGCACCGCGCGGCGTCCGTCGGGCGAGAGCACGAGGCCGCCGAGGCGCGGGAGGGCGATGAACTCGTCGAGCTCGGAGAAGGGGGTGCGGGTGTCGGGCATGCTCCCACGCTAGCCGCGGCGCGTCCCGACGCCGGGCGACGGGGCCGCGACGGCCGGCTCTCCCGCCGCCGAGCGCGGCGCGCGGCAGGATCCTTTGCACCCAAATCCCTGGCGTCGTCACGGTAGGATCGAGCGCATGGAGCGGCGAGCCGGTCGGGTCGGGAGGCCCGCGCGCGTCTCGCGGAGGCTCATCGCCGAGGCGGCCCTCGAGGGCGGCCTGAGCACGCTCACCCTCACCTCCCTCGCGCACCGCCTGGGCGTCGACCACTCGACGCTGTACCGCCACGTTGCCAGCCGCGACGACATCGTCCTGCTCGCGTGCGACACCGCCATCGCGCGCATGGACTGGCCGACCGTCCCCGACGCTCCCGCCGCCCGGCTCACGGCGCCCGGCTCACGGCGCCCGACGACACCTCGTGGCGCACCTACCTCGAGCAGGCCGTCGAGCGGATCTGGGACATGTACGACCGGCACCCGGGCCTCGCCAGCGCGATCCACCACCTCGACACGGCCCCCGACCAGGTCGTCCTGCGCTTCACCGGGGCGATCCGCGACCTCACCCGCATGGGCTTCGCGGAGGCGGAGGCCGTGCTGGTCCTCGACATCGGCGTGGAGTCCTACGTCGGGTGGGAGCGCGTGCTGGCGGCGGGCGTCGGCGCGGGCGACCGGCCCGCGTCGTCGTCGCCCATCGTGGACGCCACGCTGCCGGCCGCCGTGGGGCGCGGGCTGCTGGCCCTGGCCGCCGAGGGGATCGTCGCCGACCACGCAGCCGACGCCGACGCCGCGGCGGCCGCGGCCGCCCACGCGTCCCATCGCGACGGACCCGCGCACTCCTCGGGCGCCCCCGACGCGCTGCACGCGCGCGAGGAGGAGGCGCAGCGCGACGCCCTCGGCACGATGGACCGCGTCACCGCCCGGTTCTCCGGCGAGGTGTCGACGGGATCCGCCGCGACGCCGCGCGACTGGTGGCGGCGCAAGCTCGGCGTGATCCTCGCGGGCGTGGGCGCGCTGCGCTCCCCCGCACCCGACGCGTCGGACGGCTAGGGCCGGGCCGGATCGACCGCGTCGTCCGCGTCGTCCCGCGCGGCGAGCACGGGCGCGAGCACCGCGCGGACCGCCTGGGCCCCGTCGTCGTTCAGGTGCAGCCGGTCGTCCGTGAGCGTGGGGGCGAGCTCGCCGTCGCCGAAGCCGAGGGCGGGCCACAGGTCCACGTGCTCGGCGCGGACCGCAGGAGCGTACTGGCGGATGTGCACGTTGACGACGCGGATCCGCTCGGCGTGCTCGCGACCGCGGGGCGGCACGGAGAGCACGACGATCCGGGCCGCAGGCAGGTCGCGTCGGAGGTGCGCGAGGATCGTCTCCAGCGCGCGGACGGTCGCCTCCGGACCGCGGCGCGCGGCGCCGAGGTCGTGGGTGCCGCAGGACACCACGACGGTGGCGGGATCCGCGGCCACCGCGTCAGGCAGGAGCGCGAGCACGTCGTCGGTGGTCTGGCCGGCCCGGCCGAGGTCCACGATCCGCGCCTCCGCGTCGTCGCCGTCGGGAGCGGGGACGATGGCGCCCCAGCCGCCGTCCCCGGTGAGGCTGTCGCCCAGCAGGACGGTCGTGCGCGTGCGCGGTGCCATGGATCCGCCTCTCGTCGTGCCCATCATGGTCCCCGCTCCGCGGGAAGTCACCAGATCGGCGCCCGCCGCGGCCGTGCTACCGGCGGGAGACCCGCCTCCACCAGCGGCTTCGGCGCGGGGAGAGCACGAGCACGGCGACGGCGATGAGGAGCGGGAGGGACAGGATCGCGGCGACCAGGGCGCCCGCCTGCCCGGGGTTCAGGGGGATGCCGAGTACGTCGATCGTGACGCGCGACGCGGCGCCGTCGGTGAGGTCGGTGATGCTGCGGTCGTCGGCCGCGTCCACCGGCACGGGCTTCCACGCCTCGGAAGCCGCGGGGTCGGGCGTCGTCGAGTCCGACGGCATCCGGGCGGCGGCCGATCCGTCGCCCGAGATGATCGCGAGGTCGGCGCGCGCCTGCACGGGCGCGGACACGCTCATCGTCACGGCGGTCGCGAGGCCGGCCGACGCGAGGGCGATGCCCACGAGGGTCAGGAGGATCAGGCCGACGCGAGGGGCCCCGATCCGCCGGCTCACCGTGCGGCCCCCTCGGGGGCGCGCTCGGCCTCGCGGCGCTTCGTCGCGGCGAGCGCCTTCGCGGTGATGCGGGTGGCCATCGACGTGAAGATCAGGCCGTGGAAGGGCAGGATCGAGAACCAGTAGAGCCGGCCCGCGAGGCCCGACGGGAAGAAGATCGCGCGCTGCCGGTAGTCGCTGCCGCCGCCCTCGCGGGGCGTGGAGCTGAGCTCGAGCCAGGCCTCGCCGGGCAGCTTCATCTCGGCGCGCAGTCGGAGGGCGGATCCGCGCTCGATGTGCTCGACGCGCCAGAAGTCGAGCGCGTCGCCCGTCTGCAGGGTGGTCGCGCTGCGGCGGCCGCGGCGGAGGCCCACGCCGCCGACGAGCTTGTCCATCCAGCCGCGGGCGGCCCAGGCGACCGGCAGCGAGTACCAGCCGTTGTCGCCGCCGATCGACTCGATCACGGCCCAGAGGTCCTCGGGCGCGGCGTCGGTCGCGCGCTCCTTGAGGTCGAGGTAGACGGTGTGGCCCGACCACTCGGGGTCGCTCGGCAGCAGGTCGCTGGGCGCGCCGACCACGGCGGAGTCCTTCCAACTGGTCTCGACGACGCCGTCGCGCATGCGGCCGAGCGCGAGCCGCACGGAGCGGCGGTAGCCGGTGAGGCCGCCATCGGGGTCGGGGATGTACTGCGAGATGTCGTGCTCGCCCATCACGCAGTCGTACTGCAGCGACTCGATGATCGGCACGGCCAGCGTGCGCGGGATGGGCGTGACGACGTTGACCCAGTGCGCGGCGAGGCGCGGAGCGAAGACCGGGATGGAGGCGATGGGCCGCTGCGGCAGGCCGGCCTCGACCGCGTAGCCGTTCATCATCTGGCCGTAGCGGAGGACGTCGGGGCCGCCGATGTCGAAGGTGCGGTTGAGGTCGTCGGGCAGGTCGGCCGCGGCGACGAGGTAGTAGAGGACGTCGCGGATCGCGATGGGCTGGATGAAGTTGCGCACCCAGCCGGGCGCGGGCATGAAGGGCAGCACCTCGGTGAGGTGGCGGATCATCTCGAACGACGTGGAGCCGGATCCGATGACCACGCCCGCCTGCAGCGCGATGGTCGGCACGCCGCTCGCGAGGAGCACGTCGCCGACGGCCTTGCGGCTCGCGAGGTGCTTCGAGAGCTCCGGGGTGTCGGGGTGCAGACCGCCCAGGTACACGATGCGTCCCACGCCCGCGGCCTTCGCGGCCGTCGCGACGTGCTCGGCGGAGGCCCGCTCCGAGGACGCGAAGTCCCCCTTGGATCCCATGCCGTGCACGAGGTAGTAGAGGACGTCGACGCCGTCGACCGCGGGGGCGAGCGTGGCGGCGTCGGCGAGGTCGCCGCGCACCACCTCGACGTCGTCGCGCCAGGGGACGTCGGTGAGTCGGCGCGGATCGCGCACGAGGACGCGCACCCGGAAGCCGGCCTCGAGGAGGCGGGGTACGAGCCGACCGCCGATGTAGCCCGTCGCTCCGGTCACGAGGGCGAGACGGGAGGCGGCGCTCGGCGATGTCATTCCCTCACGCTAGGCAATCAGCCTGGCAAGCGGCTCCCAGGAGCCGGGACAGCGGGTGGGCGACGCCTGCGTCCCCACCCTCGGATCGGCCCGCGGATCAGCCCTCGGCGGACTCGAGCTCGGCGAGGTACCGGCGCCAGGTGGCGCCGTGCTCGGCCTCGCACGTCGCCCAGTCCACCGGGCTGCCGTGCACGAGCTGCTCGAGCAGGTCGAGGTGCAGGCGCCAGCTGGCCTTCAGCACGTTCGCGATGCCGGTCGGGAGGAAGCCGGAGACCGTGACGCCGATCTCCGTCTGCCGGTCGCGCGGGCCGCCGGGCACCTCGTGGAGGCGGATGAGGAAGCGGGCCGAGACCTCGCCCTCGTGCACGAACGTGTAGTCGATGGCCCGGCCCTCCTCGAAGCGCGTGACCACGCCGCCGGACGCGGAGGCGAGGCTGCGGTCGGGCGCGGTCATCCACTCGAACCAGAACTCGCCGCCGTCCCCCTGCTCGATGGACGCCTCGGCGAGCCAGCCGGAGACCATGTCGGCGTCGGAGACCGCGTCCCACACGATGAGCGGCGGCAGGTCGATGAGCCGGCGGAAGACGAACTCGTACGGGAGGAAGACGGTGGACTCTCGGGCCTCGGAGAGGAAGGCGCCGGGCAGGGCGGGGAACCGGGTGCGGTCGGGGCCCGTGTCGTCGTCCCGGTCGTCGTCGAGGCCGGCGGAGTCGGGCATGCCCTCGTCGAGCTCGCGCGAGGCGAGGCGCGCCTCGGCCGCGTCGGTGTGCTCGAGGGCGGGGGCGCCCCCGCGGCGGGAGGGCGTGGCGCTCTCCGCGCGCGGGTCGGACGCCTCGCGGAGGGCCTGTCCGGGGGTGCGATCGGGATCCACGTGACGAGCCTAGGTGCGGACCCCCGGTCCGGTCCGTGAATTCCACACAGCTGGCAGGGCATGGTACGCGTGAGGCGATGCGCGCAGCGGGCCGCGCGTCTCGCGGGCGCCCGCGGGGCCGCCCGTATCCTGGACGCCGGTCGACGGGCGGATCCGGGGCCGGGACAGGACGAAGATGCCTCGCACGCTCGCGCTCGCCGTCGACTTCGGCGGCACCAAGGTCGAGTCCGCGCTCGTGGACGACGCGGGGCGCGTGCTCGAGGGCAGCCGCTTCCGCGGTCCCACGGGATCGGAGCGATCCGCGGACGAGCTGCTCGACGCCGTGCTCGGGGTCGCCCGGCGGGCCCTCGCCGCCCTGCCCGACGACGCCGAGCTCGTCGGCACCGGGCTCGCGGCGGCCGGCCCCGTCGACGTGCCGCACGGCCTCGTCTCGCCGCTCAACGTCGCCGCGTGGCGCGACTACCCGCTGCGCGACCGCGTCGCCGAGCTCACGCCCGACGTCCCCACGACGCTCCAGATGGACGGCCTCGCCATCACGCTCGCCGAGCACTGGGTCGGCGCCGGCCGCGGCCACGACCACGTGATGGGCATGATCGTCTCCACCGGCATCGGCGGCGGGCTCGTGCTCGGAGGCCGCACCGCGGCGGGCTCCACCGGCAACGCCGGCCACATCGGCCACGTCGAGGTCGCCGGGTTCGACGACCCCTGCACCTGCGGCGGGCGGGGGTGCGTCGAGGCCATCGCGTCGGGACCTAGGAGCGTCGCGTGGGCGCGCGCGCAGGGGTGGACGGGATCCACCGGCGAGGACCTCGCCGCCGGCTACCGGGCGGGCGACGACATCGCGGTCGCGGCCGTGCGGCGCGCGGGCCTCGCGATCGGCCGCGCCATCGCCTCGGCCAGCTCGCTCGTCGACCTCGACGTCGTCGCGATCAGCGGCGGGTTCAGCCGCGTCACGCCCGACCTCTTCGACATGATCCGCGAGCCCATCGCCCTCCGCGAGCAGTTCGGCTTCGTCACCAAGACGCGCGTCGTGCCCTCCGGCCTCTCCTCCGACGGCCCGATCATCGGCGCCGGTGCGCTCGTGCACCGCCGGGAGATGGTGCCGAGCTTCTGAGCTCGCCGCCGGAGCGGGTCAGCGCTCGCGGACGGCCTCGCGGGGCGCGCGGTCCCAGGTGTCCTCGAGCATGCGCGGCCGGGCGAGGTAGAAGCCGGACGCGGACGCCACCGCGACCATGACGAACAGCATGAGCAGCGGCGCGGTCCAGCCGCCGGTCGCCTCGTGCAGCACGCCGAACATGAGCGGGCCGATCGCGCCGATCGAGTAGCCGATGCCCTGCACGAAGCCGCTGAGCGCGACCACTCCCCCGTGCGTGCGGGTGCGCAGGTTGATGAGCACGAAGACCAGCGGGAACAGCAGCGGGCCGGATCCGGCGGCCGCCACCCAGAGCAGCGGCGCGGCGGCGGGCGCCACCAGGAGGCCGACGTAGCCGACGACGAAGAAGAGCACGCCGACCTGGATCAGGATGCCGACGTTCTTCATGCGCGCCGCGAGCAGCGGCATGATGATGGCGGCCGGCAGCCCCATGAACCCGAACACGGCGAGCAGCGCGCCCGACGCGACGGGCGTCTGCCCCGCGGTGTCCTGCAGGAGAGCGGGCAGCCACGCGAACATCGCGTACGCGTTGAAGGACGAGGCGGCCTGGATCCCCACGAGCGCCCACGCGACCGGCGAGCGGAACACGCGGCCCGTGACGGCGGCGGGCGCCTCCTCCACCTGGTCGAGGGCGGCCGCGGCGGCGCGCTCGCGCCGGGTGTCGCGGCAGTGCTGGACGAGGAGCGCCACCCACGGCACGAGCGCGACGACGGCGACCGCGGCCCACGCGCCGATCGCGACGCGCCAGCCCGCGCTGTCGGCCAGCGGCGCCGCGACCAGCGAGGGCACGCCCGTGCTGATCGACAGCATCACGGTGGTGAGCGAGGTGAGCGGTCCGATCCGCCCGGGGAAGTACTTCTTCACGAGCGGCGGCAGGAGCACGTTGCCGAGGCCCATGCCCGCGAGCGACAGGACCGTTCCGACGCCGAAGACGACCACCGCGTCGGATGAGGCGCGCAGCAGGTGCCCGACGACCATCGCGACGAGGCCCACCACCACGGTGAGCTCGAGGCCGAGGCGGCGCGAGATCGCGGGCGCGAGCAGGCCGAAGAGCGCGAAGCACACGGGCGGCAGCGCGCCGAGGACGCCGATCGAGACGCTGTCGAGCGGCACGTCGCGGCCGATCTGGTCGACGATCGGCGAGAAGACGGCGACGGCCGTCCGGAGGTTGAGGGCGACCAGCACGATGCCGACCAGGGCGAGGAGGGCACCCGCGCGGGGAGCTGCGGGAATCGTCGTCACCACCAGATCCTACGGCGGCCGGAATAGGCTCTCGGACATGAGCGAGATCTCCCGGCACCTGCCCCTCAGCCAGCGCGCGTCCCAGCCCGAGGCGAAGGTCACGGGTGTCTGGAGCGACGAGATCGCCGACGTGCTCGACCGCACCGCCGACCTCCTCGCGTCCCTCGACGCCGACGGGTGGGAGGCCGCGAGCATGTGCGACGGCTGGACCGTGCGCGACGTCGCCGGCCACATCGTCTGGCGCGTCGGCGCGAGCAACGCCGCCATGGTGCGCACGGCCGTGGGGTCGATGCGCCGCAGGCCCCACCTCAACCCCATGCACGTGATGGACGACCTCAGCGCCGACGAGGCCGCCCGCTCCCCCGAGGACCTGGTCGCCCGGATCCGCGCCATCGCCGCGGAGAAGCGCGCCGGGAAGGGCCGCAAGCGCCTCCCCGAGCTGCTCGAGGTGGTCGTGCACGCGTTCGACATCGCGCACGCGCTCAAGGCCGACCTCCGCCTCGACGACCGCGCGACGGGGGCCGTCGCGGTGGCGCGCGCCGCGATCGCGCCCGCACAGATCCGCGGGGTGCTGCGGGCGCGCACGCTGCGCGCGTCCGACGCCGGCTGGAGCGTCGGCCACGGTCCCGCGATCGAGGCGACCGCGTCCACGCTGATCATGTACCTCTTCGGCCGCACGCCCCGCCCCCAGGGCGCCGCGACGGGCACACCCGAGGATGGGACGGCCGGCGAGGCCTAAGAGCCGAGCACCGCGCGGGTGCGCACCACGTCGTCCGTCATCTGCGCGATGAGCGGCTCGCGCCCCTCGTAGGCGACCATGCCGCGGATCCGGGCGACGAACACGACCTCGACCTCGTGGTCGTAGAGGTCGAGCGTCTCGTCGAGCACGAACGCCTCGACGACGCGCGGCCGGACGCCCGCGAAGGTCGGGTTGGTGCCGACCGAGATGGCGGACGGGTAGGTGCGGTCGCCGTCGCGCAGCCAGCCCGCGTAGACGCCGTCGGCGGGGATGAGGCCCTCGGCCTCGGGCGACAGGTTCGCGGTGGGGAAGCCGAGCTCGCGGCCGCGCTTCTCGCCGTGCACGACGAGGCCGCGGACGGCGGGGGCGCGGCCGAGCAGCTCGGCGGCGGCCTCGACGTCGCCGCGGTCCATGAGGTCGCGGATCCACGTGGAGGAGACCTTGCGGCTGCCGTCGGGCATGACGTCCCCGACGACGACCGTGCGGAAGCCGTGGGCCTCGCCCAGGCGCGTGAGCGTGGCGGCGTCGCCCGCGCCCTGCGCGCCGAAGCGGAAGTCCTCGCCCACGAGCACGACGCGGGCGCGGAGGGCGTCGACCAGCACCGTGCGGGCGAACTCCTCCGGGCTGAGGCGCTGGAGGCGCTCGTCGAACGGGAGCATGAGGGTCGCGTCGACGCCGAGCTCGGCGAGCAGCTCGATCTTCTGCCGGTTGCTCACGAGGCTCTGCGGGCGCGCGGCGGGCGCGAGGAGCGCGGCCGGGTGGCGGTCGAACGTGACGACGGCCGAGGACAGGCCCTCGTCGGCCGCGATGCCGAGGAGGCGCCGGATCACCGCGCGGTGGCCCGCGTGCACGCCGTCGAACTTGCCGATGGTGACGGCGCTCGGCCCGAAGCCGCCCGGCACGCCGGCCGGGTCGTGGACGACGAGCACGGTCAGCGGTCCCCGCGCACGGGGCGCTCGTCGACGGCGCTCACGCGCGAGCGGCCTCCGCGGCGGAGCCACCAGAGGCCGAGCACCGGCAGCACGAGCGGGATGAACACGTAGCCGTAGCCGTAGACCGACCACACGCTGTCGTGCGGGAAGAGCTGGGAGTCGACGAGGCTCAGCGTGCCGACGACCAGCACGCCGACGAGCTCGAACGCGATCGTGGCGAACGCGATCCGGTACCAGCGGCGCGCGGCCGCCGGGGTGCGCGCGGGGGCGACGAGCGCGACCGTCGCGACGATGTAGACGACGGCGGCGAGCGCGGACAGCGCGTACGCGACGGGTGCCTCGTCGAACTTGATGAGGATCTGCGTGACCGAGCGGCCCGTCGCGGCGAGGGCCAGCAGCCCGTAGAAGAAGACCAGGACCCGTCCGAGACCGGTCATGCGCGAGGTACGGGAGTCAGTCATGGCACCTGCGATTATCCCCTACCCGAGGGAGAGGGCGATCACGCGGACTGAACGTTCCAGATGACGTCCATGCGGTAGACCATGATCGCGATGGCGAGGCACGACGCCCCGAGAATCACGGTGCTCCAGCGCGTGCGCTCCACGAGCGCCCAGAACATGGCGAGCGGCGGGATCAGCAGCCCGCTCAGCAGGTACGCGTAGTACTCGATCAGGCTACCGGAGGGCGGGTTGCCGACCGCGGGCGCGACGATCGCGACCACGAGCTGGCCCACGAGGAGCACCTCGACGAGCGCGGTCGGGCCCATGGAGAGGTCGCTGGGCTTGCGTCCCAGGGCGCCGAGCACGAGGCACAGCACGCCGGCGACCACCGCGACGGCGATCTGCGCGACCGTGAACCCGACGATCACGAGGCGCCCGCCTCGTCGGCGGGGAAGTTGACGATGGACGTGCCCGTGCGGCCGCGGAAGCCGACCAGCCCCACGAGCCGGCCGTCGGGCGCGACCGCGGCGAGCGGATCCTCCGTGGGCGCCTCGTCGGGCGTCGTGAGCTTCTTGCCGTGCCCGAGGTCGACGGCCTCCTGGTCGGTGAGGTGCAGCACGTCGAAGAGGCGCGCGGCGGCGTCCGCCGGCGGGATCAGCCGGTCGGCGACCACCATGTCGTCGATCGCGACGGCGTCGTCCACGTGGAAGGGACCCACGCGCGTGCGGCGGAGCGCCGTGAGGTGGCCGCCGACGCCGAGCGCGCGGCCGAGGTCCCGAGCGAGGGCGCGCACGTAGGTGCCGGAGGAGCAGGTGATCCGCACGGAGAGGTCGAGCTGCGCGCCGTCCTCCTCGGCCTCGACCGCGTCGAAGCGCAGCACGTCGAACGCGGAGACGGTGACCTCGCGCGCGGCGAGCTCGACCTCCTCGCCGGCGCGGACGCGGGCGTAGGCGCGCTCGCCGTCGACCTTGATGGCACTGACGGCGCTCGGCACCTGCGAGATGGTGCCGCGGAGGTCCGCGATGGCGCGCTCCACGTCGGCGACGGCGAGGTCGCGGATGCGCCCGGGCTCGGCGCGCGAGACGACCTCGCCCTCCCGGTCGTCCGTGGTGGTGGCGCGGCCGAGGCGGATCGTCGCCAGGTACTCCTTGTCGAGGCCGACGAGGTAGGTGAGCAGGCGAGTGGAGCTGTTGACGCCGAGGATCATGAGGCCGGTCGCCATCGGGTCGAGCGTGCCCGCGTGCCCGACCTTGCGGGTGCCGGCGAGGCGGCGCGTGCGGGCGACGAGGTCGTGGCTCGTCCACTCCCCGCGCTTGTCGATGAGGAGCAGGCCGCTCGCGGTGGACGGCGCGGCGCGGGGGGTCGGGGTTTCCATGGCCTGACCATCATGCCGTGCCCGGGCCCCCGCCCGGCTCCCTCGGAGACGTCCGGCCTAGGATCGGGGGCGTCGGAGGAGGACGCGTGCGGATCGGTGTCTTGGGGGCGGGCGCGGTCGGCGGCACCATCGCGGCGCTCCTCGAACGGGCCGGCCACGAGGTCGACGTCACGGCCCGCGGCCCGCACCTCCGGGCGATCCAGGACCGAGGCCTGCACCTCGTCGGCGGCTACGGCGACCACGTCGCGCGCGTCGCGGCGGCGGAGCGGCTGGGACGCCCGCCCGAGCTCGCGATCGTCGCCACCAAGATCGCCGACGCCCGCGACGCCATGACGGAGAACGCGGGCTGGCTCCGCGGGATCCCCGTGCTGGTCGTGCAGAACGGCCTCTCCGCGATCACGATGGGCGTCGAGTGCCTGCCGCGCTCCGAGGTCGTCGGCGGCCTGGCACTCGCGGCGGCGTCGCTCACCGAGCCCGGGCTCGTCACGGTCACGTCGCGCGCGGGCATGCAGATCGGCACCGCGGACGGCCCGGACGGCGCTGGCGCCGCCCTCGTGCGCGAGGTGCTGGATCCGGTCATGCCCGTCACGGTCGCCACCGACTTCCGCGGGGCCCAGTGGACCAAGCTCGTCATCAACGGGATCAACGCCGTGCCGGCCATCACCGGCCTGAGCGTGCAGGCGGTCATCGCCGAGCCGGTGCTGCGGCGGATCGTCACGCGCGCCATGCAGGAGACCGTCCGCACGGGCCTGGCGCGCGGCGTCCCCTTCGGCCCGCTCGGCGGCCTCACCCACCGCCGGCTCCGGCTGTTCGCGTCGCTCCCGCTCCCCCTCGCCGAGCGGCTGCCGGTCTCGCTCGCCCGGAACATGGGGCAGGTGCCCAACCCCGGGTCGACGCTGCAGAGCATCCGCCGCAAGCGGCTCACCGAGGTGGACCACCTCAACGGCGCGGTCGCGGCCCTCGCGCCCGGCGCGGGCGTGGACGCGCGCGTCAACGCCGCCCTGGTGCAGCTCGTGCACGGCGTGGAGGCCAGCGGTCGGCACGTCTCCCCGGCGGAGCTCGCGCGGCTCGTGCCGCGCTGATCCGCGCCGGGCTCCTCGCGGCGCGGGCCGGCCTCAGCAGCTGTCGGCGAAGACGCGGCGCGGGAGCTCCGGGTCCGTGACGTCCACGATCATGGTCGCCGCCCGACGCGGGTTGACCTGGCGGATGTAGCGCGCGTGCGCCTCCTGGGCCGAGGATCCGGCGTCGCCGCCCGAGGTCGCGAGCGGCTCGTCGGGCAGCAGGAGGTAGACGACGGCGTTCCACAGGCCGCGCAGCTCCGGGGCCTGCAGGGCGTCGCCCGCGACGATCAGCACGGCGTCGGCGGGGACGTCCGTCACGGGATCCCCGCCCGGACGGAGCGCGACGTCGCCGCCGGCCCTCCGGAACGGCCGGACGAGCCCGTCGCGGAGCGCGTCCGCGTCGACGGCACCGCCGTCGGGCACGAAGTCGGCGGCCCGGGCGACGTACGCCCCGCGGCCGTCCGCGCGCAGCACGCCGGCGAGGTCGTGCGCGAAGGCGACGGGATCCGCGAGCGGTCCGCCGTCGACCGCGAGGAAGGCGCGTCCGCGGCCGTAGTTGTGCAGGAACTCGTCCGCGAGCGAGGCGAGGACCTCGGCGCGGGAGGCGCGGTACAGGGGCATGCGCCGAGCCTAGGCTCCTCGTCTCGTACGCTGGCCGGATGCCGGAGACCGCCATCGCCCCCCGGATCACCGCGTGGTTCCGGGACAACGCCCGCGACCTGCCCTGGCGGCGGGAGGGGTTCGGATCCTGGGGCATCCTCGTCAGCGAGTTCATGCTGCAGCAGACGCCCGTGGTCCGCGTGATCCCGCGGCTCGAGGAGTGGCTGGCGCGCTGGCCCGTGCCCGCGGCCCTCGCCTCGACGTCGGCCAGCGAGGCCGTCCGCGCGTGGGGCCGCCTCGGCTATCCGCGTCGGGCGCTCGCCCTGCACGCGTGCGCGGTCGCGATCGTCGAGCGGCACGGCGGCGAGGTGCCGGAGGACGTGGACGCCCTGCTCGACCTGCCCGGCGTCGGCCCGTACACGGCGCGCGCGGTCGCGGCGTTCGCGTTCGGGCACCGGCACCCGGTCGTCGACGTCAACGTGCGCCGGGTGCTCGCGCGCGCGGTCGCGGGCCAGGGCGATCCCGGGCCCGCGCGCACGACGGCCGACCTCGCCGCGATGGAGGCGCAGCTGCCCGACGACGTGGCCGAGGCGCGCCTCTTCAACGCGGGCGCGATGGAGCTGGGCGCCGTCGTCTGCACGGCCCGCGCCCCGCGCTGCGACGACTGCCCGGTGCGCGACCTGTGCGCGTGGCGGGCCGCCGGGTACCCGGCCTACGACGGACCGGCGCGCGTCACGCAGAAGAGGTACGAGGGATCCGACCGCCAGGTGCGCGGCCTCCTGCTCGCCGAGCTCCGGTCGAGCCACTCCCCCGTGAGCGCCGCCGACCTCGCGACGGCGTGGCCGGAGCCCGTGCAGCGCGGGCGCGCGCTCGACGGGCTCCTCGCCGACGGGCTCGCGGTGCGCCAGCCCGACGGGACGTACGCCCTGCCGAGCTGATGCGCGGCGGTCGACCGGCGCGGACGCCGGCCGACCGGACGGATCAGTGCGCGGGCTCGTACCCGGGCGCGGAGCGGTCGACGTCGTCGCCGTCCTCGTCGTCCGTGTCGTCGTCCTCGTCCTCGCCGATCACGCGGGGCTTGACGTACGGGTCCTCGTCGCCCGCGTACACGCCGGCCTTCGCCTGCGCCTGCACGTCCGCGTCGCGACGGCGCGCCTCCTCGAGGAGGGCGTCGATCGCGGCCGCGTTCTCGGGCACGCCGTCGAGGATGAACTCGAGCGACGGCGTGAGGCGCGCGGTGATGTTCTTGCCCACCTCGCTCCTGAGCATGCCGGTGGCGGACTTGAGGGCGGCGGCCGTGTCGGCGCGCTCCTCGTCGGTGCCGTAGACCGTGTAGAAGATGCTGGCGTGCTGCAGATCGCCCGTGACGCGCACGTCGGTGACGGTGACGAATCCGAGACGCGGGTCCTTGATCCCCCGGTCGAGCTTGCGCGCGACGATCTCCTTGATGCGGTCGGCCATCTTCCTGGCCCTCGCGTGATCGACCATGGTCGACGTCCTTCCGTGACGCTTCTCGCCGGACATGCTCGTCCGGCTGGAGTGCTGATGCCCCGCGGGTGGCGGGTACTGCCGGACGCGAGCGCCCGGGTCGTGCTGGTGCCCCGCGGGTGGCGGGACGGGGAGGGCCCCGCTCCCCTGGTGGGGAGCGGGGCCCGGATCGGCCGGGGTCAGACCCGCGGCTTCTCCTTCATCTCGATCGTCTCGATCTCGTCGCCGATCTGGATGTCGTTGAACTTGCCGAGGCCGATGCCCGCCTCGAAGTCCGTGCGGACCTCGGACACGTCGTCCTTGAACCGGCGCAGCGACTCGATGGCCAGGTTGTCGCCCACCACCACGCCGTCGCGGATGACCCGCGCCTTGGCGTTCCTGGTGATGGTGCCCGAGCGGACGATGACACCCGCGATGTTGCCGAACTTGGAGGAGCGGAACACCTCGCGGATCTCGGCGACGCCGGACTGGACCTCCTCGAACTCGGGCTTGAGCATGCCCGTGAGGCTCGACTCGATCTCCTCGAGCGCCGAGTAGATGACGCTGTAGAAGCGGATGTCGACGCCCTCGCGAGCCGCACGTGCACGGGCCTTCGGGTCGGGACGGACGTTGAACCCGATGATGATCGCGTTGTCGATCGTCGCCAGGTTGACGTCGCTCTCGGTGACCGCTCCGACGCCGCGGTGGATGATCCGCAGCTGCACGGAGTCGTCCACCTCGATCTTCATGAGCGACTCCTCCAGCGCCTCGACGGCACCGGACACGTCGCCCTTGATGATGAGGTTGAGCGACTCGACCTTGCCCTCCTCCAGCGCACGCGTGAAGTCCTCGAGGCTGATGCGCTTGCGGGCCTTGGCCAGCTGCGCGTTGCGCTCGACGGCCTCGCGCTTCTCGGCGATCTGACGGGCGGTGCGGTCCTCCTCGGTGACGAGGAAGGTGTCGCCCGCGCCGGGGACCGACGAGAGGCCCTGGACCTGGACTGGCCGCGAGGGGTAGGCCTCGTGGACCGCGTCGCCGTTCTCGTCCATCATCGCCCGGACGCGGCCGTAGGCCGTGCCCGCCACGATGGCGTCGCCCACGCGGAGCGTGCCCGACTGGATGAGGACGGTCGCGACCGCGCCGCGGCCCTTGTCGAGGCGGGCCTCGATGGCCACGCCGCGCGCGTCCTTGTTCGGGTTGCTGCGCAGGTCGAGACCGGCGTCGGCGGTGAGCAGGACGGCCTCGAGGAGGTCCTCCACGCCCTTGCCGGTGAGCGCCGAGACGTCGACGAACATGACGTCTCCGCCGTACTCCTCGGCGACCAGGCCGTACTCGGTGAGCTGCTGGCGCACCTTGGCGGGGTTGGCCCCCTCCTTGTCGACCTTGTTGACCGCGACCACGATCGGCACGTTCGCCGCCTGGGCGTGGTTCAGGGCCTCCACCGTCTGCGGCATGATGCCGTCGTCGGCCGCGACCACGAGGATCGCGATGTCGGTGACCTGCGCACCACGGGCGCGCATGGCGGTGAACGCCTCGTGGCCCGGGGTGTCGATGAAGGTGATGGCGCGCTCGTAGCCCTCGTGCGGCGCCCAGACCTGGTACGCGCCGATGTGCTGCGTGATGCCGCCCGCTTCGCCCTCGATGACGTTGGCGTTGCGGATGGCGTCGAGCAGGCGCGTCTTGCCGTGGTCGACGTGGCCCATGACGGTGACGACGGGCGGCCGGATCTCCAGCACGTCGTCGTCCTCGTCCTCGAGCTCCTGGTCGAGGTCGATGTCGAAGCCCTCGAGCAGCTCGCGGTCCTCGTCCTCCGGGGAGACGACCTGGATCTTGTAGCCGAGCTCCGTGCCGAGCACCTCGAAGGTGGCCTCGTCGAGCGACTCGGTCGCCGTGGCCATCTCACCGAGGTGGAACAGCACGGTGACCAGGTTGCCGGGGCTCGCGTCGATCTTGTCGGCGAAGTCCGAGATGGACGCGCCGCGACGCAGGCGGACGATGGTGTTGCCGTCGCCGCGGGGGACGCTGACGCCACCCAGCGACGGGGCCTCGCGCAGCTCGAACTCGGCCCTCTTCGTCCGCTTCGACTTGCGCGACTTGCTCTTGCCGCCGCCGCGACCGAAGGCACCCGCGGTGCCGCCGCCGGGGCCGCGACCACGGCCGCCGCCACCGGGACGACCGGCGAAGCCGCCGGCCGGACGCTGGAAGCCGCCGACTGCGGGGGCGCCGGGGCGTCCCGCTCCGCCGGGTGCTCCGCCGGGACGACCCGCACCCGCGGGACGCTGGCCGAAGCCGACCGGGCGCGCGCCCTGGCCGACGCCGCCGGGACGCGGGGCGCCGGGGCGGGGGGATCCGGGACGGGGAGCGGCCGGACGGGGGCCCGCGGCTCCCGCGGCGGGGCGCTGGCCCATGCCCTGGTTGCTCGCGAACGGGTTGTTGCCCGGGCGGGGCTTCGTGCCCATGCCCTGGTTGCTCGCGAAGGGGTTGTTGCCGGGGCGCGGGGCCGCCGGACGCGGGATGCCGGGACGCGGGATGCCGTTGGAGGGGGCGGGCGCGCTGCCGGCGTCCGGGCGCGGGGCGCTCGGGGTCTCGGCGGCCGGGGCCTCGGGGGTGGCGGACGCGGCCGACTTCTCGGCCTGCGCCTTCTCCTCCGCGGCGGCCTTGCGGCTCGCCTCGGCCTGGGCCTGGCGCTCCGCGACGGTCAGCGGCTTCGCCGGGACCGGCACGTCGGACGCCTCGGGCGCCTCCGCCTCGGGAGCGGCCGTGGGCTGCGGGCCGGGGGTGGGGCGGCCGCCGGGCTTCGGGGCCGACGAACGGGATCCGGGCCGCGGGGCGGACGAGGGAGCTGCGGCGGGAGCCGCGGCCTGTCCGGTGACGCCCGCTGCTTCGAGGGCCGCCTTGAGCTTGCGGGCCACGGGGGGCTCGATGCTCGACGACGGTCCCTTGACGAACTCGCCCATCTCCTTGAGCTTGGCGAGTGCGGTCTTGCTGTCGACGCCGATCTCGGCGGCGATCTCGTGTACGCGTGGTTTTGCCACTGTTCTCCTGTCTGGGGGTCCTCTCCCAGGCAGGAGGGGACCGCTAGTGCTGGACGGATCTCATTTCGAGCCGCTCATTAGTTGTCCATGTGCCGTTCAGCCTGTTCTCTCGGATGCTCGCGCGCTCGGCTGGGCCGCGAGCCGCTCTCGTAGTCCCCCAAGAGCTGCGGGGTCGAGCGCCGCGTCGCTCCGCAGGGCCCGCCCGAAGGCACGCCGCGCGATCGCTCTGTCGATGCACTCGATGGTCGGATGGATCCACGCGCCCCTGCCGACCATCACCGCGCGCTCGTCGAGGACGAGGGAGCGGGTGGGGGTATCGGCGACGATCCGCAGCAAAGCGGACCTCGGGGCACGCCGACGACAGCCGACGCACGTTCTTACCGGCTCCATACTACCCCCTCCGTCCGGCGGCGGGGAGGCTCGGGTCCCGTCGGGCGGCGCTCAGTCGTCGCCCTCGAGGATCGAGTCGGGCTGGATGTCGATCTTCGCGCCCGTGAGCTTGGCGGCGAGCCGGGCGTTCTGGCCCTCCTTGCCGATGGCGAGCGACAGCTGGTAGTCGGGCACGAGCGCGCGCACGGCCTTGGTCGCCTGGTCGATGACGAACGAGCTCGTGACCCGGGCGGGCGAGAGCGCGTTGCCGACGAAGACGGGCAGCGACTCGGAGTAGTCGACGATGTCGATCTTCTCGTCGTTGAGCTCGGCCGTGACCGCGCGGACGCGCTGCCCCAGCTCGCCGATGCAGGCGCCCTTGGCGTTGATGCCGGGCTCGGTCGCGCGCACCGCGATCTTGGTGCGGTGGCCGGCCTCGCGCGCGAGCGAGACGATCTCGACGAGGCCCTGCGCGATCTCCGGCACCTCGAGCGCGAACAGCTTGCGGACGAGCGAGGGGTGCGTGCGCGAGACCGTGATCTGCGGGCCCTTGGCGCCGCGCGAGACGCTCGTGACGTAGACGCGCAGGCGCGAGCCGTGCACGTACTTCTCGCCGGGCACCTGCTCCTCGGGCGGGAGGATCGCCTCGATGGTGCCGAGGTCGACGTGGATCATGCGCGGGTTCGGGCCCTGCTGGATGACGCCCGCGACGATGTCGCCCTCGCGGCCCTTGAACTCGCCGAGGATGCGGTCGTCGCCGATGTCGCGCAGGCGCTGGTTGATGACCTGCTTGGCGGCGAAGGCGGCGATGCGGCCGAAGTCGCTCGGGCTGTCCTCGGACTCGCCGATGACCAGGCCGTCCTCGTCGAGCTCGGGGACGTGCACGGACACGTGGCCGGACTTGCGGTCCAGGTGCACGCGCGCGGGGGGCACGCCGTCGGCGACGGGCTTGGCGTCGGCCTGGTCGGTGTGCTTGAGGTAGGCGGTGAGGATGGCCTGCTCGATGATCGAGACGAGCTCCTCGAACGGGATCTCGCGCTCGCGCTCCATCAGGCGCAAGACGCTCAGGTCGATGTCCACGGTGCGACTCCTCTATTCGGTTGGAAGAACTCGAGGCTACCCGACCGGGAGGGGTCGGGCGGCCTCGGGCGGGGGCGCGCTGCGGATCAGCGGTCGGCGGTGAGCGCGCCGACGACGTCGGCGAGCGCGACGGGCGTGCGCTCGTTCGTGCGGCGGTCCCAGAGCTCGGCCATGCCGTCGACCGCGCCGCGGCCGACGATGACGATGGTCGGCACGCCGATGAGCTCGGCGTCGCCGAACTTCACGCCGGGCGAGACCTTGGGGCGGTCGTCGAAGAGCACGTCGAGGCCGGCGGCGTCGAGCGCGTCGACGAGCTGCTCGGACGCGGAGGCGATCTCGTCGCCCTTGCCGGTCATGACCACGTGCACGTCGAACGGGCTGATGGACGCGGGCCAGAGGAGGCCGCGGCCGTCCTGCGTGGCCTCGGCGACGAGCGCGAGGTTGCGCGTGATGCCGATGCCGTACGAGCCCATCGTGACGGTGACGAGCTTGCCGTTCTCGTCGAGCACCTTGAGGCCGAGGGCCTCCGCGTACATGCGGCCGAGCTCGAAGACGTGGCCGATCTCGGTGCCGCGCGCGGTGCTGATGGGGCCGGATCCGTCGGGCGCGGGGTCGCCGTCGCGCACGTCCGCCGCCTCCACGACGCCGTCGGGAGTGAAGTCGCGGCCGACGACGAGCGAGAGCACGTGCTTCCCGGCGACGTTGGCGCCCGTGATCCACGAGCTGCCGTCGACGACGCGGGGGTCGACCACGTAGCGCACCTTCGTGGTGGAGGTGGATCCGAGGACGGGGCCCTCGGGCGACCACGGGCCGATGTAGCCCTTCACGAGGCCGGGTTCCTTGGCGAGGTCGCCCTCGGTGGCGGGCTCGACCTCGGCCGGGAAGAAGGCCACCTCGGCGCGCTTGAGGTCGATGTCGCGGTCGCCGGGGATCCCGACGACGACGAGCTCGCGCGTGCCGTCGAGGTGGGTGAGCGCGAGGACGATGTTCTTCAGGGTGTCCGCGGCGGTCCAGGCACGGCCGTCCTCGCGGGGCTCGCGGGCGTTGGCGAGGTCGACGAGGGTCGCGATGGTGGGGGTGTCGGGTGAGTCGAAGACGCGCGCGGCGGGCTGGCCCTCGATGGGGATCGACTCCGGCACGAGCGTCGTGAACGCCTCGACGTTGGCCGCGTAGCCGCCGGGGCTGCGGACGAACGTGTCCTCGCCGATGGGCGTGGGGTGCAGGAACTCCTCGCTCTTGGATCCGCCCATCGCGCCCGCGTCGGCCGCGACGATGACGTACTCGAGGCCGAGGCGCTGGAAGATCCGCTCGTAGGCGTCGCGCTGCGCCTGGTAGCTGACGGCGAGGCCGGCGTCGGTGTGGTCGAAGGAGTACGCGTCCTTCATCGTGAACTCGCGGCCGCGGAGGATGCCGGCGCGGGGGCGGGCCTCGTCGCGGTACTTGTCCTGGATCTGGTAGATCGACAGGGGCAGGTCCTTGTAGCTCGAGTAGAGGTCCTTCACGAGCAGCGCGAAGAACTCCTCGTGCGTGGGCGCGAGCACCATGGGGGCGCGCTTGCGGTCCTCGAGGCGGAACATCCCGGGGCCGTACTCGTCGTAGCGGCCGGTGGCCTGGTACGGTTCGGCGGGCAGCAGCGCGGGGAAGTGCACCTCTTGCGCGCCGATGCGCTCCATCTCCTCGCGGACGATGGCCTCGACCTTGTTCTTGACGCGGAGGCCGAGCGGCAGCCAGGCGAAGATGCCGGGGGCCTGGCGGCGGATGTAGCCGGCGCGCACGAGGAGGCGGTGGCTGGCCACCTCGGCGTCGACGGGGTCTTCCCGGAGGGTGCGGACGAAGAGCTTGGAGAGGCGTGTGGACACCGGATCAGCCTAGCGATCCGCCCGGGCCGGCTCAGCGCGCGACGGCGCGCTCGGCGGCGTACGAGAGGCGCAGGCGCTCGAAGCCCTCGTCGAGGGAGACGGCGGGGGTCCAGCCGAGCGCCCGGCGGGTCTCGCGCTGGTCGAACCAGTGCGCGGTGGAGAGCTGCTCGGCGAGGAAGCGGGTCATGGGCGGCTCGTCGGATCCGGGGCGCACGGCCCAGACGCGCTCCACCGCTCCCCCGGCGGCGCGGGCCAGGGCGGCGGGCACGCGGATCCGCGGCACGGGCACCCCGGCCGCGCGGCACATGCCCGCGAGCAGCTCGGCCACCGGGCGCGGCTCGCCGTTGGTGACGACGTAGGCCAGGCCGTGCGCGGTGTCGGCGGCGTCGAGCGCGGCGACGATCGCGTCGGCGGCGTTGTCGCGGTAGACGGTGTCGATCAGCGCGGCGCCGTGGCCGAGGAGGGGCAGGCGTCCGCGCGCGGCCCGGGCGACGATGCGGGCGACGAGCTGCGTGTCGCCGGGGCCCCAGACGAGGTGCGGACGGACCGCGAGCACGCGCATCGCGGGGTCGTCGGCGGCCAGCGCGATCAGCTCGCCCTCGGCCTTGGTGCGGGCGTAGTCGCCGCGGGCGCGGACGGGATCCGCGGGGCCGGCGCCGTCGCCCGTGATGGAGAGGCCCGTGTGCGCGACGGACGGGGAGGAGACGTGGACGAACCGGGTGACGCCGGCCGAGCGCGCCGCCCCGAGGAGCGAGCGCGTGCCCTCGACGTTGACGGCGCGGAAGTCGGCCGGGTCGCCGGCGAGCGAGACCTTGGCGGCGAGGTGGATCACGGCGTCGACGCCCTCGACCGCGCGGAGGACGGCGGCCGGATCGGTGACGCTGCCGCGGAGGTCGACGACGGATCCGGGCACCGGCTCCGTGCCGCTCCCCGCGAGGCCGGACGGCTGCCGCTGGAAGGTGCGGACGGCGTGCCCCGCGGCCGCGAGGCGCTCCGCGACGGCACGGCCGAGCATCCCGCTGGCGCCCGTGACGAGGACGATCACGGCGCCGTGACCCGGCCGCCCGCGAGGATCCCCGCGGCCCAGCGCCCGAGGCGCGCCCGGTCGACCTTGGAGTTGTGGCGGACGTCCGTGGGGAGCACGGGCACGACGATGACCGCGGCGACGGGGACCCCGACGGCGGCGCGCGCGGCCGCGGCGAGGTCGGCCTCCGCGAGGCCGACCCGGCGCACGGCGGGCACCGTCTCCACCACCAGCACCAGCTGCTGCACGCCCGCGGGCCCGACGCCCACGGCCGCGGCGCGACCGACGCCGGGCACGGACTCGGCGCGCTGCTCGGGGCCGACGGGCGTGAGCACGCCGTCGGCCGTGGTGATCACGTGCGGCAGCCGGCCCTCGACCCAGAGCGCGCCCGTGGCGTCGAGGTGGCCGACGTCGCCCGTGCGGTGGCGGCGGATCCCGTCGGCCGAGTCGCGGCGGGCCGCGCGGTCGGTGACGTAGAGGCGGTCGTACCGGTCGTGCACGTGCGGGGCGGCGGCGACGATCTCGCCCGTGACGCCGGGCTCGGACGTGAGGGCGCCGGTCGCGGCGCCGTCGGCGTCGAGCGGGCTGATGCGGATGTCCACCGGATCGACGGGCGAGCCCACGCAGACGCCGGCGTCGCCGCGACGGGCGGCGTCGCGGATCCCCTCGAGCGTCACGTCGGTGAGCAGCAGCCCCTCGGTCATCCCGTAGGGCGTGTGGACCTCGGCGGCCGGGACGAGCGCGGCGGCGCGCGTGAGCAGGGCCTCCGAGAGCGGGGCTCCGGCGGACAGGAGCGAGCGGACGCGGGCGAGCGCCGCGCGGTCGTCGGCGGTGAGCGCGCCCGCCGTCGCGACGACGTTCGCGAGCGCCGCCGGAGACGCGAAGACGACCGTGGCGTCGGCCGCGCGGGCCGCGGCCGCGAGGGCCGACGCGGTGAGGTCGCGCGGGCGGGTCACGTCCATGTCGGGCGTGACGCTCGTGGCGCCGAGCGCGGGGCCGAGCAGCGCGAACGGCGCGAAGCCCGCGACGAGCCCGGTGCCGACGCCCACGTCGAAGCGGGAGCCGAGGGTGTCGCGGAGGGCGGCCAGCTGGCGGTGCGTGTAGACGACGCCCTTGGCGGGTCCGGTGGATCCCGAGGTGAAGAGGATCGCGGCGTCGTCGTCCGCCGCGGGCGCGGGCGGGAGGACCTGCGCGCGGCCGTCGCGGGCGATCTCCGGCAGGCTCGCGGCGACGCCGAGCGCGCGGGCGACGGGCGGCGCGAGCGTGGTGACGGAGATGCGTTCCCCCGGCCAGCCGAGGGCGCGCGCGAGGGCGAGGCCGGCGGGGATGCCGACGACCACGTCGGGGCGGGATCCGGCGACCGCGCGCCCGAGGCCCTTCACGCCGAGTCCCGCGTCGGCGACCACGACGATCGCGCCGATGCGGAGGCACGCGTAGAGGAGGGCGGTGAGGTCGGCGCCCGGCGGCACGAGGAGCGAGACGCGGTCGCCCGCGCGGAGGCCCCGGGCGTGGAGGCCCGCCGCGATCTCGCGCACGCGGCGCGCGAGCAGCCGCCAGGAGACGGTGCGCGGACCGCCGCCGCCGCGCGGCGCCATCTCGACGAGGACGGGGTCGTCGCTGTCGCGCAGCTCCTCGAGGAGCGCGCCGAGCAGGCGGACCGGCGCGGCGTCGGGGGAGGCCGCCGGAGCGGGACGCGGGGCGGGCGCCGATCCGGGCGCGATCCGGTCGGCCAGCCAGTCGAGCGCGGTCGACGCGTAGTCGTGGTCCTCGGCGACGAGGTGGCCGGCGCCCTCGACGCGGTGCACGTCGGCGTGCGGCAGCCGCTCGAGGAGGTCGGAGAGGTAGACGTCGGAGAAGATCGGGTCGCGCGGCCCCCAGACGAACAGGGCCGGCAGGTCGAGGTCGCGGAGCCCCTCGGCGATGGACGTGAGGGTCGCGTGGCTGGGGTGCGCGAGGCCCACGGGGATGTCGGCGACGAAGCCGCGGATCCCGGCGCGGCGGGACGCACCCCGGTACGGCGCCGCGAACGCGCGACGCACGGCCGGGTCGAGCGGCGGGTGCGCGAGGGCGAGCGTGGTGGCGAGGAAGCCGTTCGTGCCGCGCGTGGCCGCGTCGTGGATCCCCGTCGCGAGCGCGAGCCGCAGCGGCCACGGGATGGGCACGCCCTCCTCCTGGTGCACGGCCGTGTTGAGCGCCATGACCCCGGCGAGCACGTCGCGGTTCCGCAGGGCCCAGCCGAGGCTGACGACGCCGCCCCAGTCGTGGCCGAGCGTGACGACGGGGCCGGTGGCGCCGGATCCCGAGATGCCGAGCTCGTCGGTGAGCGCCTGCAGGTCGTCGAGCCGCGTCGGCAGCGTGCGCGCGGTGCCCGTGCGCTCGGAGAAGCCCATGTCGAGCTGGTCGACGGCGACCACGCGCCAGGCCGGCCGCGACGGATCCCGCTCGGCGCACGCCAGCGACTCCGCCGCGATGCGCCGCCACAGGTACGACCAGGTGGGGTTGCCGTGCACGCAGAGGATCGTGCCCGCGACGGGCGCGCCCGTGGCCGCTAGCCGCTCCCCCGTGTCGAGCAGGTGCCAGCCGTGCCCGCTCGCGCGCACGACGCGCGACCAGGCGGGGTCGAGGCCGGGCAGCGGCTGCCCGTCGGGACCTGCCGCGGGGACGGTCGCCGGGGCGACCGCGGCCGATGCGCTCACGCCGCGGCTACCAGAGGATCTCGGTCATGGCCGTGTTGAGGCCGGAGCCCACGCCCATGCAGAGCACGCGGTCGCCGCGGCTGAGGCTGTCGGCCTGGTCGGCGAGCGTGATGGGGATGCTCGCGGGACCGACGTTGCCGTAGCGCGGGTAGGTGAGCGGCACGCGCGACTTGTCGAGCTTCGCGGCCTTGACGATGGCGTTCGTGTGCACATCCGACACCTGGTGGAGGATGTAGCGGTCCATGTCCGACCACTCCCAGTCGTCCTGCGCGGCTTCCTTCCACGCGTCGACGACGAGCTCCATGCCGCCGCGGAGCAGCTCCTTCGTGTCGGTGAACATGCCGTCCACGTCGCCGATGCAGAGCTCGTGGTGCTGGGTGGCGGCGCGCGTGACGCCGCCGAGGATCCGGTGCCCCTCGGGGTGGTCGCTCGTGCGGCCGAGCACGGCCGCCGCGGCGCCCGCGCCGAGCGTGAGGCTGGGGAACTCGCTGAGGAAGTCGGCGCGCGTGGTCTCCGGGCGGAGCAGGCGCGCGACCGTGTTGTGGCGGATCTCGCCGGCGTCCTCGCCGTCGACGATCATCGCGTAGTCGATCTGGCCGGAGTCGATGAGGTGGCCCGCGAGCGTCATCGCGTTGACGAAGCCGAGGCACGCGTTGGCGATGTCGAAGTTGAGGGCGGAGGACGGCAGCCCGAGGCCGTTGTGGATGCTGACGGCGACGCTCGGCTCGAGGTGCGCGCGCGTCACAGAGGTGTTGATGAGCAGCCCGATCTGCGACGGCTGGACGCCGGCCTGCGCGAGCGCCTTGCGCCCGGCCTCGGTGGCGGCCGCGTCGAAGGACATCGACGTGTCCCAGTTGCGGCGCTCGAGCACACCCGCGACGCGCTGCAGGAGACCGGTGGGGAGGCGGAGGCGCGAGAGCACCGGCTTCAGGCGGTCGTCGATCTCGACCGAGGTCACGGTGTGCGGGGCGAGGACGCTGGCGAGCCCCAGCAGGGAGGTGTTCCGATGCCGGAAAGTGGCGTTACCGTTCAACAGCATCCTCAGTTCGTGGGGCGGTCCGCCGGGCGGACGACTAGCAGAGCCTACGCGCAGCCGGCGCGCGCCGACGCGCCGACGCCTGCGCGGGCGGGTGGGGAGGGAAGGGACTAGACGAGGATCTCGGGGCTGCCGATGGATCCCGCGGGCATCTCCGCGGCGAGGCGGTTGGCCTCCTCGATGAGCGTCTGGACGATCTCGGCCTCGGGCACGGTCTTGATGACCTCGCCCTTGACGAAGATCTGCCCGCGGCCGTTGCCGGACGCGACGCCGAGCTCGGCCTCGCGGGCCTCGCCGGGCCCGTTGACGACGCAGCCCATGACGGCGACGCGCAGCGGGACGTTGACGTGCTTGAGGCCCTCGGTGACCTGCTCGGCGAGCGAGTAGACGTCGACCTGGGCGCGGCCGCAGCTCGGGCAGGAGACGATCTCGAGCTTGCGCTCGCGGAGGTTGAGCGACTGCAGGATCTGCAGGCCCACCTTCACCTCCTCGGCCGGCGGCGCGGAGAGGGAGACGCGGATGGTGTCGCCGATGCCCTCGGAGAGCAGGATCCCGAACGCGGTGGCGCTCTTGATGGTGCCCTGGAACGCGGGACCGGCCTCGGTGACGCCGAGGTGGAGCGGCCAGTCGCCGCGCTCGGCGAGGAGGCGGTAGGCCTTCACCATGATGACCGGGTCGTTGTGCTTGACCGAGATCTTGAAGTCGTGGAAGTCGTGCTCCTCGAAGAGGCTGGCCTCCCACACGGCGGACTCGACGAGCGCCTCGGGCGTGGCCTTGCCGTATTTCTGCAGCAGGCTCGGGTGCAGGGATCCGGCGTTGACGCCGATGCGGATCGAGGTGCCCGCGGCCTTGGCGGCCTTCGCGATGGCGCCGACCTGGTCGTCGAACTTGCGGATGTTGCCCGGGTTCACGCGCACCGCGCCGACGCCGGCGTCGATGGCCGTGAAGACGTAGCGGGGCTGGAAGTGGATGTCCGCGATGATCGGGATCTGGCTCTTCTTGGCCAGGATGTGCAGCACGTCCGCGTCGTCCTGGTGCGGCACCGCGACGCGCACGATGTCGCAGCCCGTGGCCGTGAGCTCCGCGATCTGCTGAAGCGTCGCGTTGATGTTGGTCGTTTGCGTGGTCGTCATCGACTGGACGCTGACCTGGGCGTTCCCGCCCACCTTCACCTTGCCGACGCTGATCTGACGGGTCTTGCGGCGGGGCGCGAGGACCTCAGGGACCTTCGGCATTCCGAGATTGACTGCTGGCACGGGAGAGAGCCTACGTCCGATTCCTGCGCGCCCGGTGCGTCGGAGGCGCGGGGCGTCGGGCGCGGGCCGCGTCAGGCGCTGGGCGAGGTCAGGCGCTGGGCGAGGTCAGGTCAGCCGGACGGGGTTCACCAGGTCGGCGAAGATCAGCAGCGCGCTCATGGCGCCGAACACGATGACGACCACGAACGTCAGCGGCATGAGCTTCGCGACGTCGACCGGCCCGGGGTCGCGCCGGCCGAAGGCCTTCGCGAAGAACCGTCGGACGCCCTCCACGATCGCGCCGAGCACGTGACCGCCGTCGAGCGGCAGGAGCGGCAGCAGGTTGATCATGCCGAGCGCCACGTTGAGGGAGGCGACCAGGCCGATCATCGCGGAGGCGCGCGACGCCACCGGCGTCTCGTCGAGGCTCGCGATCTCGCCCGCGACGCGGCCGACGCCGACGACGCTCATGGGGCCGTTGGGGTCGCGCTCCCCGCCGCCGAACGCGGCGCGGCCGACGTCGACCAGGCGCTGCGGGAGGTTGAGGATGAGGTTCCCGACCGCGGCCATGTTCTCGCCCGTGGTGGTGAAGGCGGCGGAGAGCGGCTGCTGCTGCACGGCCTGCGTGGGGCTGAAGCCGATGAGGCCGACCTCGCGCGTGACCGGGTTCCCCCGCTCGTCGACCTCGGGGGCGCCGCGGGATCCGGGGACGGCCTGCTCCGTGAGCACGGGCGTGATGGCGAGCGTCTGCTGCGCGCCGTCGCGCTCCACGACGACGTCGAGCTCCTTCCCGGCGGAGGCCTGGACCGTGCTCGTGACCTGGTCCCATGCGGTGACCGGCGAGCCGTCGATGCTGACGATCGTGTCGCCGGGCTGGAGGCCCGCCGCCGCGCCCGGGGCCGCGGGAGCGCCGGCGGGGCAGGTGGCGGCGTCGGCCGACGCGGTGGATCCGGCGGGCACGATGCACGCGTTCACCTGGCCGACCGTGGTGGTGGGCGTCGTGACGCCGAAGCCGCAGAGCACGATCGCGAACAGCACGATCGCCAGGAGGAAGTTCATCGCCGGGCCGCCGAGCATGATCACCATGCGCTTGAGGACGGGCAGCTTGTAGAAGGCGCGGTCCTCCTCGTCGCCGACGCTCTCGGCGCTCGCCTGGCGGGCGTCCTGCACGAGGAGGTCGAAGAAGCCGCGGCCGGCGCGGTCGTCGGCGTCGGGGGCGGCCGGGGATCCGGCGTCGGCGGCACCGCGGCGGCTGTCCGTCCCGACGAGCTGCGCGATCCCCGTGCTGCTCGTGCCGGCGCGGGAGCTCTGCGGCGGGAACATGCCGATCATGGAGATGTAGCCGCCGAGCGGGATGGCCTTCACGCCGTACTCGGTCTCGCCCTTGCGGCGGCTGAAGATCGTCGGCCCGAAGCCGATCATGTACTGCGTGACGCGCACGCCGAAGAGCTTCGCGGGCACCAGGTGCCCGACCTCGTGGAGGCCGATGGACACGGCGACGCCGACCACGATGATGAGCACCCCGAGGATGTAGAGGAAGACGCCGTCCATGGTGGGAGACGCTACCTCCCGCACCCTGGGTGGACGCCCCCGCGGCGCGGATCCGCAGGCTGGCCGGCGACCGCGACGGGTGGGCGCCGCCCAGGAGCCCCCGGCTAGTCTGGGAACCCGTGACGAGAGGTGCGCCCATGCCCGGAGAACGGCCCGACCCGCTCGCCGGCACGCTGCTGGCGGGCCGCTACCGCATCAGCGGGCTGCTCGGACGCGGCGGCATGGCCACCGTGTACCGCGCATCCGACGAGACGCTCGGCCGCGAGGTCGCCGTCAAGGTCTTCGCGACCGACTCCGCGGACCCGGCCGAGGTCGAGCGCCAGGAGGGCGAGGTGCGCATGCTCGCGGGCCTCAGCCACCCCGGCCTCGTGACCCTCTTCGACGTGGGCGACGACGTCGTCGCCGACCGCGTGCTCGCCTTCATCGTGATGGAGATCGTCGACGGCACGACGCTCGCCGACCGCATGAAGCAGGGGCCGCTGCCCGGGCCCGAGGTCGCCCGCATCGGCGGGATCCTCAGCGACGCGCTCGGCTACATCCACCGCCGCGGCGTCGTGCACCGGGACGTGAAGCCCGCCAACGTGCTGCTCGCCCGACCCGAGGAGGACGACGAGCCGGCCGCCGCCAAGCTCACCGACTTCGGGATCGCGCGGCTCGTGGACGGCACGCGCCTCACGTCGACCGGATCCATCGTCGGCACCGTGAGCTACCTCAGTCCCGAGCAGGCGCTCGGCGAAGAGGTGGGCGCGCCCACCGACGTCTACGCGCTCGGCCTCGTGCTCCTCGAGTGCCTCACCGGCCGCCGCACCTTCCCGGGCACGGCCGCCGAGTCGACCATGGCGCGCGTCGTCCGCGACCCCGAGATCCCGGCCCGCCTCGGCGCCTCGTGGGTGGACCTCCTCGGCCGCATGACCCGGCGCGACCCCGCGACGCGGCCCACCGCGCGCGAGGTCGCCGCGGAGCTGCGGACCGGGCGCGCGCCCGACTCCGCGGTGGACGCGCCGACGGCCACGTCAACGCGGGTGATGCCGGCCGCCGCGGCTGCCGCCTTCGGGGCCGGCGTGGCCGGGGCGGGTGCGGCCGCTGCCGCGCCGTCCGCGGATCGGGACGCCCGGACCGAGCTGTTCGCCGCCGCGCCTCCCGCGCGCGGGGACGACCCGACGGCCGCGGGCTCCCCGGCAGCCCGACCCGGCGCGGATCGCGTCCCGGCGAAGCGACGCGGCAGCCGGGCCCTCAGCATCGCGGTCGTGTCCGTGCTGATCGCCGCGGCGGCCGTCGTGGGCGTCGTGACCGTGCAGTCGCTGCAGACCCAGGACACCTCCTACCCGTCGGTCCCCGGACCCCTCGGCGCCAGCCTCGAGGAGCTGCAGAAGAGCGTGGAGGACGCCCCGTGATCCGCACATCCACCCGCCCGACCGACGGCCCCCGGCGGCGCTCTCTCCGCGGACGCGCCGCGGTCGGCCTCGCGACCGCGACCACCGCCGTGCTCCTCCTCGCCGGCTGCGCGGGCGCGTCGACGCCGGAGGACCGCGCGCTCGACGACCTCCAGCAGCGCACGCAGTCGGTCACGCGGTCGTCCGCCGACGGCGACTACGCCAAGGCGCTCGCCCAGCTCGAGGAGCTGCGCGCGGCGGTCGAGGCCGACCTCGCCGACTCGTCGATCGATCAGGCGCGGCACGACGAGGTGATCGCGCGGATCGACGCGGTGCGCGCGCAGCTCGAGGCCGCCCGCGACGCGGCGGAGACCACCCCCGCACCCTCGACCTCGCCGTCCCCGAGCCCGTCGCCGTCGCCCCCGCGGACACCGACGCCCTCGCCCACGCCGAGCCCGACACGCACGGCGACGCCCTCCCCCACCCCGAGCCCGACGCCGGGCGACGAGGACGGCGGACCGGGCGACCCGGGGAACGGGAACGGGAACGGGAACGGCAACGGCAACGCCGGGCCCGGGAACCCGGGGAACGGGAACGGCGGACCGGGCAAGCCCGGGAACGGCTGAGCCGGGAACGGCTGAGCCTGGGTGCATCGGAGCCGGGACGCGTGAGCCCGGGGCGGGTAAGCCCGCGCGGGTGAGCCAGGGACGTCCGGGCTCGGCCCCGAGCGCGGCTCAGCCGATGCGCGCCGAACCGGGATCGGCGCACGGCACGAGTCGCTGCCTGGATCGCGACGGCGCGGGGGGGATGGATCAGACGCCGAGGACCCGGTCGGCCTCGGCGCGCGCCCAGCGCTCCGCCTCGGCCAGCGACTCGCGCGTGAGGGGGCCGGACGCCGGCTCGTGCGCGTCGACGACGCGGCGAATGGTGTCGACGATGTCGAGGAAGCCCGCCCGCCCCGCGTGGAACGCCTGCACGGCCTGCTCGTTCGCCGCGTTGTAGACGGCCGGGTACGTGGATCCGGCGGTGCCGACCTGCTTGGCGAGCAGCACGGCGGGGAAGGCCTCGTCGTCGAGCGGTTCGAAGGTCCACGTGGCGGCGCGGGTCCAGTCGATGGGCACGCCGACGTCGTGCATGCGGTGCGGCCAGTTGAGCCCGAGCGCGATGGGGAGGCGCATGTCGGGCGGGGACGCCTGCGCGAGCGTCGACCCGTCGATGAACTCGACCATGGAGTGCACGAGCGACTGCGGGTGCACCACCACGTCGATCCGCTCGTAGGGCACGTCGAACAGCAGGTGCGCCTCGATGACCTCGAGGCCCTTGTTCACGA
This sequence comes from Clavibacter michiganensis subsp. insidiosus, assembly GCF_002240565.1. Classification (GTDB taxonomy): domain Bacteria; phylum Actinomycetota; class Actinomycetes; order Actinomycetales; family Microbacteriaceae; genus Clavibacter; species Clavibacter insidiosus. The sequence goes on along the minus strand of NZ_MZMO01000001.1, from coordinate 1,238,781 downwards.
GCGTCGACGAGTTCGTCGTGATGACGAGGCCCATGTCCCAGGTGGGGTGCGCGAGCGCCTCGCGCGGGGTGACGTGCGCGAGCTCGGCGCGCGACCGGCCGCGGAACGGACCGCCGGACGCCGTGACGACGAGGCGCCTGACCTCCTCCGCCGTGCCGCCGCGCAGCGCCTGGGCGATGGCCGAGTGCTCCGAGTCGACGGGGACGAGCTGGCCGGGCGCCGCGAGGGAGCGCACCAGCTCGCCGCCGACGATGAGCGACTCCTTGTTGGCGAGGGCGAGGGTGCGGCCCTCCTCGAGCGCGGCGAGGGTGGGGCCGAGCCCCACGGATCCGGTGATGCCGTTGAGCACCACGTCGGCGTCGACCGAGCGGATGAGCTGCTCGGCCTCGTCCGCGCCGAGGGCCGTGTGCTCGACGCCCGCGACGCGCGCCTGCTCGGCGAGCGCCTCGCGCTTGCTGCCGGCGCCGAGCCCCACCACCTCGAACAGCTCCGGGTGCCGCGCGACGACCTCGAGGGCCTGCACGCCGATGGAGCCGGTGGATCCGAGGATGATGACGCGGCGCACGGCTGCTCCTACTGGGCCGGGGCGGACTGGGTGCCGAGGATGTCGACGACGAACACGATGGTGTCGGTGCCGCCGATGTCGTCGCCCTGGCCCTTGTCGCCGTAGCCGTCGGCCGGCGGGATGATCGCGATGACCTGCGAGCCGACCTTCTGGCCGACGAGCGCCTTCGTGAAGCCGGGGATGACGCCGCTCGTCTGGAACGAGACCGGCTTGCCGCCCTTGTCCCAGCTCGAGTCGAAGACCTTCTTGGTGTTCCAGTTGATGCCCGTGTACTGCACCGTGACGTTGGCGCCGTCGGTGACCTCGGGGCCGTCGCCGACCTTGAGGTTCGCGATCTTCGTCTCCGTCGGCGGGGCCGCGTCCGGGATGGTGATGGTGGGCGCGCCGTCGTCCGCGAGCGTGACCGTCGGGAAGCCCTCCGGTGCGGGCTGGTCCGCGCCGTCGGCGCGCGTGGGGACCTGGCTCAGCACGTCGACCACGATGACGATGGGGTCGTCGGCGCCGAGGCCGAGCGTCGTCGCCTGCTCGGCGGCGAAGCCGTCTGCTGCGGGGACCACCGCGACGATGCGCGATCCGACCGTGGTGCACTCGACAGCGCGGACGACGCCGGGGACGAGCGCGCTGTCGTCCAGCGTGGCCGGGAGCGGGGAGTCCGCGTTGTAGGCGAGCTGCGCGATGGCCTCGCCGGTCTTCCCGTTGTAGGCGGCGAGCGCGATGTTCGCGGTGGAGCCCGCGCCGACCTCCTCGCCGTCGCCCTCGGTGACGACGGTGCGCTCGGTCGTGTCGACCGTGAGCGGTCCGTCGACCGTGACCTCGGGTGCCTTCCCGAAGTCGCCGGAGACCTTGACCGACTTCGACGCGTCGCCCGACGGGGTGTCGATGCAGGACGCCCCCGCGGTGCGTGCGCCGGCCGTCGGGCTCGCGGACGGATCCGCGTCCGGCGTGCCGCTGCCGGAGCAGGCGGACAGCGCCAGGACGGCGGCCGCGGCCAGGGTGAGGGGGATGCGTCGCTTCACGTGAGTCGCTTTCATCGGCGCGCCGGACGCACCAGGTATGTGGGAGGGACTCGCACATTCTGCCCGAAGCGGCCGGGGACCGCCTGACAGGGGTGCCGGACGACCACCGGGATCGGGCAGCCGGACGCGGGGAGGGGCGGCGGGTCAGGCGCCGGCGTGGGCCTCGAGCACCGTGCGCGGCTCGTGGTGCACGGGGAAGTTCACGCTGGACGCGATGAAGCACCGCTCGGAGGCGCCCTGGTGCAGCGACGTCGCGAGCTCGACGTGCGCGGGATCGCGCACGGTGACGACGGGCCGCAGCGTGACCTCGACGAAGTGCCCGCCGCCGCCGTCCGTCTGCCGCATGGTGCCGGTGGGCTCGTCGCTGTAGCCGACGACGACGACGCCCGCCGTCGCGGCCGCGTGCAGGTAGCTGAGCAGGTGGCACTGCGCGAGCGCCGAGATGAGGGTCTCCTCGGGGTTCCAGCGGTCGACGTCGCCGCGGAACGAGCGGTCGGCGGATCCGAGGAGGTCGGGCTTGCCCGCCGCGCGGACCACGTGGTCGCGACCGTAGGAGCGGTGGTCGGACGTGCCGGATCCGCGGTCGCCCGTCCACTCGACGGATAGGGCGTACCGGTGCTCGATCTGCATGGGATCACGCTAGCGAACGGGGCCGCGGACCCCCTGGCCGCGGGCGTCCGCGCGGGTAAACTCGCCGGATCATGACAGACACCCTGGACTCCGCCCGCGTCGGCACCCCTGCCGGCTCCGCCTCCGACTCCCCCGCCGCGCCCGCCCGCGACGCGCGCCCGCAGGTGCCGCAGGAACGACGCATCGTGACGGAGATCCCCGGCCCGCTGTCGCGCGAGCTGCACGAGCGCCGGAAGCGCGTGGTGCCGCCCGGCGTCTCCTCCCTCCTCCCCGTCTACGTCTCCCGCGCGCACGGCGCGATCGTGGAGGACGTGGACGGCAACCGCTTCATCGACCTGGGCGCCGGCATCGGCGTGACCACCGTGGGGCACACGCGCCAGGAGGTCGTGGACGCGGCGACCGCGCAGCTCGGCGACGTGATCCACACGCTCTTCACCGTGACGCCGTACGAGGAGTACGTGCGCGTGGCGGAGCTGCTCGCGGAGCACACGCCCGGCACGCACGAGAAGCGCACGGTGCTCGTGAACTCGGGCGCGGAGGCCGTGGAGAACGGCGTGAAGATCGCGCGCAAGCACACGGGCCGCCGCGCGGTGGCGGTGCTCGACCACGGCTACCACGGCCGCACCAACCTCACGATGGCGATGAACTACAAGGCCTCGCCCTACGGCACGGGCTTCGGTCCGTTCGCCGGCGACGTGTACCACGCGCCGAGCTCGTACCCGTATCACGACGGCCTCTCGGGCGCCGAGGCCGCCGCCCGCACCATCTCGTACCTCGAGAAGCGCATCGGCGCGACCGACCTCGCGTGCGTCGTCGCGGAGCCCATCCAGGGCGAGGGCGGCTTCATGGTGCCGGCCGACGGCTTCCTCCCCGCGCTCCAGGAGTGGTGCACGGCGAACGGCGTCGTCTTCATCGCCGACGAGATCCAGTCGGGCCTCGCGCGCACCGGCCGGTTCTTCGCGAGCGAGCACCTCGGCCTCGTGCCCGACCTCGTGCTCACCGCGAAGGGCATCGCGGGCGGCCTGCCGCTCGCCGGCGTGACCGGACGCGCCGAGATCATGGACTCCGCGCTCCCCGGCGGGCTCGGCGGCACGTTCGGCGGCAACCCCGTGGCCGCGGCCGCCGCGGTCGCCGTCTTCGAGGCCATCGAGACGCACGGGCTGCTCGACGAGGCCACGCGCATCGGCGACCACCTGCACCACGCGCTCGCGGACCTGCAGGAGGAGCACGACATCATCGGCGACGTGCGCGGCATCGGCGCGATGGTCGCGATCGAGCTCGTGCAGCCCGGCACCGGATCCACCACGAAGGAGCCGAACGCGGACGCGGTCTCGGCGATCGCCGCGTACTGCCACGCGCACGGCGTGATCATCCTCACCGCCGGCACGTACGGCAACGTGCTGCGCTTCCTGCCGAGCCTCGCGATCTCCGAGGAGCTGCTCGACGACGCCCTCGGCGTGATCGCCGACGCGTTCCGGGCGCTCTGATGGCGGCAGCCGTCGAGACGATCCCCGTCCAGGGCGCCGTGGAGCTCGCGGTGCTCGACCGCAGCGGCTTCGTGGAGTCGCGCCACATCGGCGCGGCCGTCGTGCTGTCGCCCGGGGGCGAGGTGCTCCGCGAGGTCGGCGATGTCGCGACGCCCGTGTTCCCGCGCTCGAGCATGAAGCCGTTCCAGGCCCTCGCCGTGCTGGCGAGCGGCGCGGAGCTCACCGAGGAGGAGCACGTGCTCGCCACGGCCAGCCACGCGGCGACCGCGCGGCACGTGGAGGTCGTGCGCGGGATCCTCGTGAAGGCCGAGCTCGACGAGTCCGCCCTGCGCTGCCCCGCCGACTGGCCGCTCGACCGGACCGCGCGCGACGAGCTCGTGCGTGCCGGGATCCCCGCCTCGCCCGTGTACATGAACTGCTCCGGCAAGCACGCCGCGATGCTGCTGGCGTGCGTGACCAACGGCTGGTCGACCGACGACTACCTGCACCCGGACCACCCCCTGCAGGTGCGGATCCGCGACGTGGTCGAGCGGTTCACGGGCGAGCGGATCGCCACCACGGGCGTCGACGGGTGCGGTGCGCCCGTGCACGCGATGTCGCTGACGGCGCTCGCCCGCGGGATCCACCGCATCGCGAGCTCCGCGCCCGGCTCGCCGTTCGCGCTGTACCGGCACGCGGCCGCGCTCACGGCGGCGGTGCGCGCCCAGGGCTGGGCGATCGACGGCCCCGGCCGCGCGAACACGGTCGTGATCGAGCGGCTCGGTCTCTTCGCCAAGGGCGGGGCCGAGGGGATCATGATCATGACCGCCCCCGACGGCACGACCGTGGCCTCCAAGACGCTCGACGGCAGCCTGCGGGCGTCCACCATCGTGGCGCTCGAGCTGCTGGCCCGGGCGGGTGCGATCACGGGGGACGACGTGGAGCGCGTGCGCCCCGAGCTCGACCTCGTGGTGCTCGGCGGCGGCGCGCCGGTGGGCGAGATCCGCGTGTCGCCGACGCTCATCGGCTGATCCCGACGGGCTGCGCGGGGCCCGCGACGGCTGCTGCCGCCGGTGCCGATGCGACCTGCCGCACGGGTGGCGCGGGTGACCCGGGTGTCGCCGGGGGCCACGAGCAGCGGCGGATCTCGCCCTCGGGGGTGATCCGCCAGGCCCGCCCGGGGACCGGGGCGAGCGGCGGCGGCGCCGCACGGACGCGGAGGAGCGTGCGCACGTCACGCGCGGTGCAGCCCTCCAGGACGACGTCGCCGGTGCGGCGGATGTCCGCGAGGAGCGGACCGCGCATCAGCCAGGCGTCGGGATCCCCGACCACGACCCGGGGGCGCGCCGTGGCTCCCGTCCCGACGCCGTCCGCGGCCGATCCGGGGAACGGCTGATCCGAGGACCAGCCCGGCGGGATCCGGGCGGCCTCGACGGCGTCGACGCCGCTCTCCCGCAGGCGCGCGACCGCGATGACGGGCGTCGGCGTGACGAGCGCGTGGACGGCGTCGCCGGGGAGGACCACGCGGGGCGCGGGGTCCGCGAGCCCCGGCGGGCGGGTGGCCTCCGCACGCGAGGCGGACGGCGTCCCGACCTCGGGCGGCCGGGCCACCTGGATCCGCTCGCCGCGCCACTCCCCCGCACCGGGCACGGCGTGGGCGTCGAAGAGACGGCTCTCGCCGCCGGCCAGCACGTGCTCCTGCCGGGTCGGGAGCGCGAGGATCACCGGCGGTCCCGCGGCGGCCGCCACCGCTTGGAGCGGCCCGCCGGCGCGACGGGCCGAGACGGCGAGCGCCACCCCGACGTGCGGCCCCTCCCGGACGACGGCGGCCAGCCCCTCGAGCAGGGCGGCCTGGTGGTCGGGCTCCACGCGGGAGACGGCGACGTCGAGGTCGTCGGCCAGCACGAGGAGCGGCCCGCGCGGGCCGTGGGGGTCACGGACGCGGGCCACGACGGCGGCGACCGCGTCCCAGCAGCCCTCCGCGTCCGGGGGCACGCGGAGCACCTCGACGCCGGCCGCCGCGGCCGATGCCCGGATGGTGCGCAGGCACGTGCTGCGGCCGGATCCCGGACCGCCGACGACGAGCAGGTGGCCGTCGGTCGCGGGGCACCACGCGGCCGTCGCCCGCCGCTGCTCCGCGGGGAGGTCGACGAGGGCGAACGGGACGGCGGGCGCAGCGCCGTCGGCCACCGCGGGCCCGTGCCGCACGAGGGGCGGCACCGCGGCGAGGTCGGCGAGCGGGACGGACGCGGGCAGCGGATCCAGCCACGGGCGCCGCACGGGAACGGCCGTCGCGCGGACCGCGGCGATGCGGGCGAGGTCGTCCGACGTCGTGACCGCCACCTGGAACGGGCGCGCCGGGACGCCGTGCGCTCCGACGAGGCACCGGCCCGCGGGCGCGTCGGCGAGGCGGGCCGCCTCGACGGTGCCGAGGAGCGCCCGGCTGTCCGCCTCGTTGTTGACGCGGAGCGAGAGGCGGAGGTCGCAGTTGGCGAGCACCGCGTCGCGCACGACGCCGGCGGGGCGCTGGGTGCAGAGCACGAGGTGCATGCCGAGCGAGCGACCCCGGGCGGCGATGTCGGCGACGACCTCGTGCAGGCCGTCCTGGTCGGCGAGGAGCGCGGCCAGCTCGTCGACGACGATGACGAGGCGCGGCAGGGCGCCCGCCGCGGCGGGGTCGTCGACGTCGCGGGCGCCGGCGTCGCGGAGCACGCGCTCGCGGTGCCGGCCCTCCGCGCGCAGGCTCTCCAGCGCGCGGCGCGCGCCCTGGCCGTCGAGGTCGGTGACGAGGCCCACGGCGTGCGGCAGGACGAGCAGCGGGTCGAAGGCCGCGCCGCCCTTGAAGTCGACGAGGAGCACGGTGGCCTCCTCCGGGGGATGCGCCGCGGCGAGCGCCGCCATCCACGTGACGAGGAGCTCGCTCTTGCCGCTGCCGGTGGTGCCCGCGACGACCGCGTGCGGGCCGTCCGCGACGAGGTCGACGGCCACGGGACCGGCGTGCCCGACCCCGATGACCGCCGCGAGGGTGCCCGGACGCCGAGCCGGGCCCGCGCCCCCGGCGGCGTCGGGGCCGCCGCCGATCGGCAGCTCCGCGAAGGGCACGCGCGACGGGAGGGGCGCCCGCGCCGCCGCGAGCCCGCGCCGGCGCGCGAGGTCGGCGAGCTCGTCCGCGAGGCGCTCCACCTCCGTGAGCGACACGAGGTCGGGACGGACGAGGCCGGTGCGGGTGAGGCGCGGGATCGGGATCCCGTCTCCGCCCTGGGCGGGGAGGCCGGGCACCGCCGGATCCGCGGAGGGCGGGGAGGCGAGGGCGTCGGGGACGGCGTCGGCCGCGAGGATCCGCGCCGTGCCGGGGCCGCGGACGTCGAGCACCGTGCGGCACGCGGCCGGGAGCGACTCGACCCGCGGCGCTGCGGCGAGCACGACCTCCCGCGCGCCGAGCACGAGCCGGATCGCCGCGGCTCCCGGCTCGCCCGGCGCGGAGCCCTGCGCGGCGAGGCGGTCCGCGCCGGGACGCTCCTCGCGCAGCCCGTCGGCCGCGTGCGGGAGCCGCTCGAGCCAGTCCCACTCGGGCCCCGCCGGGCGCGACGCGATGCGCAGGTCGTCCGGAGGGAGGGCGTGCACGAGCTGGACGACGACGCCCCGGAGCACGGGGGCGACCAGGGCGGGGGCGCCGCGTAGCCCGAGGCCGCCGGCGGCGGACACGAGGACGGGCGCGTCGGGGATCCAGCGGACGAGGTCCGCCCACCGCGCGGGGTCGCGCGCCGGTGCGCCCCCGGCTCGAGACCGCGCGGTGCCCCGCCGCAGGAGGCGCCGGAGCGCACCGGATCCGTCCCGGCCGTCGGCCTCGGGCACGCGCGCGTCCGGATCGCCCCGCCAGACCATCCCGCTCGGCGCATCGCCCGTGCCGAGCGCGATCGGGAGCGCGCCGTCGTCGCCCGGATCCGCCCGCCAGAGGAGCGCGGGGTTGGCGCCGCCGTCGAGGATCTCGCGCGCGGACGGCGCCCGCGACCGCAGGGCGACGCGGGCGGCGGCGACGCGCGCCCGCACCTCGTCGTGCAGGCGCGCGACCGCGGCGCGGGACTCCCGTTGGACGCGACGGGCCGAGCGGCGGCCGGAGATGCGCTGGTCGGCGACGCCCGCGACGGCGACCACGGGGCCGAGCGCCGCGAACAGCAGCGCGTACGGCGAGCGCGTGACGGCCCACACGGCGACGCTGACGACGAGGGGCGCGGCGACGCCGAGCACGGGGAACGGGGGCGGCGGAGCGGGCGCGGGCGACGGGGGCGGGGAGATGTCCACCGGGCCAGGACACCAGGTGCGTGGGCGCATCGCGGCGAGGCGGGCCTGACTCGTGGACGCGGCACGCGGGAGGCCCCTGGGGAGGAGCCGTCAGGGCCGCGGAGTCCGCCGTCTCGCCCGCCCGCCGGTCCCGCCCGCCCGCCGCAGCGACGCGAGCGACACCATCGCCCGGAGCCGCTGCCCGCGGGTCCGCCCCGCGTCCATGCGCGCGGCCAGCTCGTCGACGCGGCGCCAGGCGGCGTCGGCCAGCGGACCGGGCACGTCGCCCGGCGCGAAGGCCGACTCGTCGGCCACGTCCGCGAGCCCGCGCGCGCCGCCCACGCCCACGAGCCGCGCCACCTCGCGCCGCGTGGCCGCGACGGGCGGCACGAGGCCGCGGTCGAGCGCGCCGTCGCGGAACTCGTCCCACGCGCCGCCGACCCGGTCGCGGGCCGCCGCCGCCCGGCGTCGCCGACGTCGGCGCGCGACCTTGGCGCCCACCACGGCGAGGACGGGCGACGCCGCGAGCCCGAGCCCGAGCAGCGACCAGCCGGCGACGCGCACGGCGGCGAGCACGGCCTGGAGCGCGGGATCCGCCTCGGGGCGGTCGTCGCGGCTCGCGTCCGGCGGCGTGCGGTCCTCCGGCTCGGCCTGCTCCTCGACGGGCGGCGGCAGCACGGTCTGCGGGCGCGCGACCTCCGTGGGCTCGTCGGGCAGGGCGTCGGGGACGTCGCGGACAGGCGGGTTCGGATCCACCGCGACCCAGCCGGACGACGCCGTGTCGACCTCGATCCAGGCGGTGACGTCGGACCCCTGGATCCGCACCGGCCCGCCGAGCGCCTCCCGCACGGCCGCCTCGCCGGGCGCGAACCCCATGACGACGCGGACGGGGAAGCCGATGTCGTCGGCCAGGAGGGCGGCCGCGACCGCGTACTGCTCCGCGTCGCCCAGCATGGGGCGCGTCGTGAGGAGGTCGGCGATCCGCTCGGCCGAGTGGCCCGACCGGCTGAAGGGCGCGTCGCCGACGCCGTGGCTGACGTACCCGTCGGCGCGGAGGGCGGAGATCGCGGCGACGAGCTGCGCGCCGGGCGACGCGGAGGTGCCGGCGCCCGCGTCGGTGCCGCCCGCGGTCGCGCCGTCGGGGGCGGCGGTGGACGCCTCCACGCGCGCGGCGACCTCGTCGGGCACGCCCGTGGGCCGCGGGGCGACCGCGTCGCCCGGGCGCTCGTCGGCGAGCGCCTCGAGCGGCGGCGTCGACGCGACGACGGCCTCGATCTCGTACGCGTCGCCCGCGGCCAGGCCGCCGATCACGGCCCCGGTGGCGGTCGCGTCGTCGTAGTAGAAGGAGTCCGCGAGACGGCCGCCGTCGTCGCCCGCGAAGGCGATGCGCTCGAGGCGGCCGGCGCCCGGTAGCCACACGCCGCGGTAGGCGTCCACGACGACGTCGAGGGTGACGTGGTCGCCCGGGACGCCCTGCTGGTCGAGCCGGTACGGCACGCGCGCGAAGGTGCCGGAGGCCTGGCCCGTGCGCGACGCGTCGACGCTCCCGCGCGCGCCGCCCGTGCCGTAGACGACGCCGTCGTACGTGTCGAGGGCGGCGAGGCGCACGCGTCCGCCCGCCGGGAGGCCCTGGACCGTGAGCAGCGTGTCGTCGACCGTCGGCGCCTTCCAGTAGGTGCGGAAGGACGAGAGCGGGCTGACCTGCTCGCGCGGGTCGAACGGCTGCTCGACCGTGGAGCGCAGGCCCGTGCGGGACGCGCCAGGAGGGGCGGCGGCCGTGGCGGCGACGCCGGCGACGAGCGCGACCGCGAGCACGACGACCGCGGACGCGCCGGCGCGCGTGCCCGAGCGGCGGCGGTCGGACGCCGACTCCACCGGGATCCCCGCCTGCCGGCCCAGGCGGCGCACCGCGCGGTGGCGGCGGCGCCAGCGGCAGCGCGCGATCCACAGCAGCGCGGCCGCGAGCCAGGCGAGCGCGACCGGGACGAGGAGCCCCGCGGCGTCGGGCGCATCGGGGCCCTGGCTGCGGTCGGGGCCGAGGGCGGCCGCGACGACGAGGATCACGAGGGAGGGGATCACCGCGAGCTCCGGCCGCCGGGTGCGCAGCGCCACCGAGACGCCGATCACGGATCCCAGCAGCACGAGCGCGAACGCGGGCACGAGCAGCGCCTGGTAGTCCCCGACCGGCAGCGCGATGGTCACGAGCCGCACGACGCCGAGCGACGCGCCCTCGACGAGCTCGCCGAGGCCCGCGAGCGTGGGGCGCCAGCCGTCGACCGCGCCGGTGGGGACCGCGAGCGGCATCCCGAGCGCGAGGAACGCGACAACGACCGCGCCCGCCACGACCGCGCTCCCCCAGCGGTACCGCGCGCCCGCGACCGCGACGAGCGCGCCGACGACCAGCGTGATCGCCGCCATGCGGACGAACGACGCGTCGCGGTAGACGGGCCAGAAGGCGGCCGCGGCGAGGCCGGTGAGGAGCGCGATCGCGACGACGGGGACGAGCGTGCGGCCGGGGTCGCGGGATCCGGCGGGGACGCGGGGGCGGCCGGCGTCGCGTCCGGCGGCCGGGCGGCGGCCGGCCCCGGAGGCCCGCGCGCTCACGACGCGCTCCGCTGCAGGGCGCCGCGCAGGTCATCGAGGTAGCCGATCGTGAGGACCGACAGGTCGCCGAGGCGACGGAGGCCCGGCTCGACCTCGGGGTCGCAGACGACCGCGACCACCTGCACGCCGGGCGGGAAGCCGACGGCGGCCGCGCGGATCGCGGCGGGCGCCGCCCCGGTGCCGCAGACGAGGAAGACGACGGAGACGCCCGCGACCTCGTCGGCCGCGGCGCGCGCCAGCTCGACGAGCGACGCCGCGCGGTCGGACGCGCCGATCTCGGCGAGGTCGTCGAGGAGGCGGTCGCGCGTGACGGTGGCGAGGCGGCGGAGGCGCGCGGAGCGGGATCCGGGCGGGGCCGGGCGCGCCACGGTGCGGGCGAGGCCGGGCAGCGTGGGCACGGTCGGGAGGCGACGCGCGCGCCGCGCCGACCGGTCGGCGCTCGCGACGACCTGCAGGGTGCGCGCGTCGACGATGGCGCGCGCGCCCAGGGATCCGACGACGCTCACGGCCAGCTCGAACTCGGCGTCGGCGGTGGATGCGGCGAGCGCGCCCGCCGCGGATCCCGCCGCGACCGTGGTGCCGCCCGGGGGAATGCCCGCGGCGCCGCCCGCCGCGTCCGGGCCCGGGGCGCCGTCCCCGTAGTCGCCCGCGTGCAGCGACAGCGCGACCATGATGTGGCTCCGCCGGGTCTCCTCGAACCGCCGCACCATGTGCACGCCGGTCTTGGCGGTCGAGCGCCAGTGGATGTGCCGCACCGGGTCGCCCGGCACGTACTCGCGGAGCGACTGGAACGACACGTCGCTGTCGGTGAGGTCGCGCGTGGCGCGGCCCTCGAGGTCGCGGACGAAGCCCGTGCTCGTGCTGGGCATCGCGAGCGTGCGCGGGTGCACGAGCAGCCGGGTCGCGGCGGCCTCGGCGGACTCGCGGCGCACCAGGCCGATCGGGTCGCCGCGCACGATGCGCGCGGGGCCGAGCGCGATCACGCCGCGGCGCGAGGTGGGCACGACGAACACGTCCTCGTGGGTGTGGCCGTGCGCGAGGGAGGGCACGTGGACCTCGGCGAGCCCGGATCCGACCGGCACCTCGACCGTGAGGCCGACGGCCCGGCGGCGCAGCGGGTTCCGGACGGCGACGGTCGCGGGCGCGCGCTCCCCCGCGACCACGCGGTCGCGCGGCAGGCGCAGAGAGACCTCGACCCCGGAGGATCCGACGAGGTGCAGCAGCGCGATGACCCAGAGCGCGGCGCCGGTCCACGCGACCGCGACGAGCTCGCGCCAGCCGAGCGCGTAGCCGACGGCGCCCGCGACGACCGCCGCCAGCGCGACGACCCGGCCGAGCGGCGTGACGACCGCGACGAGGCGCGCGAGGGCGTTCCGCGGCGGGACTACCTCGGCCGATGGCGCGGGCGCGGGCGCGGGAGCGGGAGCGGCGGCGGCGACGTCGGCGGGATCCGACCCGGCGGCCGCGCCGCGCGTCCCGACCGCGCTCATCCGCCCGGCCGCGCGCCCGCGGCGCCCGCGGCGTGCGCGGCGTGCGCGGCGTGCGCGCCCGCAGCACGCGCGCCGGCCGCGGTCGGCGCCGCCCCCGCGTGCCCGTCGCGCGGCGGCGCGGTCTCGATGAGGATCTGCGACAGCACGCTCGTGGGCGTGACCCCGTCGAACTCGGCCTCGGGATCCAGCAGCAGGCGGTGCGCGAGCACGGGCTCGGCGAGCGCCTTCACGTCGTCGGGCACCACGTAGTGCCGGCCGTCGGCGGCGGCCCACGTGCGGGACGCGCGCACGAGCGCGAGGGCGCCGCGCACGCTCGCGCCCAGCCGCACCTCGGGCGCGGTGCGGGTCGCGTCGACGAGGCGCACCACGTAGTCGGCGACCGCGGGATCCACGTGCACGGTCCCCGCGCGCTCCTGCAGATCCCGCACGGAGGCGGCCGTCGCGACGGGCGCGAGCGTCACGTCGTGGGCGCTCACGGACGCGCCCTGCAGGATGCGCAGCATCGACTCGTGGTCGGGGTACCCGATGGAGGTGCGCAGCAGGAACCGGTCGAGCTGCGCCTCGGGCAGCGCGTAGGTGCCCGCCTGCTCGACGGGGTTCTGGGTCGCGATGACCATGAACGGGTGCCCCACGTCGTACGGCGTGCCGTCGACCGTGACGCGGCCCTCCTCCATCACCTCGAGGAGCGCGGACTGGGTCTTCGGGCTCGCGCGGTTGATCTCGTCGGCCAGCACGATGCTCGCGAACACCGGCCCACGGTGGAACTCGAAGTCGCCCGTGCGCTGGTCGTAGACGCTGACGCCCGTGATGTCGCCGGGCAGCACGTCGGGCGTGAACTGGACGCGGCTGTGCGTGCCGTCGACGGTCTGCGCCATCGCGCGCGCGAGCGAGGTCTTGCCGGTGCCGGGCACGTCCTCGAGCAGGAGGTGGCCGCCCGTGACCATGGCCGTGAAGGCGAGGCGCACCACGTGCGACTTCCCGAGCAGCACCTGCTCCACGTTGCGCACGAGCCGCGCGAACTCGTCCTGGAAGGCGCGGGCCTCGTCGGCGGTCATCGTCATGGGGGCGTGCCTCTCGGGTGCGGCCGCGTCGTCCGGCGGGATGGCCGCGGGTTCGGCCGTCATCCGCGGTGGGCGTACGTGTACAGGGTGCCCGAGTTCGCGGTGACGCGCACCTCGAGGATCCGCTCGCCGCCCGCCGGGACCGTGCAGGATCCGGCCGCGCCCGAGGACGCGTCGGCCCACGCGCCCTGGCCGCCGCAGCGCCGCTCGCTGCGCGCGTACCCGCCGCCGTCGCCGCCGCGCCCGAAGCCGGCCACCGCCGGCGGCATCGAGGTCCAGGAGAAGGTCGTGACGCCCGCCTCGTCGGTCGTCGACCGCACGTCGCCCGCGCGCGCGTCGACCGCGGTGCCGGCGGAGACGGGAGCCGACCAGCCGCTCGAGCGCGGGCGCCCGTCACCCGAGTCCTCGACCACGCGCACCTGGATCGTCGCGCCGGCGCCCGTGCGCGGCAGGGTGAGCGCCTGGCCGACGCCGACGGGCACGCCGTCGCCCTGCCCGTCGACGCGGTACAGCAGCTGGGCGGACGCGGACGCGCTGCCCGGCCGGTAGCGGGCGCCCGCGAGGACCGCGCGGAACACGCCGTCGCTCCCCCGGTCCGCGCGCGGCAGGTCGACCGTGACGACGGGCGTGGACGGCGCCGTGCGCGGCGTGAGCTGGCCTGCTTCGACGACCGTGCAGCCCTGGCTGTTGGCGGCGAGCACCGCGAACGCGACGGGCTGGTCCGTGGCGAGGCCCGTGAACACGTGGCTGGTCGCGCCGCCCACGTCGACCGCGGGGCCGTGGTCGGCCTGCCACGGCGACACGCCCTCGGTCGGCACGGAGCAGCCGGGCGCGGACCCCGGGGCGTACGCGGCGACGAGGTAGCGGATCCCGTCGACGCCCTGGCCCTGGAACGCCGGCCACGACACGGTCACGCGCGTCTCGTCGGCCGGGTCGGCGACCGCGGAGGGCGCGCCGGTCGCGGTCGGGGCGCCGCGCGGCGTGCCGGTCGCGGTGGCGGCGAGCCACGCGGTGCCGTCCTGCACCTGGGCGCTGTTGCGCGCGGCCACCGAGACGGCGACGGGCACCTCGGCGACGAGCGATGGATCCCGCACCTCGATGCTCGTGGCGTCCGCCGCGACCTGCCGGGCGATGCCGCCCACGCCCACGACGTACTGCGTGACGGGGCTCGACGACGACGGCACGGCCGACGGCTGCCACGAGACGCGCACCCCGTCGACGAGCGGCTCGACGGCGAGGCCCGCGGGCGAGGCCGGGAGCACGTCCGACCAGAGGCCCGAGATCGACACGGGGTCCGAGGCGCCCACGCCGTTCACCGCGGAGACCTCCACCTGCACGGAGCTCCCCGGTCCGTTGCCGGGCGTCGGCACGGTGCACGTCGTCGACGGGCAGGTGACGGTCGCGGTCGCCGTGCCGCCGCGGAGGACGCGCACCTGGTAGCCCGTGATGGCGGATCCGTTGAAGGCGCCCGGCTCGAACGCCACCGTGAGCGAGCGGTCCGCGAAGCCGGAGGCGCGGAGGGCCGAGACGGGCCCCGGGCGGTCCTGCACGTGGATCACGACGGAGCCGAACGCCGCCCGGCCCGCGTCGCCCGTGGCGTCGCGCACCTCGTACTGCACGCGCACGTCGCCGGGCTCGGCGTCGGCGGACGCGCGCACGGCGAGGGTCGCGCGGTCGTCGGACGGCGTCACGGTGACGCCCGCGGGGAGGCTCGCGCCGTCGGCGCCGCGGATGGAGGCGACCGTCAGCGGCGTGCCCGGGAAGGGGTTGCCCGCCTGGTCGTTGGCGAGCACGTCGACGGAGGTGGCGGATCCGCGCGTCACGGTCCCCTCGTCGGTCGCGGGCTGCGCGAGCGGGCGCGTCGACGGCACGACGCGGAGGTCGACGCGGCCCGCGCGGCCGGTCTGCGTCGCGTCGCGCACGCTCACGGGGAAGGACGCGGCCTGGCCCGTCGCGATGCCCTCGTCGGCGGAGATGCGGAGCGTGCCGCCGTCCACCGACGCGCGGAACCCGGCGGCGACCGCCCCCTCCAGCGCGAACGCGAGCTGCCCGCGGTCGTCCTGGTACGGGTAGGTGGTGAGGCGGCCGAGGTCGACGTCCTTGGACTGCCCGGGCTCGAGGTCGATGACCGCGCCCGTGAACACGGGCGGCTGGTTCTCGGTGGGCGTCACCGTGATCGGCAGCACGAGCGCGGCGGTGCGCCCGCCGTCGCCGGATCCGTCGGTCACCGTGAACGAGATCGCCGCGGGCCCGAAGTACCCCGGCTCGCTCCGGTAGGCGATGGTCTCCTCGTCCACGAGCTCCACGGGCCCGTCGGCGTGGGTCGCCGAGAGCGAGTTCGGGTCGGCGATCCGCACCGCGCGCCCGCCCGCCGCGACCACCTGCTCGTCGAGCTCGACCACGAGCCGCTCGCCGCTCGCCGCTCGCCACCGTGGGCCGGGGCTCGCCGACGCGCAGCTGCGGCAGCGTGTCCGCGAAGCCGGGGACCCAGACGAACGCCGTCGCGGAGATGGACGGGTCGTCCGGCTGCGCGACGGTGAACGGGACGATGCGGCGCTCGTCGCCCACCTCGACGCGGATCCGGCCGTCGGGCGTCACGCGCGCCACGTCCTCGTAGCCCGCGCCGACGGCGAGCACGAGCGACGACGCGTCGCCCTCCGCGGAGAAGACGTTGCGCATCACGTCGACGTCGACGCTCGACCGGTCGAGCACGTCGGACAGCTGGAGCACCGTGTCGCGCGCGATCGGGCGGGTAGGCAGCGCGGCGGGATCCACGATCACGGTGAGGAACGCCTCGTCGCTGCCGCCGCGGGCGTTCCGCACGCCGTAGACGAAGCCGTAGCGGCCCGCCTGCTCGGGCGCGACGACGCGCACGGTGTCGCCGTCGAGCCCCGCGACGAGCCCCTCGGCCTGCGGCTGCACCGACACGAGCTCGAGCGCCCCGCCGTCCGGATCCGTGTCGTTGGCGAGCACCTGCACGCGGAGCACGCGGCCGGGCCGCACGGTCACGGTGTCGGCGGTCGCGACGGGGTTCCTGGCGCCCGCGACGCGCGTGCTGATGCCCACGCGGATCGTGCCGGTCGCCCGCGCGCCCAGCCCGTCGACCACGGCGTACGCGAACGCGTCGGTGCCGGTGGAGTAGTCGCCCGCCTGGTAGTCGATCCAGTCCGGCCCGACCTCGACGACCTGGCCCTTCTCGGGACCGGTGTCCTGCCCGAGGAGCCGCACCGAGTCGCCGTCGGGGTCGATGCCGGTGAGCGGCACGGGGATCCGCACGGTCTCGCCCGCGAGCACGCGCGCGGTGAGCGGGCGCGGCACGGGCGCCGCGTTGGTCGCCACGTCGGCCTCGCGCACGGAGACCGTGAGGGTCGCGGTCGCCCACTGGCCGTCGGGCGCGACGGCGCGGTAGACGGCCGTGTAGTCGCCCGTGCGGTCGGGCGCGAGGTAGCGGAGGCGGTCCTCGCTCGCGACGAGCAGGCCCGCGCCCTCGGGGAGCGGATCCACGAGCACGGGGTCGAGGCGCAGCCGGTCGCCGTCGGGCTGCTCGTCGTTGGCGAGCACGGGGATGTCCACGGCGTCGCCCACGCGCACGGCCACGCGGTCGTCGGTCGCGACGGGCGGCTGGCGCACGGCGGGCTCGGGCACCTCGATCACGGTGATCACGCCGGTCGCCTCGGCGACGCCGTTGCTCACGCGGTACGCGACGTCGACGGGCCCGTCGAGCGGCCGCGTCAGGCTGATCCGCACGAGCCGCTGCCCGACGACCTCCGCGCGCACGCCCACCGCGTCCCCGGGCGAGACCGCGTCGGTGATCACGAGCACGCCGCCCGCGGGGTCGAAGTCGGTCTGGAGCACGTCCACGTCCACGTCCTGGGCCTGCAGGGCGCGCACGAACACGGTGTGCGGCACGGTCACGGGCCGGCCGTCGGACGCGGGGGCGCCGCGCACCTCGACCCGCACCACGCCCGTGGCGGCGGTCCGCCCGTCGGTCACCGTGTACTCGACGAGGTGCGTGCCCGCCTGGCCGCCCTCGAGCCGGAAGGTGCTGGCCTCGAGGTCCGGCGTGATCTGCAGCCCGGCCCGCGCGGGCACGGCCGCCAGCCGGATCGCGCCGCTCCCGCCGCGCGCGTGCGTGAGCGGCTCCACGGTGATCTCGCGCCCGAGCGACGCCTGCACGACGAACCCCTCGGCCACGAGTGGCACATCCCCGGCGCGGCGCACCGTGACGACCAGCTCGCCCGAGCCCTCCTCGCGCCCGTCGGACACCTGCAGCGCGACCGTGCGGGTGTCGCCGCCGGCCCCGGCGTCCGTGTAGACCACGCGGCCCTCGGGCTTCCAGCTGACGGCGTCGGGAGCGGCGACGCTCGCGCGCGTGAGGTACATCGGATCCCCGTCGGGGTCGTACCAGCCGCCCAGCACGTCGGTCTGCAGCCGGTCGCCCTCCGCGACGGCGCCGGTCGCGGGCCGCACCTGCACGGGCGGCGCGTTCGCGTCGGGTGCGCGGACGGCCACGCGCACGTCGGCGGTGGCGGTGCCGCCGCGCCCGTCGCTCACGACGTAGGAGAACCGCACCGTGCCGGTCGCGCCCGCGGCGAGCGCGAGCTGGAGGCCCTGTCCCTCGTCCACGATGTCGACCGCGCCGACCTCGGCGTCCACGGGCGTGACGGAGTCGATCACGAGCACGTCGCCGTTCGGGTCGTGGTCGTTGAGGAGCACGGGCAGCGCGGTGGTGCGGCCGGGCCGCGCCCCGAGGTCGTCGTCGACCGCGACGGGCGGCTGCTGCACGCGGTCGGTCTCGGGCGGGGTGTCCGCGGTGTTCTGCTCGACGACGGTGTCGGAGCGGTCGCGGTCGATGAGGTCCGACCAATTGTCGATGAGGCCCGCGTCGCGCTGCACGGCCCAGGCGGTGCCGCCGCGCGTGTCGTTGAGCACCACGCGCGCGCCGTCGACCACGAAGCGCAGGGCGGCCTGCTGCGGCATGGATCCGATGCCGCTCGTGGCGCCCGCCGCCGTGCGCCGGGCGTCCTGCTCGCCCTCGCCCGCCATGGCCGCCGGGGCGAGGCAGCGCTGCCAGCCGGATCCGTCGGTCCAGCCCGCGTACTCGCAGCCGGCGACGCGGACGGGACGCGCGGGCTCCCCGCGCGCGTCGCCGCTCACGACGACCGGGTCCCCGCCCGCGACGGGCACCTCGACGAGCCCGCCCGAGTGGGCGACGAGCACGCCGCTGCCGCCCGACGACGCGCGCTGGAGGCCGACGCGCGCGTCGGCGGCGACGGATCCGGCGAGGTCGACCGTCCGCCCGTCGACGAGGAGGGCGCGCGCGTCGGCGTCGTACAGCGCCCAGTGGCCGTCGACGGAGGTGAGCGCGAGGCGCTGCCCGGCGGGACGGCCCGGATCCCCCGCCTGCACGGTCTCGCCGGCGAGGGCGGCCGCGGGGTCGGCGGGCGCGTCGGCCGCCTCCGCCACGGGCGCGCCGACGGGGCCGACGTCCACCGTCGCCCGCACGGTGTCGTCCGTGTCGGCCTGGATGCGCGACAGCGTCCCCGTCGCGGCCGAGTACACGAGGAGCGTGCCGTCGTCGCCCATCGACGCGACGGCGTCGGCCCCGAGGATCAGCGTGGGCGCGCTCGCGGCGTCGAACGCCGAGAGGCCGGCGACCGGCACGAGCCACAGCTGGCCGGTCGCCGGCACGAGGATCGCGGCGCGGGATCCCGCCAGCATGACCTCGGCGCCCGCGGGCAGCGGCGCGGTGTCGACCACCTCGCTCGTCGCGTCGTCGACCACGTCGAGGCGCGAGCTGCCGCGGTCGGCGAGCAGCACGGTGGATCCGGCCTGCAGCACGTCGATGTCCTCGCTGCGGGAGTCGACGACGCTGTCGAGCTCGAGCACGGCCGTGTTGGCGCGGCCGATCGCCTGCTGCGCGGAGTTGACGACCCACACGGATCCGTCGTCGAGGTCGACGCGCTGCGCCTGGTAGCCGTCCGACACGAGCGCGAAGCCCGTGAGGAGCGCGAGCACGACGGCCCCGCCGGTGACGGTCGTCGCGGCCTGGCGGTGGCGGCGGATCCACTCGCGGATCATCGCGGGAGCTCCGCGCACTTCTCGGTCGACGCGTCCCCGGCGATGCCGTCGCGTGTGACGGTGACGCGGATGCAGGCCCGCTCGCCCGCGCCCGCGGCGTCCGACGCGCCGGCCGTCACGCGGAAGGTCGTGTCGCGCTGCGTGCTCGGCAGCCCGCCGTCGCGGACCACCTGGTACGCGTCGTCAGGGCCGAGCCCGGGGTCGCCCCAGGAGAACAGGACGCCGTCGGCGGTCGCGGACGCCCGGATCTCGCCCACCACCGGGATGTCGCGCGCCGCGGTGCCGCCCGACCCGCCGAGCAGCACGCCCACGGTCACGCTCGCGACGACCGCGCCGGCCGCCGCCGCCGCGATCGCGACGCGGTGCCGGGCGAAGAACGCGCGCCGGCGGGCGACGGCGGGTCGGGCCGGGGTGCTCGCGCCGACGGGACCGGATCCCGACCGGCCGAGGGAGGTGGACGCGGATCCCGCGCGCACCGGCTCGGACGCGGTCGTCGGCGCGCCGGGACGCGCGGCCCCGGCCGCCGGGCGCGCGGCCGCCGGCGGCGCCTTCCGCCGGGCACGCCGCAGGCCACCCGCGCCGCCTCGCCCGCCCGGCCCGGTCGTCCCCGGATCCACCTGCGCGATGCCGCGCACGCGCGTCGGGTCGTCGTCCTCGTCGACGGCGGCCGCCACGGCCGACGCCCACTCCTCGCTCGCGACCTCGAGCGGCGTCTGCGCGAGCCGCAGCTCCGCCTCCACCGCCTGGAGCTCGCGCACGAACGCGAGCGCCGACTCGGGCCGGGCCGACGGCTGCCGGGACATCGCGCGGCGCAGCACCAGCTCGAGCCGCTCGGGCACGTCGGCGCGCCCGGTCGGCAGGGGCCGCGCCTTCTGGATCCGGGCCACGAGGTCCGCCGGCGCGTTCTGCCCGCCGGGCACCTCGAACGGGCTGCGGCCGGCGAGCAGCGAGTACACGGTCGCCGCGAGCGACCACACCTCGCTCCGCACGGTGCCGGGGCTCTCGTCGGCGAGCACCTCGGGCGCCGACCACGGGATGGAGAGGCCCACGGCGTCGGTCGCGGCCGCGTCCTCGAGCGTCGAGGCGATGCCGAAGTCGCTGAGCACGGGGTGCCCGAACGCGGTCGTGAGGATGTTCGCGGGCTTGATGTCGCGGTGCAGCACGCCCGCGCGGTGCGCGGTCTCCACGGCGCTCGCGATGCGGATCCCCACGCGCAGCACCTGCGCGACGCCCAGCGGCTCGCGCCGGTACCGGTCGCTGAGGCTCGACGAGCACAGCTCCATCACGAGGTACGGGCGGCCGTCGGCGGCGACGGACGCCTGGTGCACCGTCAGCACGGACGGGTGGGCGCTGAGCTGCGCCATGAGGTCGGCCTCGGCGCGGAACATCGCGCGCAGGCGGTCGGTGACGATCTCGGCCAGCATCACCTTCACGGCGACCTGGCGGCGCGGCATGTCCTGCTCGTAGAGGAACACGTCGGCGAAGCCCCCGGAACCGAGGACCGTCACGTACGTGAACCCCGGCAGCACCGGCGGGGCGGACGGCAGGCGTCTGGCCATGGCCCCCTCTTCGGGTCGGGACCGACGGCAGGGGCTGTTGCGGGCGGCGGATGGATCTCTCGCTGTGAGACGAGTCTAGGTCGCCGATCCGCGCGGGTACACGGGTCGGCGGCCTCCGGGCGCCCCCTCTTCGGGAGCGGCGGCGATGCTCGCCGGGCTAGTCGCGCGGCGGCAGGTCGCGCGCGGGCTGGCCGATGTAGAGCTGCTGCGGACGGCCGATCTTCGTGGCCTGGTCCTCGTTCATCTCGCGCCAGTGCGCGATCCAGCCGGGCAGGCGCCCGATGGTGAACAGCGCCGTGAACATGCGCGTGGGGAAGCCCATCGCCTTGTAGATGACGCCCGTGTAGAAGTCCACGTTCGGGTAGAGCTTCCGCTCGATGAAGTAGTCGTCCGCGAGCGCGACCGCCTCGAGCTCCTTGGCGATGTCGAGCAGCGGGTCCTGGATCCCGAGGGCCGCGAGCACCTCGTCGGCGCTCTCCTTCACGAGGCGGGCGCGCGGGTCGAAGTTCTTGTAGACGCGGTGCCCGAAGCCCATGAGGCGGACGCCGTCCTCCTTGTTCTTCACGCGCTCGACGTAGCGGTCGACGCCCTCGCCGGAGTCGCGGATGCGGCCGAGCATGGCGAGCACGGCCTCGTTCGCGCCGCCGTGCAGCGGGCCGAAGAGCGCGCCGATGCCGGCCGAGACGGAGGAGAACATGTTCGCCTCGGTGGATCCGACGAGCCGCACGGTCGACGTCGACGCGTTCTGCTCGTGGTCCTCGTGCAGGATCAGCAGGCGCTCGAGCGCGCGGCTGACGACGGGATCGACCTCGTAGCGTTCCGCGTTGTTGCCGAAGTTCAGGCGGAGGAAGTTGTCGACGAAGGACAGCGAGTTGTCCGGGTAGAGGAACGCCTGGCCGAGGCTCTTCTTGTGCGCGTACGCCGCGATGACCGGCAGCTTCGCCAGCAGGCGCAGCGTCGAGATCTCGACCTGCTCGGGGTCGTGCACGCTCAGCGAGTCCTCGTAGTAGGTCGAGAGCGCGGAGACCGCGCTCGACAGCACCGACATGGGGTGCGCGTTGGTCGGCAGCGCCCGGAAGAGGCCCTTGAAGTCCTCGTGCAGGAGCGTGTGGCGGCGGATGTCGTCCTCGAACCCCGCGAGCTCGTCGCTCGTGGGGAGCTCGCCGTGGATGAGGAGCCACGCCACCTCGAGGTAGCTCGACTGGCGCGCGAGCTGCTCGATCGGGTAGCCGCGGTAGCGGAGGATCCCCTGCTCGCCGTCGATGTAGGTGATGGCCGAGCGGGTCGACGCGGTGTTGACGAAGCCGTTGTCGAGCGTCGTGAGGCCCGTCTTCTTCGTGAGCGCCGAGATGTCGATGCTGGACGCGCCCTCGACCGCGGGGAGGATGGGGAATTCCACCCGACCCCCCGGGTACGTCAGGGTCGCCGTGGGCTTCTGGTCCGCCTGGGGCACGTCCGCCTTCGGCCGGTCGTCCGCCTGCTGCCCGCCATCGGTCACGGCGCCTCCTCGAGTCTGGGTGGATGGCCCGGAGGGGATGCGCGCCGCCGGGCGCTCGTGGCGCCGTCGCGGCGTCGGGATCCGAGCCGACTACAGCCTAAAGGGCCGACCGGGACACTGTCGCCTCCGCCAGCATCCGGCCGGATCCGTTGGAGGTCGTGCTACGCGGTGGAGGAGGCGCGGAGCCGAGACGCCGCCGCCTGGATCCGCTCGTCCGTCGCCGTGAGCGACAGGCGCACGTGCGCGGGCGAGGCGTCGCCGTAGAACGGGCCGGGACCCGCGAGGATGCCGAGGTCGGCGAGCTCCGCGATGCCCTCCCACGCGTCCTGCCCGCGGGTCGCCCAGAGGTAGAGGCCGGCCTCGCTGCGGTCGATGCGCCAGCCCGCGTCCTCGAGCGCGGGGCGCAGCGTCTGGCGGCGGGCGCGGTACAGCTCGCGCTGGGCGCGCACGTGCGCGTCGTCGCCGAGCGCCACCGTCATGGCGTGCTGGAGCGGCGCGGGCGGGAGGAGCCCCGCGTGCTTGCGGACGCGGATCAGCCGGGCGATGAGCTCCCGGTCGCCCGCGACGAGCGCGGCCCGGTACCCCGCGAGGTTCGACTGCTTGCTGAGCGAGTAGAGCGCGAGGACGCCCGCGTGGTCGTCGCCGACGACGCGCGCGTCGAGGATCGAGGGCGTCGGGCCCGAGGCCCACTCCCCCTCCCAGCCGAGCTCGGCGTAGCACTCGTCGCTCGCGATCACGGCGCCGAGCTCCCGCGCCCGGGCGATGGCGGCGCGCAGCTCGTCGACCCCGAGCACGCGGCCGTCCGGGTTGCCCGGCGAGTTCAGCCAGACGAGGCGGGTGTGCGCGGGCCAGTCGGCCGGGTCGTCCGCGGGCACCGACTCGGCGCCCGCGAGGGCCGCGCCGATCGCGTAGGTCGGGTAGGAGACGGTCGGATGCACGACCGCGTCGCCCTCGCCGAGGCCCAGCATGAACGGCAGCCAGGCCACCATCTCCTTGGACCCGATGGTCGGCAGCACCTGGTCGGTGCCGAGGGTCGCGTTCCGGCGCCGCGCGTGCCAGTCGACCATCGCCTGCCGGAGCTCGGGCGTGCCGACCGTGGTCGGGTACGCGTGCGCGTCGGTCGCCCAGGCGAGCGCGTCGCGGATGAGCGGCGGCGTCGGATCCACGGGCGATCCGATGCTGAGGTCGACGATCCCGTCGGGGTGCCGCCCGGCCCGCTCGGCGTAGGGGGCCATCTGGTCCCAGGGGTAGTCGGGGAGCTCGCCGAGGGCCACGAGCGTCAGCCGTTCTGGAGCGGGAGCGCCGCGATGACGGGGTGGTCGCCCGCGGTGACGCCGACCTTGGTCGCGCCGCCGGGCGATCCCATCTCGGCGAAGAACTCGACGTTGGCCGTGTAGTAGTCCGACCACTTCTCGGGCAGGTCGTCTTCGTAGTAGATCGCCTCGACCGGGCACACCGGCTCGCAGGCGCCGCAGTCGACGCACTCGTCGGGGTGGATGTAGAGGGAGCGCTCGCCCTCGTAGATGCAGTCCACCGGGCACTCGTCGATGCAGGCGCGGTCCTTCACGTCGACACAGGGCAGGGCGATGACGTAGGTCACTTCGGGCGGGTCCTTCCGGGAGCGGTGCGGCCCGACGAGTCTACGCGGCGCGCGAACCCGTCCCGGCCGGGGCCGGGGCGGCGGATCCCGCGGCGTCGGCGGCATCGGGGCGCGCGGCGGCGCCGGACGCGCGCGCGGAGAGCCGCGGCCACACGACGACCGCCGCGACGAGGATCGCGGGCGCGGTCGCCCACACCTGGCTCATCGCGTCGGCGGGGAACAGCACGGATCCGCTCGGCCCGCGCGTGCCGAGAACTGCCACGGCCGCGACCACGCCGAGCCCGAGGCAGAGGGCGTGCAGCCGGTCGACGAGGAGCAGGCGGAACGCCACCAGGAGGCACGCGAGCGTCGCGAGCGCGAGCACGAGGCCGACCGGCAGCGCGATCCCGCCGACCGGCAGCGTCGCGCGGTGCGCGGCCGTGCCGACCGCGCCCACCAGCAGGCCGAGCGCGAGCGACGCGACCGCCGTGCCCACGCGCTGCGCGCCGCGCGGGGGCCGCGGCGTCCCGTCGTCCGGCGCGGCGCCGACCGGCCGGTGGAGCCGGAACAGCTCGACGGCCGCGATGGGCTCGCCGATCCCGTGCGAGAGCGCGAACTGGTCGCCGTCGACGACGACCTGCGTGCGGTGGGACGCGATGGCCCGGGTCTTCGCGTCGAGCGCCTCCGCGACGTCGACCGCGACGTCCACCGCGTCGTCGGGCAGCACGAGCATGCCGGCCGGCCGCGGATCCGGCGCGGGGAACCGGCCGCGCGCCGCCACGAGCTCATGGGCCCGGCCGGCCGAGGACTCCGTCGTGGTGATGAGGTACGCGGGGATCCCCGCCTCCTCGGCCGCCCAGGTCGCGATGACGTGCGTGCGCTTGTGGTCCGGGTGGCCGTAGCCGCCGTGGTCGTCGTAGGTGACGACGCTCGTGGCGTCGACGTCGGCGATGACCGCGAGCACGTCGCGCGCCTCGTCGGCCTCGTCGCCCGCGCACAGCGAGTCGGGATCCAGCGGCCGCAGCGCCACGGGCACGCCGTCGTCGCCCCACTCCATGCCCGAGTCGACGTAGCGGCGCGCGTCGAGGCCGCGCCAGCGCGCGTCGGGATCGCCGAGGAAGCGGTGGTCGGTGACGCCGAGGGCCGCCATGGCGTCGGCCAGCTCGGTCTCGCGGTGGTCGGCGAGCGCGCGCAAGTCGCCCTCGAGGTGCCGGAGCTCCTCGGGGATCACGTCGCCGCGCTCCCCGCGCGTGCACGTGAGGACGGTGACGGGCACGCCGTCGCGCACGAGCTTCGCGATGGTGCCGCCCGTGACGATGCTCTCGTCGTCGGGGTGGGCGTGCACCAACACGACGTGCTCGCGCTCGGGACGGGCGGTGCGGGCGGCCCGATCGGGGCGTCGGGACGTACCGATGGTCATCCGGCGATCCTAGCCGCGGGCCGCGGGCCGCTCCCTGGGCGCTCCCCCGGGACGATCGACTGGACGCGCTCCCGCCTCCGCGCTACTGTGCACCAGGTAAGGCAAGCCTCACCTACATTTCCCCATCATCAGCAATAGGGCGCGTCCCGTCGCGCCCTCCGCCCGGAGAGTCGCACGCGTGTTCGCGAACTACCTGATCGGCCTGCGCGAGGGCCTCGAGGCCGCCCTGGTCGTGACCATCCTCATCGCCTACGTCGTCAAGATCGGCCGCCGCGACGTGCTCGGCCGGCTCTGGCTCGGCGTCGGGCTCGCGGTCCTCCTCGCCCTGTCCGTCGGCGCGATCCTCACCTACGGCGCCTACGGCCTCACGTTCGAGGCGCAGGAGGCCATCGGCGGATCCCTCTCCATCGTCGCCACGGGCCTCGTCACCTGGATGGTGTTCTGGATGCTCCGCACCGCGAAGGACATGCGCTCCGAGCTGCAGGGCGCCGTCGACCGGGCGATCGCGGGCGCCGCGTGGGGCCTCGTCGCCGTCGCCTTCCTCGCCGTCGGCCGCGAGGGGATCGAGACGGCCCTGTTCCTCTGGTCGGCCGTGCAGGCCACGGGCGCCACCACCATGCCGCTCGTCGGCGCGGGCCTCGGGCTCGTCACCGCGGTCGCGCTCGGGTGGCTCGTCTACCGCGGGGTGCTCCGCATCGACCTCGCGCGCTTCTTCACCTGGACGGGCGCGCTCCTCATCGTCGTCGCCGGCGGCGTGCTCGCGTACGGCGTGCACGACCTGCAGGAGGCGGGGATCCTGCCCGGCATCGGCGCGCTCGCGTTCGACGTGTCCGGCGCCGTCCCGCCCGGATCCTGGTACGGCACGCTCCTCAAGGGCACCGTCAACTTCTCCCCCGCCACCACGTGGCTCGAGGCGATCACGTGGGTGCTGTACGTCGTGCCGACGCTCGCGACCTACCTGACGCTCGCGCGGCGCGGCCGGCGGGCACGTCCGGCACCCGACGCCCCCGCTGCTCCCGTCGCCGACCCGGCCCGCGTCGCCGACGCGACCGCCGCCCGCTGACCCGCCGATCCCCCGCTCCCCGCTCCCGCTCCATCCACCGCCCGGCACCGCCGGCCCGCTCCCCCGAGGACCCATGAAGCGCTCCCCCCTCCCCGCCGCCGCCCTGCTCGCGGGCGCCGCCCTCGCCCTCTCGGGCTGCGTCGCGAACGCCCCGACCGGATCCGCCGCCGACGGCGCCGCCTCCGCGGACCCCGGCGTCACGCAGCTCACGGTCGACAGCTCCGCCGACGCGTGCACCGTGTCCGCCGCGACCGCCCCCAGCGGCACGGTGTCGTTCCACGTCACGAACTCCACCGACCAGGTGACCGAGTTCTACCTGCTCGCGGAGGACGGCCTCCGCATCGTGGGCGAGGTCGAGAACGTGAGCCCCGGGATCGAGCGCGACCTCGTGGTCACCGCGCAGCCCGGCAGCTACTACACCGTCTGCAAGCCCGGCATGGTGGGCGACGGCGTGGGCCGCGCGCGCTTCACCGTCACGGGCGACCAGGTCGCGCTCGCGGGCGACGCCGCGCAGCAGGGCCAGGACGCGGCGGCCGCGTACCTCGCCTACGTCAAGGACCAGGTCGGCCGCCTCCTCCCCGCCACGCAGGAGTTCGCCGACGCGTACCTCGCGGACGACGACGACAAGGCCCGCGCGCTCTACCCCACGGCCCGCGCGTACTACGAGCGCGTCGAGCCCGTCGCGGAGTCGTTCGGCGACCTCGACCCGGAGATCGACTTCCGCGAGGCCGACGTCGAGCCCGGCACCGAGTGGACCGGGTGGCACCGGATCGAGAAGGACCTCTGGCAGCCCTCGCCCGACGCGAACGGCGGCGACGTCTACACGCCGCTCGGCGCCGCGGATCGCGCGCACTTCGCGCAGCAGCTGACCGCGGACACGCAGGAGCTCTACGACGCGGTGCACGCGGACGGCTTCTCGGTCGACATCTCCACGGTCTCCAACGGCGCGGTCGGCCTGATGGACGAGGTCGCCTCCGGCAAGATCACCGGCGAGGAGGAGATCTGGTCGCACACCGACCTCTGGGACTTCCAGGCCAACCTCGAGGGCGCGCGCGTCGCGTACGAGGGCGTCCGCGACATCGTCGCGCCCAAGGACCCGCAGCTCGTGGCCACGCTCGACGCCCAGTTCGCGTCCCTGGAGAAGGACCTCGCCGCGTACGGATCCCTCGAGAAGGGCTTCACGACCTACGACCGGCTCACCACCGACCAGGTCAAGGGCCTCGCGGACGGCGTGAACGCGCTCGCCGAGCCACTGTCGAAGCTCACCGGCGCGCTCGTCGGCTGATGACAGACCACGAGACCACGGTGGCCGCCGACACGGCCGCGGCCGACGCTCCCGCTCCGTTGGCGCCCGCCGGCATCTCCCGCCGCGGGATCCTCGGCCTCCTCGGCGCGGGCGCGCTCGGCGGCGGTCTGGTCGGCTCCGCGGGCGGCGTCATGACCGACCGCGCGTTCGCGGGCGCGCGCCAGTCCGCGGGCGGCGCGACCTACGCGTTCCACGGCGCGCACCAGGCGGGGATCACGACGCCCGCCCAGGATCGCCTGCACTTCGCCGCGTTCGACGTCGCCGACATCGACCGCGCCGGCCTCGTCTCGCTCCTCCAGGACTGGAGCGCCGCGGCCGCGCGCATGACGGCCGGCGGATCCGCGGGCGCGCTCGGCGCCGTCGACGGCCCGTACGACTCCCCGCCCGACGACACGGGCGAGGCGCTCGACCTGCCGCCCGCCGGCCTCACCATCACGTTCGGCCTCGGCCCGTCGCTGTTCACGAGCGCCGACGGCGTCGACCGCTTCGGCATCGCCGGCCGCCGTCCCGCCGCGCTCGTCGACCTGCCGCGCTTCCCGGGCGAGGCGCTCGTGCCGCAGGCCACGGGCGGCGACCTCTGCATCCAGGCGTGCAGCGACGACCCGCAGGTGGCCGTGCACGCGATCCGCAACCTCTCGCGCATCGCGTTCGGCCGCGCCTCCATCCGGTGGTCGCAGCTCGGCTTCGGCCGCACCTCGTCGACCAGCCGCGCGCAGGTCACGCCGCGGAACCTCTTCGGCTTCAAGGACGGCACCGCGAACGTCAAGTCGGAGGACACGCGCCAGGTCGACGACCATGTCTGGGCCGACGCCGGGTCCTCCCCCGCTGAGGCGTGGATGCAGGGCGGCTCGTATCTGGTGGCCCGCCGCATCCGCATGACCATCGAGACCTGGGACCGCTCGTCGCTCCGCGAGCAGGAGCGCGTGGTCGGCCGCACGAAGGGATCCGGCGCGCCCCTCAGCGGCGGCACCGAGATGACCGCGCCGGACTTCCACGCCACCGGCCGCGCGGGCGCGCCGCTCATCGACCCGGCCTCCCACGTGCGCCTCGCGCACCCGGACGCGAACGACGGCGCGGTGCTCCTCCGCCGCGGCTACAACTTCGTCGACGGCAACGACGAGCTGGGGCGCCTGAACGCGGGCCTGTTCTTCCTCGCGTTCCAGCGGGATCCGCGCACGCAGTTCATCCCCATCCAGCGGAGCCTCGCCCGCGACGCGATGAACGAGTACCTGCGCCATGTGGGCAGCGGGATCTGGGCGGTGCCGCCGGGAGCCTCGCGCGACGGCTACGTCGGGGAGACGCTCTTCGCGTCCTGACCTGGCGCGCGCCGGCGGGCGGGGCCCCGGGCCGCCGGCCTCAGCCCGCGGGCAGCACGACGTACGTGGCGACCGGGGATCCGAGATCCGCCGAGACCGTGACGATGACGGAGTACGCGTCGGTCGTGAACCGCCCGTAGCCGCTCTGCGCGTCGCTCGCGACCTCGCTCGACGCGTAGCCGGCGGCCTCGAGCCGCGCCTGCGCGTCCGCGAACCCGCCCTCGACGTCCGGCACGGCGACCTGCGCCACCCAGCCGGCGTCCTCCGGGGCGGCTCCCCCGCCGAGCAGCTTGCCCTCGGCGAAGGGCACGGCGTCCGACGGGAACGAGGGCGGGACGTGGCCGTCCGTGGACACCTGCACCTTGCCGAGCGTGTCGCCGATCACGTCCTCGACGCTGTGCCTGACCTGCTTCGCGCCCTCGTGGGCGGCGTCGCGGACGACCTCGCCGACCTGGCTGCATCCGGCGAGCACGAGGCCCGGGACGAGGACGAGCCCGGCCACCAGCCCCCTCCTGCGGAGGGACCGGGCGGACGGGCTCGTCGGGGTCATGCTGCGCTACGCGTTCTGCTTCTTCAATCGCGACGTCTTGCGCTGTCGGGCGTTGGCGTCGAGCTCGACCTTGCGGATCCGCACGAACTCGGGCGTGACCTCCACGCACTCGTCCTCGCGGGCGAACTCGAGGCACTCCTCGAGCGTGAGCCGCCGCGAGGGCGTCATGCGCTCGAAGGAGTCGGAGGTGGACTGACGCATGTTGGTCAGCTGCTTCTCCTTGGTGATGTTCACGTCCATGTCGTCGGCGCGCGAGTTCTCGCCGACGACCATGCCCTCGTAGACCTCCTGGGTCGGCTCCACGAAGAACGACATGCGCTCCTGCAGGGCCACCATGGCGAACGGGGTGGCCACGCCGGCGCGGTCGGCGACGATCGAGCCGTTGACGCGGGTCGTGATCTCGCCCGCCCACTGCTCGTAGCCGTGTGACACGGCGTTGGCGATGCCCGCGCCGCGCGTGATGGTGAGGAACTCCGTGCGGAAGCCGATGAGGCCGCGCGACGGGACGACGAACTCCATGCGGACCCAGCCGGTGCCGTGGTTCGCCATGCCCTCCATGCGGCCCTTGCGGGCGGCGAGGAGCTGCGTGATCGCGCCGAGGTACTCCTCGGGCGAGTCGATGGTGAGGTGCTCGAAGGGCTCGTGCACCTTGCCGTCGACCTGCTTGACGACCACCTGCGGCTTGCCGACGGTGAGCTCGAAGCCCTCTCGGCGCATCTGCTCCACGAGGATCGCGAGCGCGAGCTCGCCGCGGCCCTGGATCTCCCAGGCGTCCGGGCGGCCGATGTCGACCAGCTTGATGGACACGTTTCCGATGAGCTCGCGGTCGAGGCGGTCCTTGACCATGCGGGCGGTGAGCTTGTGGCCCTTGACCTTGCCGATGAGCGGGCTGGTGTTGGTGCCGATGGTCATCGAGATGGCCGGGTCGTCCACCGTGATGGTGGGCAGCGGGCGGACGTCGTCCGGGTCGGCGAGCGTCTCGCCGATGGTGATGTCCTCGATGCCGGCGACGGCGACGATGTCGCCGGGGCCCGCGGACTCGGTCGGGAAGCGGTCGAGCGCCTTCGTGATGAGGAGCTCGGTGATCTTCACGTTCTTGACGGAGCCGTCGTGCTTGACCCAGGCGACCTGCTGGCCCTTCTTGAGCGTGCCGTTGAAGACGCGCAGGAGGGCGAGGCGGCCGAGGAACGGCGACGCGTCGAGGTTGGTGACGTGGGCCTGCAGCGGGTGCTGGTCGTCGTAGGTGGGCGCCGGGACGTGGTCGAGGATCGCCTTGAAGAGGGGCTCGAGGTCGTCGTTGTCCGGCAGCGTGCCGTTCTCCGGCTTGTTGGCGCTCGCGGCGCCGTTGCGGCCGGACGCGTAGACGACGGGCACGTCGAGGATCGCGTCGAGGTCGAGGTCCGGGTGCTCGTCCGACATGTCGGAGGCGAGGCCGAGGAGGAGGTCCTGGCTCTCGGCCACGACCTCGTCGATGCGCGCGTCGGGGCGGTCGGTCTTGTTGACCAGCAGGATCACGGGCAGCTTCGCCTCGAGCGCCTTGCGGAGCACGAAGCGCGTCTGGGGCAGCGGGCCCTCGGACGCGTCGACGAGGAGCACGACGCCGTCGACCATGGACAGGCCGCGCTCGACCTCGCCGCCGAAGTCGGCGTGGCCCGGGGTGTCGATCACGTTGATGACGATGGGCGACCCGTCGGCGTGCTTCCCGTTGTAGAGCACCGCGGTGTTCTTCGCGAGGATCGTGATGCCCTTCTCGCGCTCGAGGTCGTTCGAGTCCATCATCCGGTCCTCGCCCTCGAAGTGGGCGTCGAACGAGTTCGTCTGCTTGAGCATGGCGTCGACCAGGGTCGTCTTGCCGTGGTCCACGTGGGCCACGATGGCCACATTGCGGAGGTCGTTGCGCGCGACTAGCGCCATAGTGCTGTCCTTCAGTGGAGAGGGTGCCGGCCTTGTCATCAAGGGAGGAGGGCGAAGAGCCGCCGTCTGCTATTCCCAGCGACCTACAGCCTACCGTGCCGATGCAAGCCGGGCTCAGGGAGCGTCGGGAGACAGGGTCCAGCGCCAGGCGTCGTCGAGGATCCCGGCCTGGTGCGGCGACACCTGCACGCCGCCGACGGTGTCCCGCATGGCCGCGAGCGCGGGCAGCTGGTAGAGCGGGAGGCCGGCGCGGTCGCCGTACATGCGGCGGTCCAGGCGCAGGAGCAGCTCGTCGCGCGCGTCCGCGTCCTCGGTGCTGCTGAGCGAGGCGAAGAGGGACGCGACGTCGGGGTCGACCGTCGCCTGGCCGTCGCGGGCGTCGGCGCGGGCCTCGTGCGCGGCGCGGATCCCGGCGACGGACGGGTACGCGTCCTCCGAGGAGAGGAGCGCGACGTCGTAGGCGCCCGGCTGGTCGAGCACGCTCTCCCACTGCGGCGTCGAGCAGTCCGTGACGACGAAGCCGGCCTTCTCGGCGGAGTCGCGGATGGCGTCGAACGCGGCCACGCGGCGCGGGTCGGCGGGGTCGAAGAGGACGCAGACCTCGGGGGCCGTGCGGCCGACCGAGGCGAGCAGCTGCCGCGCCTCGTCGAGGTCGACGTCGTCGAACCGGCTGGACCCGTTGGCGCGCACCTGGTCGGCGTACCCGTCCGCACCCGGCGCGAGCACGAAGGAGTCGCGCGTCGCGGCGTCGGGATCCGCCGGGAGCGCCGCCGCGCGCACGATCGCGTCGCGCGGGACGGTGGAGAGGAAGGCGGTGCGGACCGCGACGTCCGACATGGCGGGGTTCCGCGCGCCGAGGGTCTGCAGGTCGACCCGCTCCCAGGTCTCGGAGGATCCCCGGACCACGTCCACGCCGTCCGTCCCCGCCAGCGCGTCGGCCACCTCGGCGTCGGCGTGGGGCGCGATGACGTCCACGTCGCCCGCCTGCAGCGCGGCGACGGCGGCGTCCGGGTCCGCGATCGTGGACACGACGATGCGCTCGACCGACGGCCGGTGCAGACCCGTGTAGAAGCGGTTGGCGCGCAGCGTGATGGAGGTGCCCGGGTCGATCGACTCGATGGCGTACGGGCCCGAGCCCACGGCGCGATCCGGATGCGCGGCGATCTCCGCGACGCCGAACCCGCGGTTCCACGCGTCGGAGATGGGCGAGAGGAGGTCGGGCTCGCGATCCTGCACGGCGTCCACGAGGGTCTGCTTCGCGCGGCCCGGGCTCGACATGTCGAGCGCGAGCTGCACCACGGCGTGCGCGGGCAGGCCCACCTCGAACGCGAGGCGCCAATCCGGCGTGTACTCGTCGAAGACCATGGTGATCGAGCGGCCGCCGTCCCCGATCTCGGGCGTCCGGGTGACGTGCGTCAGCGCCTCGTCGGCTGCGGCGTCGAAGAAGACGGTCTGCTCGGGCAGCGGCCCTGTGTAGCCGCCCGTCGTCTCGTCGACGTATCCGGACGGGTCGAACCCGGGGGTGTCGAGCGCGCCGGATCCGGCGGCCCAGGCGAGCAGGAGGTCGGCCGCGTCGACGGGCTCGCCGTCGGACCAGCGGACGCCCTCCGCGACGGTGTACTCCACGGTGAAGGGGTCGCGCGAGACGACCCTCGCGGATCCGTACCCCGGGTCGGCGGCGACCGTGCCGTCGGCGGAGACCTCGGAGAACCGCGAGTTCGTGGCGTGCACGATCTCCTCGTTTCCGGGGGTGCCGCCCGTGCGCGAGGCCGCGTTGTAGGACGTGAAGGAGGTGGGGACCGCGGCGCGGATCTGCGTGTCGGCGACCATGCCGGTGGTCGGCGAGCACGCGGCGAGGCCGGCGACGAGCGCCAGCGCGACGGCGGCGGAGGCACCGCGGACGGCCCGGCGGATCCCTCGCGGGCGCCCGGCTCGTACGGCCCCGGGGCCTCGCGTGTCGCTGTCCATCGCCGTCGATCCTACGCGAGCGGCACGACGAGGCCCGCCGCCCGCGCGCCCCCGCGAGGGGGTGCGTCGGACGGCGGGCCGGGTAGTGCGGGCGTGGATCAGGCCGCGGGCGGCTGCTGGTCGCGCAGCGCCTCGCGGAGCTCGCGGCGCTCCTTCTGCTGGTCGGGATCCGGCAGCGGCACCGCGGCGATGAGCTTCTGCGTGTACGGGTGCTGCGGGTTCCGGAGGATCGACTCGGTCGGCCCCTGCTCGACGATCTTGCCGTGGTTCATCACGACGATGCGGTCGGCGAGGAGGTCGACCACCGCGAGGTCGTGGCTGACGAACAGGCACGCGAACTGGAGCTCCTTCTGGATCTCCTGCAGCAGCTGGAGCACGCGGGCCTGCACCGACACGTCGAGCGCCGAGGTGGGCTCGTCGGCGACGAGCACCTTGGGCCGGAGCGCGAGCGCCCGGGCGATGCCGACGCGCTGGCGCTGGCCGCCGGAGAGCTCGTTCGGGTAGCGGTTGCGGAAGCTGCGCGGCAGCTCCACCTGCTCGAGGAGCTCCTCCACCCGGTCGCTCTGCTGCTTCTTCGAGAACTGCCCCGAGAGCTCGAGCGGCTCGCCGATGCTCTGGCCGATGGGCCAGCGCGGGTTGAGCGAGGAGCCCGGATCCTGGAACACGATGCCGATCTCGCGGCGCACGGCCCGGAGGTCCTTGGCCGAGATGCCGGTCATGCGGCGGCCCGCGACCATGAGCTCGCCCCCCGCGACGGGCAGGAGGCCGACCGCGGCGCGCGCGATGGTGGTCTTGCCGGATCCCGACTCGCCCACGACTCCGACGACCTCGCCGGGGTGGATGTCGAACGACGCGCCCGTGACCGCCCGGAACGCCGGCACGCGACCGAGCTTCGGGTAGTCGATGTCCACCTCCTTGAGGGAGATGGCGGGCTCGGTCGTGCGCTCGACGACCTCGACCTGCGACGCCTCGCCCGTGCCGAGGAGCGGCACCGACGCGAGCAGCTGCTTCGTGTACGGGTCCTTCGGCGACTGGAAGATCTCGCGCACCGAGCCGCGCTCGACGATGCGGCCGCTCTTCATCACGATGACGTTGGTCGCGAGGTCGGCGACCACGCCCATGTCGTGCGTGATGATCACGATCGCGCTGTTGAGGCGCTGGTGGAGCTTGCGCAGCAGGTCGAGGATCTCGGCCTGGATCGTCACGTCGAGCGCCGTCGTGGGCTCGTCCGCGATGAGCATGTCGGGGTCGCACGACAGCGACTGCGCGATCATGGCGCGCTGGCGCTGGCCGCCCGACAGCTGGTGCGGGTAGGAGTCGAACGCCTTCTCGGGATTCGGTATCTCGACGAGCTTGAGCAGCTCGAGCGCGCGCACCTTGGCGGCCGACGGGATGATCGAGTTGTGGACGCGCAGGGCCTCCACGATCTGGAAGCCCACCGTGTAGACGGGGTTGAGCGCCGTCATGGGCTCCTGGAAGATCACGGCGATGTCGTTGCCGCGCGCCTTCCGCAGGGTGGCCTGGTCGGCGCCGACCATCTCGACGCCCTTGAGCTTCGCGCTCCCCCGGACCCGGCCGTTCTTGGGCAGCAGGCCGAGCAGCGACATGGAGCTGACGGACTTGCCGGAGCCGGACTCGCCGACGATCGCGAGAACCTCGCCCGGGTTGACCCTGTAGTCGAGGTCGACGGCCGCGGGGATCCACTCGTCGCCGACCCAGAAGTCGACGCCGAGGCCGGAGACCTCGAGGATGGGGACGATCTCGTCCGACCCGTTCGCGTGAGCGATCATGCTGCGGCCTCCTGGCTGCTGGAAGTGGGGGTGTCGAGGGGCGTCCACGCGGGCCGTGGGACGATGTGGCCATGGATCAGCCCGTCGTCATCCGCCCGTCGTTCGGTCGCCTGCTGACCGTGATCGTCTCGGCGATCGCGGTCCTGGTGCTCGTGAGCACCGTGGTCGGCGGTCGGGCCGACCTCCTGCCGACGGCGGTGTGGGGCCCCGTCATGCTGGCCTACGCGTCGTGGCTCGTCTTCTGGCACCCGCGGGTGCGCATCGCCACCGAGGGCGTCGAGATCCGCAACGTCTTCCGCACGCACGACATCTCGTGGCCCGCGATCCGCGAGGTCGACACCAAGTGGGCCCTCAACATCACGACCGCGCACGAGCGCGTCACGGCGTGGGCCGCTCCCGCGCCCGGCCGATGCTCCAACGCCTACATCACCACGAAGGAGGAGAAGATCCAGCCCTACCTCAGCGCCATGATGCAGGACGCGCGCCGCGGCGACCTGCCCCGCACCGACTCGGGCGACGCGGCCACGGTGATCCGCCTGCGCCTCGCCGACCTCCGCGAGGCGGGCCACCTGGGCGGTCCGGTCGAGGAGGAGGGCCGGCGCGTGCGCACGCACTGGGCGGAGATCGCCGTGCTCGCGGTGCTCGTCGTGGCCACGGTGCTGACCGGCCTGCTCTGAGAGCGGGCCGGTGGCCCGACCGCGGCTGAGCGGACGGGCCGTCACGGCGACCGTCACCGGCCGTCCGTACTCTCGGGCGCCTGTCCGTCGGCGGGACCATCAGCCTGCGCGTCTGGACGCGCCGACCCGACGGGCGGCGGGACGCGGACGCCCTCGGCACCGGAGCCGGTCGTCGGGCCCTGCTCGCGGCGGGTGCGACCGGTGAGCATCGCGAACATCTGCTTGTAGGGACCCTGTCCGCCCGGCATGCGCCGCTGGCGCGGGTCGAACGCGTCGCGCAGGCCGTCGCCGATGAAGTTGATCGTCAGCGCGATGATGATGATGAATAGGCCGGGGAACCAGAAGAGCCACGGCCGGGTCGCGAACGCACCCTGGTACTCGTTGATGATCTGGCCGAGCGACACGTCGGGCTTCTTGATGCCGAAGCCGAGGAAGGACAGCGCCGCTTCGAGCAGGATGGCCGCGCTCATGAGCAGCGTCGTCGACACGATGACCACGCCGATGGCGTTCGGCAGGATGTGCCGGAACACGATTCGGCTGTTCGACGCCCCGGCGACGCGGGCCGCGTCGACGAACTCGCGCTCGCGGAGGCTGAGGAACTCGCCTCGCACCAGGCGGGCGAGGCTCGGCCAGCCGACCACGCCGAGGACTAGTCCGAGCACGGCCGCCCCTAGGCTCCCGAAGGTCTGCCCGAGCACCGCTGCGATGACGATGACCGGGATCACGATGATGAGGTCGGTGAAGCGCATGAGCAGAGAGTCGATGCGACCGCGGAAGAAGCCCGCGACGGCGCCGATGACGATGCCGATGAACGCGGCGATGATGCCGTACAGCACCATCACGACGATCGACTGCTGCGTGCCGCGCATGACGCGGGCGAAGATGTCGCGCCCGATCTCGTCCTGGCCGAAGGGGTGCGTGCCGAACTGGAACGGCAGCTCCCACGTGGGGTTGCCACCGTCGACGATGGGCGCGACGTCCTCGTAGTTCCACATCCACCAGCCGGGGATGCGGACGCCGAAGAACTGGATGCCGACGGACGAGTAGACGAGGGTCGCCATGAGCAGCAGGATGACGACCGAGGTCATGGCGCCCTTGTGGCGGAGGAAGCGGCGGCGGACCACGGTGCCCTGGCTGAGCCCCTCCACCTCGCGCTGCTCGATCGTCAGCTCGGAGTTGCCGCCTTCGGGGAGGCTCGGGTCGTTGTGGGGGTCGTTGGGATTCCCCATCAGTGCGTTGGACATGTGTCAGCTCACCCGGATTCGAGGATCGAGGACCGAGTACAGGATGTCGGCCAGCATGTTGAAGATGACGGTCAGGATGCTCGTGATCAGGATGAACCCCATCAGCGGGTTGAGGTCGGTCTTGTTCAGGGCGTCCTGGAACACGGAGCCCATGCCCTTCCACGCGAAGATCGTCTCCGTGATCACCGCGCCGCCGATGAGGCCGCCCACGTCGAACGCGATGACGGTGGCGACGGGGATCATGGCGTTGCGGAACGCGTGGCGCATGATCACGGTGCGCTCGGTGAGGCCCTTGGCCCGCGCGGTGCGCACGTAGTCCTGGTTCATGACCTCGAGGAGGCTGGCCCGCGAGTAGCGCGAGTAGCTCGCGAGGGAGATGAGGAGGATCGCGATGGTCGGCAGCAGGAGGTGGGTGTAGCTGTCGAGCATGCCCTGCCACACGGATCCGTTGAGACCCGGCGTCACGGCGCCCACGGTGGCGATGGGGCGGCCGCGGGTGTTGGTCACGTAGTCCGGCCACACCTGCATGACGCGGTCGACGATGATCAGCAGCGCGACGAGACCACCCGTGATGCCGGCGCCGCGGGCGACGATCGGCTTGTCGTTCTGGCCGACGACGTAGCCGACGACCACACCGACGACGACGAAGGCGACGATGAGCACGATGGTGATCCACCAAGGGGCGGAGACCGTGAGCACGTACTGCAACGGATACCAGAGCGCGGCGCCGATGACCGCCATGGCGAGCGCCGAGTAGAGGGCGCGCCGGTTGCGCAACCCCGTCGAGAGCGACGTGATGAGCACCGCGACCAGTGCGCCGAGCGCGGCGATGAGGAGGATGCCGAGGCCCGGACGCGTGAACCAGTCCGTGGCGAGCAGGTAGATGAGCACGACAGCGGTGATGACCACGGCGGAGCCGAAGACGATGAGTCGCGGCTTCGGGTCGCCGCCGATGATGCTCATCCAGACGAAGCCCGACACGAGCGACAGCACCACGATCATGATCGGCGGTATCGACGGGTTCACGAGGAAGTCGTTGAAGCCGATGGCGACGTACTGCTTGAGCAGCACGGCGACGAAGAAGATCGGCAGCGAGAAGACGAGGAACGACGCGAAGGTGACCGTGTAGTCGTAGCCGCTGTACTGGCGGAGCGCGGTCGTCATGCCGATCGAGACGCCGATGAGCACGGCGATGATCGTGGCGATCGTCACCAGCTGGATCGTCTGCCCGGCGGCGTTGGCGATGATCTCGTTGACCTCGCGACCGTCGATGGCCCTGCCGAGGTCGATCTGACCGACGAAGACCTTGAACACCCCACCGAGCCAGATGAAGTAGCGCAGCGGCGACGGGACGTCGAGGTCGAGCATGTCGACTCTGGCGGCGATGAGGGCGTCACGGTTGGGCGACGGGTTCTCGCGCAGATCCACCAGGGGATCACCGGAGTTGGCCGCCAGGTTGTAGATGATGAAGCTGGCGCCCAGGAGGACGAAGAACGACGCGACGAGACGTCTCAAGACGAAGGTAAGCACAGGGCGACGACGTCCCTTTCTGTGTTCGGCCAGGGCTCATGACCCGGCCCGACGAGAGCATACGCGGCCGGATCCGCGGATCACGAATCGGCAACGGACATGGAGAGGGTGCCGAGGCCAGAAGACCTCGGCACCCTCGCACCCTCCCGTTCAGGGGACGGCGCTCACTGCTGTCGCGCTACTGCGCGGCTGCCTGGGCCGGAGCCCACTCCCAGTAGTTCCAGAACCAGTTGGGCGACAGGAACGCGGGCTTGACGCCCGACACGGTGTCGCTCCAGGCGGTGAGTCCCGGGAACTGGTAGATCGGCGTCGTCCAGCCCTGCTGCTGGATCAGGGTCTCGGCCTGGGTGACGATCTCGAGCTGCTTGTCCTTGTCCGTCTCCGTGTCCAGCTGCTTGAACAGCGAGTCGATCTCGGGGTTCGACCAGCCGTAGTAGTTGTTGATGCCGCCGGTCTGGTAGTTCGGGCCGGACTCGCCGACACCGAGGCTCACCGACTGCCACCCGAAGAGGGCGATGTCGTACGAACCCGTCTTGCTGGAGAGGTCGGCGCCCCACGTCGCGCTGTTCACGTCGATGAGGTTGAAGCCGGCCAGGGCGGCCGACTGGCGCATGAGCTCGAACTCCTGCTGGCGGCGCGTGTTGCCCTGGCCGTAGATGACGCGGGCGTCGATCGGGCCGGAGACGCCGGCCTGGGCGAGGAGCGCCTTGGCGCCGTCGATGTCGACCGCCTGGTCCTTGTAGCCGTTCTTCTCGACGGATGCCTCGTACTCCGGCGTGCCGGGCACGTAGACGTTCGAGTTGCGGAGCTCCGCATCCGACTGGAGGGGCTTGATCAGCTTGTCGAGGATCTCCTCGCGCGGCAGCGTCTTGAAGAACGCCTGGCGGACGAGCTTGGCCTTGTCGGCGTCGCCGCCGTACTTCGCGGGGTCGAACGGGCCGCCGTTGGTGACCTGGAGGTCGACGTGCTCGTACGTGCCCTCGGCCTGGCCCTTGTACTCGATGCCGCTGAGTCCCTGGACCTGCTGGAGGAGGTCGGCCGTGGGCTGGCCGGACGCGATCTGGACCTCGCCGTTGGAGAGGGCCTGGATCTGCGCCTGCGGGTCCGCGATGAAGCGGACCGTGATCTTCTCGTACTTCGGCTTCTTGGAGCCGGTGTACTCCTTGTTGGCGGTCAGTGTGACGTACTGGTCGGCCTTGAGGTCGGTGATCGTGTAGGCGCCGTCGCCCAGGGTCTTCTGCGGCTCCGTCGGCATGTCCGAGTAGCGGTAGCCGTCGTTCCAGACCTTGGAGACCGGGGCGAGGACCTTGGGGTCCTTGTCCTGGATCGCCGTGATGAGCTTCTTCTTGGCGTCCTCGGGCGAGAGGTTCTCGTCGGGGAACGCGAGCTGCGTGGTGCCGTGCGCGGAGACGCCGACGCCGTTGCCGGTCGCGATCTCCCAGTCCACGTAGGGCTGGTCGTACGTGTAGGTGAGGCTGCGGCCGTCGTCGCCGATCTCGGGGGTCTTGGTGACCAGGCCGAGGCGGGTGTCCTTGACGGCGCCCGAGTTGAAGAAGACCTGGTCGTCGCCGGTGGTGACCGTGCCGTCCTCGTTCGCCTTCACGTCCTCGGTCGTGTTCACGTTCGTCGTGTTCGCGGCCCAGTTGAGCAGCATGTCCGCGGCGTCGACCGGAGTGCCGTCGCTCCACTTGACGCCCTCGTTGATCGTGAACTTCACGACGAGCGGGTCGTCGGAGATCTTCTCGTACGTGCCGAAGTCGGTGTTCTTGACGAGGGACGGGCCGTCGTCGTAGTAGTTGAAGGACTGGTTCGTCAGGTACACGATGTTCGTGTTGGCGCTGGCGTTGCCGGTGGCCGAACCGTTGTTGTACTCGAGGAACGGGTCGTTCCAGGCCACGGTGATCTCAGTGCCGGCGATGACCTCGGACTCCTGGGCGGGCGCAGAGCAGCCGCTGAGAACGAGGGCACCGGAGACGATGACGGCACCAGCCGCTGCGAGGCGTCTGATTTTCAAGGTTCCTCCTGTGCATGGGAATGGCGCGGACCCACCGTGCGTGCGGTCGACCGCGCAGATAAGAATGACCCTAGGTACGGCTGGGAGTCTTTGCAAAAACTGGGCCCAAACGTTACACACCGGTAACGCGGACGCGCGGATCCATGCGTCGCGGTCCGGATCCGTGCATATGGACGGTCGGGATCGCGCGTTCCTGCTACCCGCGGCGACGGATCGCGTCGTCAGGGCCCTCACCGGCCACGTCCGGTCCGCTGACGGCGGTTCGGCATCCCGCGCCTAGGATCGGCCCGTGCCCGACGCTCCCGCCCTCGCCCGCGCTCCCCGACCGCCGCTGCGGCGCGCCATGCGGACGCGGCTGCGGTGGGAGATCGCGATCGTGCTCGGGCTCTCGCTCGGAGCGAGCGCCGTCTACTCGGTGCTGCGCATCGTCGACCTGTCCACGCGTCCGGAGGCCCTCGGCTCGCAGAGCGCCACCATCAACCGGAGCCTGAACGATAGGCAGGCGTTCGATCTGCTGTACCAGCTGCTCGACATCGCGACGGCACTGGTGCCCGTGGTCCTCGTGCTCTTCCTGCTGTGGCAGCCGGGGCGGAGCGCCTTCCGACGGATCGGGCTCGACCTCGCGCGTCCGGGGCGCGACGTCGCCTCCGGGTTCGGGCTGGCGGCGCTCATCGGGGTGCCCGGGCTCGGGCTGTACTTCGCGGGCCGGGCCCTCGGGATCACCGTCGACGTCGTGCCGACCGTGCTCGACTCGTACTGGTGGACCGTGCCGGTGCTCGTGCTCGTGGCCCTCCGCGCCGCGCTGCAGGAGGAGGTGATCGTCGTCGGCTACCTCTTCACCCGGCTGCGCGAGCTCGGCTGGGGGCACGGGCGGCTGGGCGCGTGGAGCATCATCCTGTCGGCGGCAGTGCTGCGCGGGAGCTACCACCTCTACCAGGGCTACGGGCCCTTCCTCGGGAACGTGGCGATGGGGGTCGTGTTCGGCTGGTGCTACGGGCGCTTCGGCCGCACCGCGCCGCTCGTGGTGGCGCACCTGATCCTCGACGTCGTGAGCTTCGTGGGCTACCCGGTCGCGCTGGCGCTGCTGCCCGGGCTGTTCGGCTGACAGACGTTCGCGCGCCGGCCGGGGGCGCGGGCCTGGCGCATCACCCGCACCTGTGCCTAACCTGGGAACGCCGCACGACGATGTGCGGCCGAATCTCGAGGAGATCTCATGGGCGACGCCGCTCATCCGTCCGGGGACCCCCGGCCGGCCATCGACTACCTGGAGGTCGAGGACTCGGCCCGGTTCCGCGAGCTGAAGCGCGAGCACCGCAGCTTCGTCTTCCCACTGGCCGTCGCCTTCCTCGTCTGGTACTTCGCCTTCGTCCTGCTCTCGGACTACGCGCACGAGCTCATGTCCACGCCCGTCATCGGGAACGTGAACCTCGGGATCCTGCTCGGGCTCGGGCAGTTCGTCACGACGTTCGCGATCACCACCTGGTACGTGAGCCGCGCGAACTCCCGGTTCGACCCCATCGCCGCGGAGATCCGCGCTGACCTGGAGGAGCGGGAGCGCGTCGCCGCCGACGGGCCGCGCGGATCCACGCCGCCGAAGCGCCGGAAGGGCGGCCGACGGTGATCGCGCCGGGCCCGGCCGTCATGGCGACGACGCCCACGACCGACACGGGCGATCCGGTCCTCAACATCTCGATCTTCGGGGCGTTCGTGGTCATCACGCTCGTGATCGTGTTCCGCGCGAGCCGGGACAACTCGACCGCGGCCGACTACTACGCGGCAGGACGCTCGTTCACCGGCCCGCAGAACGGCACCGCGATCGCGGGCGACTACCTCTCGGCGGCGTCGTTCCTCGGGATCGTCGGCGCCATCGCCATCAACGGGTACGACGGCTTCCTCTACTCGATCGGGTTCCTGGTCGCGTGGCTCGTGGCGCTGCTGCTCGTGGCCGAGCTCATGCGCAACACGGGCAAGTTCACGATGGCCGACGTGCTGAGCTTCCGGCTCAAGCAGCGGCCCGTGCGGCTGGCCGCCGCGACCACGACGCTCGCGGTCTGCTTCTTCTACCTCCTCGCGCAGATGGCGGGCGCGGGCGGGCTCGTCTCGCTGCTGCTCGGGATCGACGACCGGCTCGGGCAGTCGCTCGTGATCGCGGTGGTGGGCGCGCTCATGATCGTCTACGTTCTCGTCGGCGGGATGAAGGGCACGACCTGGGTGCAGATCATCAAGGCGTGCCTGCTCATCGCGGGTGCCGCGGTGATGACCGTGTGGGTGCTCGCGATCCACGGGTTCAACGTCTCGACGCTGCTGGGCGCCGCGGCGGACGCGGCCGACAAGCCCGTGCTCGAGCCCGGCAACCAGTACGGGGTGACGGGGATCACGCAGCTCGACTTCCTGTCGCTCGCGCTCGCGCTGGTGCTCGGCACGGCGGGCCTCCCCCACGTGCTCATGCGCTTCTACACTGTGCCGACCGCGAAGGAGGCGCGTCGCAGCGTCGTATGGGCGATCTGGCTCATCGGCATCTTCTACCTCTTCACCCTCGTGCTCGGCTACGGCGCGGGTGCGCTGCTCGGGAGCGAGCGGATCCTCGCGGCGCCCGGCGGCGTGAACTCGGCGGCGCCGCTGCTGGCGCTCGAGCTCGGCGGGCCGATCCTGCTGGGGATCATCGCGGCGGTCGCGTTCGCGACGATCCTGGCGGTGGTCGCGGGCCTCACCATCACGGCGGCGGCGTCCTTCGCGCACGACGTGTACGGCAGCGTCATCAAGAAGGGGCAGGTCTCGGCGAACGGCGAGGTGCGGGTCGCCCGGATCACGGTGGTCGTGATCGGCATCGTCTCGATCATCGCGGGCATCGGCGCGAACGGGCAGAACGTGGCGTTCCTCGTGGCGCTCGCGTTCGCGGTGGCCGCGAGCGCGAACCTGCCGACCATCCTGTACTCCCTCTATTGGCGACGCTTCTCCACCCGGGGCGCGGTGCTCAGCATGTACGGCGGGCTCGGGACGGCGCTCGTGCTGATCGCGTTCTCGCCCGTGGTCTCGGGCGCGGAGACGTCGATGATCCCGGGGGCCGACTTCTCGTGGTTCCCGCTGAGCAACCCCGGGATCGTGTCGATCCCCGTCGGGTTCCTGCTCGGCTGGATCGGGACGGTGACATCCACGCGCAAGGAGGACCCGCTCGTCGCGGCCGAGATGGACGTGCGGTCGCTCACCGGGCACGGCGCCGAGAAGGCGACCGAGCACTAGCGGGCCCCGCACCGACCGCAGACGCCGCGAGGGCGGCGGGACCCGTGGGTCCCGCCGCCCTCGTCGGTGCGTGCGTCGTGCGTCAGCCGTTGGGGATCAGGCGAAGGCCTCCGGAGGCGGGCAGGCGCAGAACAGGTTGCGGTCGCCGTACGCCTGGTCGATGCGGCGCACGGGCGGCCAGTACTTGTCGCGCACGAGCGTGGACACCGGGTAGACGGCGCGCTCGCGCGTGTACGCGTGGTGCCACTCCCCCGCGATGACCGACTCGGCCGTGTGCGGCGCGTTCCGGAGCGGGTTGTCGTCCGCCGGCCACTCGCCCGCGGCGACGGAGTCGGCCTCCTGCTTGATGCCGATCATCGCGGCGATGAAGCGCTCGACCTCGGCGAGGTCCTCGCTCTCCGTCGGCTCGACCATGAGCGTGCCGGGGACCGGGAAGCTCATGGTGGGCGCGTGGAAGCCGTAGTCGACGAGGCGCTTGGCCACGTCGTCCACCGTGATCCCGGTCGCGGCGGTCAGCGGACGCAGGTCGAGGATGCACTCGTGCGCGACGAGGCCGTCCTCCCCCGCGTAGAGCACGGGGTAGTGGTCGCGGAGGCGCGCGGCGATGTAGTTCGCCGACAGCACCGCGGCGCCGGTCGCCTGCTTGAGGCCCTCGGCGCCCATCATGCGGACGTAGGCCCAGCTGATCGGCAGGATGCTCGGGGATCCGTAGGGCGCGGCCGACACCGGGGCGCCGCCGTGCTCGATGGTCGAGACGACGCCGTCCTGCACGAGCGCGTGGACGTTGCGCTGCGCCTGAGGGTGTCCGGGCAGGAAGGGCGCGAGGTGCGCCTTCGCCGCGACCGGGCCGACGCCGGGCCCGCCGCCGCCGTGCGG
This sequence comes from Clavibacter michiganensis subsp. insidiosus, assembly GCF_002240565.1. Classification (GTDB taxonomy): domain Bacteria; phylum Actinomycetota; class Actinomycetes; order Actinomycetales; family Microbacteriaceae; genus Clavibacter; species Clavibacter insidiosus. Next base: position 1,194,043 of record NZ_MZMO01000001.1, on the reverse strand, counting down.
GATGCAGAACGTCTTGTGCAGGTTGAGGTGCGAGACGTCGCCGCCGAAGTCGCCGAACCGGGCGAAGCCGAGGAGCGCGTTGAGGTTCGCGCCGTCGACGTAGACCTGGCCGCCGGCCTCGTGCACGGCCTCGCAGATCGCGCCGACCTCGTGCTCGTAGACGCCGTGGGTGGAGGGGTAGGTGATCATCAGCCCGGCGAGCTCGTCGCGGTGGGCGGCGATCTTCACGCGCAGGTCGTCGAGGTCGACGTTGCCGAGCTCGTCGCACGCGACGACCACGACGCGCATGCCGGCGAGCACGGCGCTGGCCGCGTTCGTGCCGTGCGCGCTCTGCGGGATGAGGCAGACGATGCGCGCGTCGTCGCCGTTCGCGAGGTGGTAGCCGCGGATCGCGAGGAGGCCCGCGAGCTCGCCCTGGCTGCCGGCGTTCGGCTGGAGGCTCACGGTGTCGTAGCCCGTGACGTCGGCGAGCCAGGTCTCCAGCTGGAGCACGAGCTCGAGGTAGCCCTCGACGTCGTCGACCGGCGCGAAGGGGTGGATGGCCTGGAACTCGGGCCAGGTCACCGCCTCCATCTCGGTGGCGGCGTTGAGCTTCATGGTGCAGGAGCCGAGCGGGATCATGCCGCGGTCGAGCGCGTAGTCCTTGTCGGAGAGGCGCTTGAGGTAGCGCATCATGCCGGTCTCGGAGCGGTGCGTGGAGAAGACGGCGTGCGTGAGGTACTCGCTCGTGCGATCGAGCCGGAAGGGATCGACGAGAGGTCACCGGCGGCGCCCTCGTCCTCCGCGAGCTCGGCGCCGAACGCGCGGGCGACGGCCGCGAGGTCCTCGGGGCGCGTGGCCTCGTCGACGCTGAAGCCGAGGGTGTCGGCGTCCACGCGGAGCAGGTTGACCCCGCCCGCCGCGGCGGCCGCGAGGATCTCGTCGGCGCGGCCGGGCACGGAGACGCGCACGGTGTCGAAGAACGCGGCGTGGATCGGCTCGACGCCGACCGTCGCCAGCGAGCGGACGAGGCGGCGGGCGCCCCGGTTCGCCTGGCGCGCGATCACGCGGAGGCCCTTCGGCCCGTGGTATACCGCGTACATCGAGGCCATGACGGCGAGGAGCACCTGCGCCGTGCAGATGTTGCTGGTGGCCTTCTCGCGGCGGATGTGCTGCTCGCGCGTCTGCAGCGAGAGGCGGTAGGCGGGGTGGCCGGCCGCGTCCTGGCTGACGCCGACGAGGCGGCCGGGCATCTGGCGCTCGAGGCCGGCGCGCACGGCGAGGTAGCCCGCGTGCGGACCGCCGAAGCCCATGGGCACGCCGAAGCGCTGTGACGTGCCGACCGCGATGTCCGCGCCCAGCTCGCCGGGCGAGGTGATGACCGTGAGGGCGAGCAGGTCGGCCGCGACGACCGCGAGGCCGCCCGCCGCGTGCACGCGCGCGATCACGGCGCTCGGGTCCCAGACGCGGCCGGAGGCGGCCGGGTACTGGATGAAGGCGCCGAACGCGTCGGGCAGCTCGGCCGGATCCACCGTGGCGAGGTCGTGCGCGACCAGCTCGATGCCGACCGCGGCGGCGCGGCTGTCGAGGAGCGCGCGCGTCTGCGGCAGGGCGTCGGCGTCGATGAGGAAGACGGGCGTCTTCGCCTTGGAGGCGCGGCGCGCGAGCAGCATGCCCTCGACGACGGCCGTGGCCTCGTCGAGCATGGACGCGTTCGCGGTGGCGAGCCCGGACAGCTCGGCGACCATCGTCTGGAAGTTGATGAGCGCCTCGAGGCGGCCCTGCGAGATCTCCGGCTGGTACGGCGTGTAGGCGGTGTACCAGCTCGGGTTCTCGAGGACGTTGCGGGTGATGACCGCGGGCGTGATCGTGTCGTGGTAACCGAGGCCGATCATCGACGTGCGCACGCGGTTGCGGCTCGCGATGCGGCGGAGCTCGGCGAGGGCGTCGCGCTCGGTCGCCGCCTCGGGCAGCACGGAGTCGCTGTCGGTGCGGAAGCGGTCCACCTGGATCGTCTCGGGCACGGCCTTCGCGAGGAGGGACGGGATCGAGTCGTGGCCGAGGACGCCGAGCATGGTGGCGCGCGCCTCGGAGTCGATGCCGATGTGGCGGGCGCCGAACGCGCCGGGCGCGAAGGCCGAGGACTCCTCGGCGATGTCCGGCGCGGATGCGGGGGCGGGCGCGGCCGGGCGGGTGCCGGCGTCGACGGCGGTCACTCGCCCACCAGCGCGACGTACTCGTCGTGGCTGAGGAGCGCGGGGAGCGCCTCGAAGCGCACCTTCACGAGCCAGCCGGCGCCGAAGGGGTCGCTGTTGACCAGGTCGGGCGACGCCACGACGTCGTCGTTGACCTCCGTGACGGTGCCGTCGATGGGCGCGAACAGCTCGCCGACCGACTTGGTCGACTCGATCTCGCCGACGACCTCGCCGCCCGCGAGCTCGTCGCCCACGGCGGGCAGCTCGACGAAGACGACGTCGCCGAGCTTGTCGGCGGCGTAGGAGGTGATGCCGACGGTCGCGACGTCGCCGTCGACCTGCACCCACTCGTGCTCGGCGGTGTACTGGAGGCTGGTCTGGTCGGTCATGCGGAGGCCTTTCGCGAGTAGAAGGGGAGGGTCACGACGGTGGCGGGCACGCGCGTGCCGCGGACGTCGACGGCGAGGCGCGTGCCGGGGGCGGCGAGCGAGGGATCCACGTACGCCATGGCGACGGGGTGGCCGAGCGTGGGCGACAGGGCCCCGCTCGTGACGATGCCGACGGGCGCGACGGCGCCCTCGGTGGCCTCCATCACGGCCTCGAGGGCCTCGGCGGAGTCGCCCGCGGCCTCCTCGGCGTAGACGGGGTAGTCGGCGCGGGGCGCGCGGCGGCCCTCGGTGACGAGGCCGACGAGCACGCGGGCGACGGGATCCGGGCCCTTCTCGATCGCCGCGCGCCCGCGGAAGTCGCCCTCCTTGGCGAGCGCGACCACCTTGCCGAGGCCGGCCTGCACGGGCAGCGTGCGGAGGCCGAGCTCGTGGCCGTAGAGCGGCATGCCCGCCTCGAGGCGGAGCGTGTCGCGGCAGGCGAGTCCGGTGTTCAGCAGGCCGAGCGGCGTGCCGGCGGCGACGAGCGCCTCCCACAGGGCGACGGCGTCCTCGGTGGCGACGTACAGCTCGTAGCCGTCCTCGCCCGTGTACCCGGTGCGGGCGACGAGCACGTCCTGCCCGGCGAAGCGCGCGGCCGTGGCGCGGTAGTAGCGGAGCGCCTCGAGCGGCGTCTCGGTCTCGAGGCCGGCGGTGGCCTCGAGGATCGCGCGGGACACCGGGCCCTGCACGGCGATCAGCGCGACGTCGTCGCTCGCGTCGTCGACCTCGACGTCGTCGCGGCCCTCCGCGGCGCCGGCGAGGACGGCCAGCACGGGGTCGTGGTTGCCCGCGTTGGCGACGACGAGGAAGGACTCCTCGCCCGTGCGGTAGACGATGAGGTCGTCGACGATGCCGCCCGAGGGATCCAGCAGCAGCGTGTACTTCGCCTGCCACTCGGCGATGGCGGAGAGCTTGCCGGCGAGGACGGAGTCGAGGAACGCGGCGGCGCCCTCGCCCTCGACGGCGATCTCGGCCATGTGCGAGATGTCGAAGATTCCCGCGGCCTCGCGCACGGCGCGGTGCTCGGCGAGGTCGCTCGTGTAGCGGACGGGCATGAGCCAGCCGGCGAAGTCGGTGAAGGAGGCGCCGGCCGCCTCGTGCACGGCGTGCAGCGGGGATCGGCGGGGCGGGGCTGCGGCGTCGGCGGGTGCGTCGGTCATGGAGTCCTCCGGTCGTCTCCGGCGCGGATGCCGGATGCGGGACTCCCCCTCTGTCATGGGCCTGAGAGCTTCGCGCCGTCCGAGGACGGTGCTTTCACCGTGGGCGAGCCGTGCGGGACGACTGCTTTTCAGAGTGGCCAGTGCATCGCGGTACGTGGACCTGAGAGATTGGCGGGGAGGCTTGCTCCTTCGGTGCTCCCGGAGGAGCTCTCCCGCGATGCGTGCGCGGCCGTGCTACGCGTCCCAGCATATCGAGCGGGACGTTTCGGGCGCGTGACGATTCCCGGCCGATCCCGCCCGCACGACCCTGCTCGGCCGGACGCGACGACGCCGCCGCTTCCGGGTGGATGCGGCGGCGTCGGGTGGTCGGGTCGACCCGCGGGATCAGATCGCGTCGGGCGAGGGCGATGCGGGCGCCTGCGGCGCACCGTCCTCGTCCTGGTCGATGACGCGGCGCACGTCGTCGGCGAGCTGCGCGACGCCCTCGGGCATCATCTCGAAGCCGTCGGTGGTGCCGACGTTGATGACGAGGCCGGTGCCCTCGGGGATCGCCTGGACGAGCTCGGCGGCGGGGATGGTGGCGACGTGGTCGGCGACGCTCGTGACCTTCTCGTCGATGCGGTCCTCGTGCGTGAAGGCGGCGAGCATGGGCACTCCGTCGCGGTCGAAGAGGACGGGCTGGAGCTGGTCGGTCTCGGGGGTGAGGGGCGTGGCGGTGGGCACCACGACCGTCGTGTTGATGAACTCGGTGAGGACGGCGGTCATGTCGGACTCGCCCGCCTGGCCGCGCGCGATGGCCTGCTCGAGGGGGGTGGGCTCTCGGTCCTGTGAATCGGTCATGGGTCCATCGTGCCCGATCCGGCGGGGCGACGGCTGACCGCGGCGGCCGGGCCGAGCGTCGTCGCGGCCGCGCGCGGAGTTAGGATCGTCTCTTCCACCCGCCATCCGTCCCGAGGGGAGACGCCCGTGTCGATCGGACGCCAGCGCCCCCGCGGCGAGCTCGAGGCCGCCATCATGGACGCCCTCTGGGACGCCGTCGAGCCCCTCACGGCCAAGGACGTCGTCGCCCGCATCCCGGATCCGCGCCCCGCGCTCACGACCGTGCTCACGGTGCTGGACCGGCTCGGCCAGAAGGGCCTCGTCACGCGCTCGGACGAGGCGCGCGCGCTCACGTTCGCGCCCGCCCGGTCGCGCACCGACCACGCGGCGTCGCTCATGTCGGGCGCGCTCGCGGCCACGAAGGACCGCGAGGCCGCGCTGCTGCGCTTCGCCGGCACGCTCGACGGCGACGACCTCACGGCGCTGCGCCGCGCGCTCGGCGGGGACGACCGGGCGTAGGCGGGACCGCTAGCGCGGGTCGTCGGATCCGTCGTACGGTCCCCCGACGCTCTCGCCGTCCTCGCCGGGGAAGCGGCGCGACGACCGGCGCACGACGCCGACCACCACGAGCACGGCGGCCGCGAGGATCACGAGGCCGATGAGCACGAAGACCCAGACGGGCGTGGTCTCCGCGGTCTCGGCGAGAGGCACGGACGCGCCGGACTGCGCGTCCGACGTGGGCGCGGGCGCGACGGACTCGGCGCCCTGCGTCGTCATGGTGCCCTCGGGCTCCGGCGTCGCGGTGGCCGCGCTGCCCGCCCACGCGTCGCCGCACGCCGGGGCCGCGGCGATCGCCGGGGTGCCCGTCGTGTCGCCGGTCGGCGCGTAGGTGAAGGAGTAGGTCCCGTCGATGGGGTGGCTGTCGCTCGAGACCGCGCGCCAGGTGACCTGGTAAGTGCCGGCCGTGCCGAGCGCGATGCGGGTCGTGGCGGTGGATCCGTCGACGGCGACGCAGCCGTCCTCGTGGAAGGAGCTGTCCGAGGTGTTGACCACCTGGATCGCGAAGCCCGAGGCCTGCGCTTCGAGCGCGAGCAGCTCCTCGCTGAAGTCGAGCGCGATGGTGCCGGGCTCGTCCGTGACGGTGGCGTCGGCGGCGGGGGTGGATCCCACGAGCCGGTCGTGCGCCGAGGCCGCGCCCGCCGGGATGAGCGCGCCTCCCATCACGAGCGCGGCGGCACCCGCGGCGAGCGCGGCGCGACGGAGGAGGGACGGGGTGCGGGGGTGGTGCGGAGACGCCATGGGTCCATCATCCCCCCGCGCTGCGCCGCGCGGTCGGGCGCGGCGACCGTGACGCCACGCGCGCCCGTGTTGCGCCGGAGGCCGCATCACGATGGACTCGTCGGATGCACACCGCCCCGCAGGACGCCCCGGGCGACGGCACGGCCCGTCGCGCCGGCCTGACCGCCGACGAGATCGACCGGATCCGCCGCGACTTCCCCCTCCTCGACTCCGAGGTGAACGGCCACCGGCTCGTCTACCTCGACTCGGCCGCCACGTCCCAGAAGCCGCGCCAGGTGCTGGACGCGGAGCGCGCGTACCTGGAGCACCGCAACGCCGCCGTCCACCGCGGCGCGCACACGCTCGCGGCCCTGGCGACCGAGGAGTTCGAGGAGGCACGGGAGAAGGTCGCGCGCTTCGTCGGCGTCGACGCGGGCGAGATCGTGTGGACCTCGAACGCGACCGAGGGGCTGAACCTCGTCGCGTACGGGCTCGGGAGCGCGGCCGCGCCCGCGTCGATCCGCGTGCGGGAAGGCGACGAGATCGTCGTCACGGAGTCGGAGCACCACGCGAACCTCATCCCGTGGCAGCAGCTCGCGCTCCGCACGGGCGCCCGGCTGCGGTACATCCCCGTCGACGACCAGGGCGCGCTGCGGCTGGAGACGCTGGGCGACGTCATCACGGAGCGCACGCGCGTCGTCGCCCTCGCGCACGTCTCCAACGTGCTGGGCGGCGTCGCGCCGCTCGGACCCGTCATCGCCCGGGCGCGCGAGGTGGGCGCCCTCGTCGTGCTCGACGCCTGCCAGTCCGTGCCGCACCTGCCCGTGGACCTGCGCGCCCTCGACGTCGACCTCGCGGTCTTCTCGGGCCACAAGATGCTCGCGCCGACCGGCATCGGCGTGCTCTACGGGCGCCGCCAGGTGCTCGAGGCGCTGCCGCCGTTCCTCACGGGCGGGTCGATGATCACGACGGTGACGATGGAGGCGGCCGAGTTCCTGCCGCCGCCGCAGCGGTTCGAGGCCGGCACGCAGCGCATCTCGCAGGTCGTGGCGCTGGGCGCCGCGGTCGACTACCTGGAGAGGGTCGGCATGGACCGGATCGCGGAGCACGGGCGGCGCATCGGCGCGCGGCTCGTCGCGGGCCTCTCCGGGATCCGGGGCGTGCGCGTGCTCGGGCCGGGCGCCGGCGGCGACCGCGTCGGCCTGGCCGCGTTCGACCTGGCGGGCGTGCACGCGCACGACGTGGGGCAGATCCTCGACGACCGCGGCATCGCCGTGCGCGTCGGGCACCACTGCGCGCAGCCGCTGCACCGGAGGCTCGGGCTGACCGCGTCCGCGCGGGCGAGCGGGACCCTTCACACGACCGACGCCGAGATCGACCTGCTGCTGCAGGGCGTCGAGGACGCGGCCGCGTTCTTCGGGGCCGGCCGATGAGCGCCCCGGGCGCCGGCGGCGGGCTCTACCAGGAGTTGATCCTCGACCACTCGCGCGCACCCGAGGGCCAGGGCGATCCCACCGGTTGGCCGCTGCACGCGCACCAGGTGAACCCGACGTGCGGGGACGAGATCACCCTCGGGATCCGCGTCGAGGACGGCCGCGTGGCCGAGATCGCCTGGACGGGCCACGGCTGCGCGATCTCGCAGGCGTCCGCGTCGATGCTCGTCGGCGTGCTCGACGGCGCGAGCCTCGACACGGTGCACGCGCGCATCGCGGCCTTCCGCGAGGTGATGCGGAGCCGGGGCGCGTCCCACCTCGACCCGGAGGAGTTCGGCGACGCCGTCGCGCTCGACGGCGTCTCCCGGTACGTCGGCCGCGTGAAGTGCGCGATGCTGCCGTGGACGACGCTGGAGGACGCGCTCCGCGCCGGCTGATCCGCGCCATCCCGCCCGGTCCGCGTGCGGGTCGGTGCAGAGTGGAGGGGCGGCGGCCGCGCGGGCCGGCGACCCGCGACACCAGGAGGATCCGTGGCCCCCGACGACGACATGCCGAGCACCATCCGTCGCTCCCCCGAGCACGCCCAGGCCACCTGGTCGGCGGCGCACGCGGCGGCCGAGGAGCAGTACGGAGTCGGCGAGCGCGCCGAGCGCACCGCCTACGCCGCCCTCAAGCACGGCTTCGAGAAGGTCGGCGACCACTGGGAGCCGAAGGAGTCGGCCGGGCCGTCGGACGCGGGCGCCGAGGAGCGCGGCGCGGGCACGGCCGGCGGGGTCGACGCGAACGCCTCGAAGGCGCACCTGATGGAGGTCGCGCGCCGCCTCGACGTCCCCGGCCGGAGCCGCATGACGAAGGACGAGCTGGTGGAGGGGATCCGGAAGGCGAACGACCGGGAGACCCGCCGGGCGCGGGAGCGCGAGAGCTGACGCGGGGGCCGGACGCGCCTAGGGGAGGTCGACCCGGAACAGCGCGCACTCCTTGTCGTAGTAGCCGCGCGTGCGGCCGAGGGGGCGCATCCCGATGCGGCGGCACACGGCCTGCGACGGCGCGTTCTCGGGGTTCGTCACCGCGAGGACGCGCGTCAGCCCGCCCTCCGCAGCGTGCGCGAGCACGCGGCGGGCCGCCTCCGTCGCGACGCCGCGACCCCAGGCGTCCGGGTGCAGGTGCCAGCCGATCTCCGTCTCGCCCTCCTCCGGTGCGTCGCGCGGGGCGGGGTCGTCGCCGGCGAGCGGCGCGGCCGACGCGGGGAGGTCCTTGAGCAGGAGCGTGCCGAGGAGGTCGCCGCCGTCGCGGTCCTCGATCGCCCAGATGCCGCGCACGGGGTGGTCGAGCGCGGCGTAGCGGGCGGCGCGCGCGGCGGCCTGGGCGGGATCCGTCTGCACCGCACCCGTGCCGATCCAACGCATCACCGCGGGCCGGGAATGCAGGTCGAGGAGGAAGCCCGCGTCGGCGTCCGTGAAGCGGCGGAGGAGCAGGCGGTCGGTCGCGAGGTCGGGCATCGCCCCAGGCTAGTCAGCGACGTCGGTGGCTCCCCCTAGCGTGACGGCATGCCCGAGCCGGTGGATGCGTGGTGGGCGCGGCGCCGCTGGTCGCGCGGCCTCGACGTGCCCTACCCGGTGGGCACCTACCGGGAGGCGTGGGCGTCGTTCCCCGTGCTCATCCGGCAGTACCACCCGGATCTCAACCGCGGCATCACGCTCACGCAGGTGCCGCCCGCGGCTGACGTGCTCCTCACGTGGCAGTGCGACGTCGGGCACGTCTTCGTCGCGGCGCCCGAGGAGCAGCGGCGGCGGCCGGGCCGCGAGCGCCGCCGCTCGTCGTGGTGCCCGGACTGCGCGGAGGCCGCGGCACCGCGCACGCCCGTGCTGCCGATGGCGGATCAGGTGCGCTGGCCGGGGGCGTCGCCGCTCGTGGCGGGGCCGGTGGCCGGGGGCGCTGCGGCGGGAGCGTCGGCGTCCGGCGGATCCGCGGCGACGCCGTCGGGCGCCCCGCGCCCGCGGAGGGGCGCGCGCGACGACCGGCCCGCGGTCGGCGGCGCGACCCGCGACCGGCGCGGCAAGGACGGCACGCCGAGCACGGCGGGCCGGGCCGAGCGCCGCGGATCCCCGGCGGCAACCACCACGCCCGCCCGCCCCCGCTGCTCCCCCGCCCTCTGCGCGAAGACCCCCGACCTCCCCGTCGGCGAGCCGTTCGCGAGCGCGTGCGCCCCGCCGCCCGCGTCCGCCGTGGAGGAGCGGCTGCGGCAGGATCTCGCCGCGCGCCTCGAGCACACGCCCGGCCTCACCGCCGTCCGGCTCGCGCGCCCGTTCTTCGAGCACGTCGAGGCGTGCCCCGACATCCTGCTGCCCGAGCTGCGCGTCGCGATCGAGTACGACAGCACCGGCCGCCACGGCCTCGAGCACGTGGGACGCCGCGAGGAGGCCGACCGGCGCAAGGACCGGGCGCTGCGGTCCGCCGGGTGGGAGGTGATCCGCATCCGCACGGCCGGGCTGCCGCCCCTCGGGCCCTACGACCTGTGCGTGTCCGGCCTCACTCGCGGCACGATCGACCAGCTCCTCGACCGGCTCCGCGAGATCCGCGGCCCGCTCCTGGTGGATGCCTACCTGCGGGAGGCGCCGCCGTCGGCCGCGGCCGGATGAGGCGCACGGGCCGCGGGCGTCAGCTGACCCGCGTCGCCAGCGCCTCGCTCCGCCAGCGCGCGAGCAGCTCCCACGGATCGGGCTGGCCCGCGGCGAGCGCGGCGACGTGCGCCCGCAGCTCCGCGTCGAGCTCGAACCACTCGGTGCGGGCGAAGCGCTGCCGCGCGAAGAGCGCGTGCCGCGCCCGCTCCACCGACCGCCCGCCGCGCTCGAAGGCCAGCAGCTCGTCGTGCCGCAGCGTGCCGAGCCGCTGCCGCGGGTTGGCGCTCGTGCCGACCTTGATGCGGTCGCCGAAGCGGATGTAGTAGACGACGTCGACCCGCGGCGGCGCCAGCTCGCCGTCCGGGTGGTCGCCGTGCCGCCACTCGCACACCGCGCACAGCCAGTCCGACGGGTACCGCACGCCGAGGCGGGATCCGCACGCTGGGCACGGCGACGGCAGCACGTCCTCGACGCCGTGCGCGCGCTCCGCCCACGCGGCCGCGGCCAGGAGGTGCGCGGCGCACAGCGGCACGGGCGCGCCGGGCTCGAACGCCGCCGCGCAGCCCTCGGCGCGGCACGGGGCGGATCCCTTCGACGTCATGCCCCGACGCTAGGCGCGGGGGCCGACACCGGGACCCGCTCAGCGCGCCGCCCGCACCACCACGGGCGCCTCGTCCTCGAGCCCGCGGCGCAGCTCGACCGACGTCCACGGCACGGGGGCGTCGGCGAAGATCGGCTCGAGCACCTCCCACATGATGCGGCGGTCGCGGCCCACGAAGTAGACGTCGTAGGAGTCGTCGCCGAATTCGTTGCCGTCGATCCAGCCGGCCTCGAGCAGCTGCAGGGCGTCATCGCCGGCGATCTCGGTCGCGGCCAGCGACTCGAACGCCTCGTACGCGGTCGCCGCCTCGCCCGCCTCGAAGCGCAGCACGACCCAGTCGTCGGGCGCGTCCTCGCGGGTCCAGGGGCGCGCGACGGCGACGATCGCCATGGTCAGGCCGGTGACGATCCCGGTGAGGAGGAGCGCGCGGATCCGGGGCGTCATGCGCGCGCCCGTCCGGCGTCGTCTGCTGCGCTCACGCGACCTCCCCGTCCGGCCGCGGGACCTCGGGACGATCGCGACACCCGCCCAGTATGCGCGTGGATCCCGCTTGTGACGATCGTCTGACCCGCGTGGACCGGGAACGATCCTGCTCGGTACGTTTCCCCTACGAGCACGCGGCCGGCCGGGTCACTTCCCCACCGCTCCGCCAGAGGAGCACCATGGTCGACCGCAGCGCCCACGAGCAGATCATCATCGCCATGACGCAGGTGTTCGACCTGATGGACGGCGCCACCCTCGAGGTGTGGGACGGGCTGACGGGCCTCCAGATCCAGCTGCTGCGGGTCGTCGCGACGGACATGCGGGTCGACCGCCAGTCGCTCTCGCTGTGGACGCGCACCTCGCGCGCCGCGCTCGTGCCGAGCCTCGGCGGGCTGCTGCAACGCGGGATCCTCGCCGAGGAGCCGGACGACGAGGGCCTCCGCCTGGTCGTCGGGACGGCGGGTCGCGAGCTGCTCGAGCGCGTGCTCCGGGCCCGCGCCGCGTGGATCCGCGAGGCCTGCCAGGCGGCGGCACCCGCCGTCGACGACGCCGAGCTCCAGCGCATCGTGGGCGTCCTGCGGCGCATCGCCGACGGGGCCTGACCGCGACCAACCACGCCGCCTCGGGCGATCCCGCCCCCTCGACCCCTCGCCATCACGCCCCTAGTGTGGGGAAATGGCGAACCCCATCGAGGCCCAGGCACCCCCGCGATCCGAGCTGAAGCGTTCCATCACGGTCAAGCAGCTGTACTTCTACGTGGTCGGCGACGTCCTCGGATCCGGCATCTACGTGCTCGTCGGCCTCGTGGCCGCGGCCGTGGGCGGCGCGTTCTGGATGGCGTTCCTCGTGGGCGTCTCCATCGCGACCATCACGGGCCTCGCCTACGCGGAGCTCGTCACCACGTACCCGCAGGCCGCCGGCGCCTCGCTCTACATCAACAAGGCGTTCCGCAGCCCGGTGCTCACCTTCTTCATCACCATCTGCATGCTCAGCGCCAACATGGCCGCCGTCGGATCCCTCGCGGCCGGCTTCGTGCGCTACCTCGCCGACCTCATCGGCCTGCCCGAGTCCGCCATCTGGGCGACCACCGGCATCGCGGTCGCGTTCGTCGCCGTCATCACGGCGATCAACCTCATCGGCATCAGCGAGTCCGTCATCGCCAACGTCGTCATGACCTTCGTGGAGATCAGCGGCCTCATCATCGTCGTCGCCATCGGCGTGATCGCGCTGGTCGAGGGCGTCGGCGACCCCGCCGTGCTGCTCCAGTTCCAGGTCGAGGGCGGTCCCGGATCCGCGGTGCTGGCCGTGCTCGCCGGCGTCTCGCTCGCCTTCTTCGCCATGACCGGGTTCGAGAACGCGGCCAACGTGGCCGAGGAGACCATCGACCCGTCGCGCGCGTTCCCCCGGGCGCTCATCGGCGGCATGATGACGGCCGGCGTCGTCTACGTGCTCGTCTCGATGGCCGCGGCCCTCGCCGTGCCGATCGACGCGCTGGCCGGCAACACGCTCCTCGAGGTCGTGCGCGCGGACCTCTTCTTCATCCCCGCCGCGGTGATGCTCGTGGTCTTCGCCGTGATCGCGATGGTCGCCATCAGCAACACGGCGCTCGTGACCGTGGTGGCCCAGTCGCGGATCCTGTTCGGCATGGCCCGCGAGAACGTCGTGCCCGCGATCTTCGCGAAGGTGCACCCCGCCCGCCGCAGCCCCTACGTGGCGCTGATCTTCGGCGGCGCCGTGGTGGCCGCGCTCCTCATCATCGGCGCGGCGATCCGCTCCAGCCAGGCCGGCATCCCCGAGGACGAGCGGCTCGACATCGTCGACCGCCTCGCCACCATCACCGTCGTGTTCCTCCTCTTCATCTACGCGCTCGTGATCGTCGCGTGCCTGAAGCTGCGCGGCCGCGACGAGACCGACGACACGTACCGCGCGAACACGCCGCTGCTCATCGTCGGGATCCTCGGCAACGTCGCCGTGCTGATCTACACGCTCGTCGACGACCCCGGCGCGCTGTTCTGGGTCGGCGGCCTGCTCGCGCTCGGGCTCGTGCTGTACCTCGCGCAACGCACGTTCGGCGCGCAGAAGCCGGATCTCGAGGCCGCTGCCGGCGTGGCCGCGGCCGGACCCACGGACAGGGAGGTCTGACCCGTGCACGTCATCGTCACCACCGACGGATCCCAGGCGTCGCTGCAGGCGGCCCGCCAGTTCCAATGGATCGCGGACTCCCGCGAGATCACCGAGGTCACCGTGCTCGCCGTCGTGAGCCCGTACGCGGCCGCGCCGTTCGCCAACGAGCTCGGGCCCCGCCGCACGACTGGCCAGACCGAGCTCAGCTACCGCAGGGACGCGGAGGCCGCCGTCGACGTGGTCGCCGCGGTCTTCGACGGCTGGGGCCCGACCATCCACCGCGACGTGCGCAGCGGCTCCCCCGCGACCGAGATCATCCGCGCCGCCGAGGAGCTGTCCGCGGGCCTGATCTCGATGGCCGCCGGCAGCCGCGGCCTCACCGCCACGATCCTGCTCGGCAGCACGGCCAGCCGCGTGCAGCACTCAGCGCCGTGCCCGGTGCTGATCTGCCGGCCGACGGTGCGGGGGCGGGGGTAGCGGCTTCCGCGGCCGTTAGGTGACTCGAACCGACGAATGCCGGTGCATCTGGATCAGGCGGCGAGGATCTTGTTCGACTTGCTTCGATTGCACTTCCAGCAGAGGGTCTAGAGATTGTCGTGCGTGGACAGTCCCCCCTTTGACACGGGAACGATGTGGTCCACCTCAAGGAGCAGATGGGGCTCATCCACGACGGAGACCGAGCAAAAGCGGCAGGCGTGGCCATCGCGAGCCTTGATGAATTGACGTAGGCGGGCTGTCATCAGTGCACGCTGCCCTGCCGCGCTCTTGTCGAATCGGATCTTGCCGGCGAGCACGTCGACGAGTTCATCGATCGTCTCGTTGTTCAGCTTGATCGACGTCCTCTGCGAGCTGTTGCCACCCGCGCTCACGTACTCGAAGACGTAGACCGGGTAGGGAATCGCGATCCGCTTGACCTCGTAGCCGACCTGATCGCGGAACTCCTGCTCGTAGTGCTTCAGGATGAATGCCGGCGGACGGATCGACTCGACGATGGCCGTCTCGCGCTGGCGGAGGTTCCCGACCGCGTCCTCGAGACGTGCGATGTCCTCGCCCAACGTCTCCACCTGCGTGAGCCGCGCCTCTGTCGCCGCGATGTTGAAGTACTTCATCAGGTACTTCAGCGGGTCGCCGCTGGCCGAACGGACCACCTGCAGGGAGCAGTTGTGCACGTTCGGGTCCTCGAAGGACGCCTCGTTGCGATCCCGTCGATGCTTGTGATTGCTCGTGTTCTGGAAGGTGGCGAGATGAGCATGAGTGCCCGTCTCCGCCACGGCGAGCTGGAACGAATCGCGCTCTCGGATCTCCGCGATGTACTCGGCCAGTTCGTTGTGCTCATCGACGAAGGCGGCGAGTTCGCGCTTCTGCGCGAGGAAGACCTCGCCCTTGAAGTAACGGTTCTTGCGGACGTCGCGCACGATCTTCGGGACGATGATGATGGCGAGGATCAAGCCGACGACGGTCAGCGATATCTGCCAGTACGTGAAGATGAGGCTGATCAGGAAGATGATCAGGACCAACGCGATGATGTAGGGCAAGGGCCAGTCCTATCGGGGAGCTCGGGTCTCGAGGAGGAGACGTGCGCCCTCATCTCTGGGCGGGAGACGACAGCGAAGAGGTGCCACGCAGGAAGCGCGCCGACACTGCGACGAAACGCTACGAGACCTCAGCGCGCCTGCCGAGGCCCCCTTTGTCGGGCCACCCACGTCTCCCCCTGACGAGGAACGCCGGTGATTCCCCTCAGCTGGCGGCCGTCGCGATCAACGCCGTGAGCGTCCCCGGATCCACCACCCCGAGGATCCGCGCGCTGACCCGACCCTCGGGGTCGAGCACGAGGGTCGACGGGGTCGTGTTCGGCGCGGTGCGGGCGGCGAAGGCCAGCTGCCCCGCGCTGTCCTGGCCGTCGAGGACGTTCTCGTAGGGGATCTCGAAGGTGCGGACGAAGGCGTCGACGCTCGCCGCCGAGTTGCGCGTGTTGACGCCGAGGAACGTCGCCGTGTCCGCGGTCGCGGCGCTGACCTCGCGCAGGTCGGCCGCCTCGACGCGGCACGGGCCGCACTCCGCGTACCAGAAGTTGACCACCAGGACCTTCCCGCGGAACCGTTCGGCCGTCACCGTCGCGCCGGACGGATCCTCCGCGGTGAAGGACACCGGCTCGCCGCGGTCGTCCGCCGCGAACTCCGTCACCCGGCCGTCGCCGGAGACGGTGCCGGTCCCGGCACCGTCGCCCGATCAGAAGTCGCTCGCGAGCTGATCCGTCGCCGTGCAGCCGCCGAGGGCCAGCGCGGCCGCCAGCACGAGGGCTGCGGCGGCGGTCCGGCGGATCACCCCGTCATGCTACGGCCGGTGCGGCGCCCCAGCCCGCCCGCCGCCGCAATGTAAAGCCCATGTGAACACTTCGCGGTCGCGCCCATCGCCTGCGTATCGTGCTCAGCACCTCCCGGCCCGACGCGTCGCCGGTCGAGCGGGAGGATCCCCCACCCGCGAACGCCGACACGCCCGGAGGCTTCCATGGCATCCGCACCCCAGCTGCACAAGAGCCTCACGCAGAGGCAGCTCACCATGATCGCGATCGGCGGCGTCATCGGCGCCGGCCTGTTCGTGGGGTCCGGGGTGGTGATCAACGGCGCGGGCCCCGGCGCGTTCCTCACCTACGCGATCTCCGGCGTGCTGATCATCCTGGTGATGCGGATGCTCGGCGAGATGGCGACCGCGAACCCCAGCACCGGATCCTTCGCCGACTACGCGAGGCACGCCCTCGGCGGCTGGGCCGGCTTCTCGATGGGCTGGCTCTACTGGTACTTCTGGGTCATCGTCGTGGGATTCGAGGCGGTCGCCGGCGCGAAGGCGCTCACCTACTGGTTCGACGCGCCGGTCTGGCTCCTCTCCCTCGGCCTCATGGCGCTGATGACCGCCACCAACCTCATCTCCGTCGGCGCGTTCGGCGAGTTCGAGTACTGGTTCGCGGGGATCAAGGTGGCCGCGATCATCCTGTTCCTCGGCCTCGGCAGCCTCTACGTGCTCGGCATCTGGCCGGGCCGCTCGCTCGACTTCTCGAACCTCGTGGCGCACGGCGGCTTCTTCCCGAACGGCGTCGGCGCGATCTTCTCCTCGGTCGTCGTCGCGATCTTCTCCATGGTCGGCGCGGAGGTCGCCACCATCGCCGCCGCCGAATCCAAGGACCCCGCGAAGGCCATCCGCAAGTCGACCAACTCCGTGATCCTCCGAATATCCCTGTTCTTCGTCGGCTCGCTGTTCCTGCTCGCCGTGATCCTCCCCTGGGATTCCACGGAGCTCGGCGCCAGCCCGTTCGTGAGCGCATTCGACCGCATGGGGATCCCGTTCGCGGGCGACGTGATGAACGCGGTCGTCCTCACCGCCGTGCTCTCGTGCCTGAACTCCGGCCTCTACACGGCGAGCCGCATGCTCTTCGTGCTCGCGGCGCGGCGGGAGGCCCCGGCGGGGCTGATGAAGGTGACCGAGCGCGGAGTGCCGCGTGCCGCGATCCTGCTGTCGTCCGTCGTCGGCTTCCTCTGCGTGATCGCGGCGGCCGTCTCCCCCGACACCGTCTTCCTCTTCCTGCTCAACTCCTCGGGCGCGATCATCCTCTTCGTCTACCTGCTCATCGCGATCTCGCAGATCGTCCTCCGCCGCCGCAGCGGATCCGCCGGCCTGCCGGTGAAGATGTGGCTGTTCCCCGGCCTCTCGATCGTCACGGTCGTCGGGATCCTCGCGGTGCTCGCGCAGATGGCGCTGGACCCCGAGATCCGCCCGCAGCTCGTGCTGAGCCTCGTGGCGTGGGCAGTCGTGCTCGGGCTGTACGTGGTGACGAAGGCACGAGGCGGGTCGGTGGATCCGGTGGCGCCGGAAGCGGAGCGGAGGAGCGCCTCTCAACACGCTCGTCAGTGACAGCGGCGACCGTTTTCGCTAGAAGGGTGAGCTCGGAAAACAAGGGATAGTTGCCCGCAATTTATCTTTAGTCCCGTCGCAAGCGCGTATAGACACAATACGCATCCGCAATTAATACATTGTGAGCAAGTGGCGACTCCCGCCCCTCGCTCGAAAGTACAGTAGGTGGCTGTATTACTCAATCGCGAGGAGCGTGACATTGATTCCTTACCCTATAGATTACCTATGGTGACCTCAGGCGCACCAGAGCATCGATGTAGATGTCACGGTACTGTATTGATAAAACTGTACACAAACGGCATCATCGAGAGCGGCGCCCTTGATACTTGTATCGCGCTTCTGCCGTGCGGAAGTCGGCACGCACTGCTTCAATCAGCTCTTGCATTAGGTTGTCGACTTCTAGCTCGAACGCTACAGCGCTGGTCGCCTTGAATATAGGACCACCTATTGACATCACATAGGCCTGGGTTCGAGACCGAATCGCCTTAATGCGATCTGAGATTTCGGTATCGCCGAGCGCCTCAACATTCAAAGCGGCGCGAGTCAGCTCATCGAAGCCATCAAATGCTTGCGTGAAGTCATGAAAGGCAGCCGCTGATCTGTCATCATCAGCCCCCACTCCGGTATTTCCGTACATGGATATATTGAACTGCTTTAACTTGGCGATAAAGGTCGCCGTAGCATAAAGAGCGTCCAGCTCCGCCTCGCGCCCTGCCTCGAGAACTTGTGCGTATGTCGCGTTTCTTGATCGGCGATCTTCTGCGCGACTTGTTGCCACGGTTGATACTATGGTTGAAATCAAGACGCCGATAAGTGCAATGGTGGATGGCAGGAGGATCAGCAATAATGTATTCGGGGACAGTTCTCCTTGATTACTGACGGCGGCCGTAGCTCTGGCGAGTGACATGACATAATCATAGTGAAGTCTAAACGCGTAGTCCTCTGTTGAGGATTCAGCGGCAGTCTGCAACTGCCGCTGATGCCGGAATTGACGTAAACAGGAGGCGCCATGTGGCCGCCCGTCGAGGCCCGCTGGTTAGGCTGACGGCATGGCAACAGTGATCCTCGTGCGGCACGGACGCACCACAGCGAACGCGACCGGGATCCTGGCGGGGCGCACCCCCGGCGTGGACCTCGACGGCACCGGGCGCGACCAGGCCGACCGCGCCGGCGACCGGCTCGCCGCGGTGCCGCTGGCGGCCGTCGTCTCCAGCCCGCTGCAGCGCTGCTGGGAGACGGCGCAGCGGATCCTCGAGCGGCAGCCGGCGAAGCCCGCCCAGCCCGTCGACCCCGACCTCACCGAGTGCGACTACGGCGACTGGCAGGGCCGCGCCCTCAGCGAGCTCGCCACCGAGGACCTCTGGAAGACCGTCCAGTCGCACCCGTCCGCCGTCGTCTTCCCCGGCGGCGAGTCCATGGCCGGCATGCAGGCGCGGGCCGTCGCCGCCATCCGCCGCCACGATGCAGCGATCGAGGCCGAGCACGGGCCCGGCGCCGTGTGGGTCGCGGTGAGCCACGGCGACGTCATCAAGTCGATCCTCGCCGACGCGTACGGCATGCACCTCGACCTGTTCCAGCGCATCGACGTGGGCCCCGCGTCCCTCTCCATCGTCCGCTACGGCGCCGGCCGGCCCACCGTGCACGCGACCAACACCGACGCGGGCGACCTCTCGTGGCTGGCGAAGACCACGAGCGTCGGCGATGCGCCGGTCGGCGGCGGCGCCGGGCACAGCACGCCGTGATTCCCCGCGCATAGAGTGGACGCATGCCCACACGAGCCCTCGAATTCGACTGGCCCGACCGGGCCGTGGTCGGCACCATCGGCCTCCCGGGCGCGCGCACGTTCTACTTCCAGGTGCGCTCCGGCCCCCAGCTGGTGACCATCGCCCTCGAGAAGCAGCAGTCCGCGCTGCTCGCCGAGAAGATCGACGAGATCCTCGACCGGCTCGTCACCGTCGAGGGCAACCCGTTCAGCATCCCCGAGAGCACGCCTCCGGAGCTCGTCGACAACGACCCGCTCGAGGACGTCGTCGAGCGCTGGCGCACCGGCGCGATGGGCCTCGGCTGGGATCCGACGACGGCTCAGGTGGTCATCGAGGCGTACCCCCTCGCGGAGGACGACGACAGCGACGACTTCGACCTGCCGAGCGTCGACGACGACACGGCCGACACCGAGATGCTCGTGGTGCGGATGCCCGTCGGCGCGGCCCGCGCGTTCGCCAAGCGCACCCACGAGATCGTGGGCGCCGGCCGCCCGATCTGCGCCCTGTGCGGCTACCCCATCGACCCCGATGGGCACGTCCACACCTTCCCCGACAACTGATGTCGGAGACGGACCCGCTGGACGGCGAGCTGATCGTCACCGGCCGCATCCGCACCGCGTCGAACGCGACCTTCCTCGGGACGATCGCCGACGTGGCCGTCGTCTACAAGCCCATCCGCGGTGAGAACCCGCTGTGGGACTTCCCCGACGCCGTGCTCGCGCATCGCGAGGTCGCCGCCTACCTCGTCTCCGAGGCGCTCGGCTGGGGCGTCGTGCCGCGCACGTGGCTCCGCGACGGCCCGGCGGGCGAGGGCATGGTGCAGCTCTGGCAGGACGAGGATCCCGACCAGGACGCCGTCGACCTGGTCCCCGCGGCCGAGATCCCGGAGACCGGCTACCGGACGGTCCTCGGCGGCGAGGACGAGGAGGGCAACACGGTCGCCCTCATCCACGAGGACACCCCGGCGCTGCGCCGCATGGCCGTCTTCGACGTGATCGTCAACAACGCCGACCGCAAGGGCTTCCACGTGCTCGCCATGCCCGACGGCCACCGCTTCGGCATCGACCACGGCCTCACCTTCCACGAGGACCACAAGCTCCGCACGGTGCTGTGGGGGTGGGTCGGGGATGCGCTGACGGCCGAGGAGCTCGAGGGCGTGGATCGGGTGCTCGCGGGGCTCGACGCGGAGCTGGGGCGGGAGCTGGCGGGGCTGCTGACGGCGGAGGAGATCGCGGCGTTGGCGGAACGGTGCGGGCGGTTGCGTGCGGAGGCGCGGTTCCCGGCGCCTGCCGGGCAGCAGTCAGCGGTGCCCTGGCCGCTGTTCTGACCCTTTATGACCGCGCGTAACAACGTGTCACGAGATCCGCGCGATAAGCTATCGAATCAACTGTCCACTATTTCTCAAATGGACCGATGCGCTCGTGTAGAGACCCGCGTCAAGGGACACCAGATAGCGGCTTGACCCACAAGCGGCGAAATATCGTCAAATCAATCGTCGTGGTCCGCTGGAAGGAAGACCTTTACCAGCGATTCCATGTCCTCGTAAGGGAGGGCACGAAGATCTCGCCCGCTGCCCAACGACCAAACGGAGAAACCGTCCTTGCTATCGGGAGTGCCATCAGTTTTCCAGGTACCCTCGGTCACGAACTTCACCTCGACCGTGGTCGAAACTCTCTTGTGCGGCTTGATAGCGAGGAGCTTGCGGCGCGCATCCCCTTCCACTATGTGATCACCCTTGGTGTCGACACAAATCACCGTGTCGCCTGACCAGATTAGGAAGTCGGGGAAGAACCACACAGTGGAGCCCAGCGTGACGAGTGGAATCTTATACCCGGTCTGGGGGCGGTTCCGCACCCAAATCAGCCCCGTCTCGTCCAGCGCACGGGCGAACCGGAGCTCGAGGCTATTGAGGCCGTCATACCCCTCGTGAAGAGCGTTCTTGAACGTCTCCATTCCGCTACGACGCACCAGTGTGCTGCCGATCTTGTAGGGCTTGGGACGCAACTGCTTGATCTCGGCGAAGCGCAGGTACTCATTGACGGCATCCGCGGCGTTCTGTGAGAGGGCCAAAAAGGCGCTGCTCCCAACCCCCACAAGCGCATCGAACTTTGTGGTGTCGGTGTTCATCACCATGAGGGCAGGCCGGTAGCGACGTGCCACGTCGCGTCGAAAGACCCAGCGGGCGCTGACCCGATTGGACTGCTCGAAGTCAGTCCACTCCGAGTCGACGGCATCGTTCGCCCCGATCACCTGCTGGACGGTCCGTCGTCGACCCTTACCTTGCGTGTTGACCGAGTCCTTCGAGTAGTCGTGGACTCGATTAATGACTGTTTCGATAGGCTCGAGTGTGGGCACGTTATCGATTGCCGCACGAGGAATGCTTCGCTCCTGCTTGACCGGCAAGGTGACGAGATCCTCCGATCCTGGAGGGGATGTGAGGATCCGCACCTCGGGAGCGTCACCACCGAGACCGCGACGCACCTCCTCGACGACCTGGGCGAACGAATCGTTGCGATCGACTCGGACGTAGAAGTGGGCGGTGTTCAAGCGGTCCGACTCGTAGTGTGTCGCCCCGGGCTGGCGCAGGACGCGGCCGACAACCTGTGTGATCTGCACGGCCGAGTCCATTGTGCGGTCGACGTAGGCGAAATAGACAGCCGGGTCGTCCCAGCCCTCCTGCAGGGTCTGATTAAAGATGATGTGCCGGAAGTCGCCGGCGACAAAGTCCCCGTAGTCCCGCTCTCCCCCGCTGAATAGCGTGAACTCCGACGGCAGGGGGAAGTCCTTCTGCGTCCTGAGATCCGCGTACACGGCAATTTCTTCGGCCGGGACGTCGCAGTGCTCGGTGAGGTAGCGCCAGATAAGGATCGGTGACGCCTGCCGCTGCTCGAACGGCTGCTTGGGATCATCAGTCTGGCTGGCATCGTGCGCGAGCACGTTAGTGTTACAGACGTAGATTGCCTTTGGGGCGATCTTTAGCCCCTCAGCCTTGGCATCCACCTCAACCTCGCGCATGTCAGAGAGCATCTCGGAGACGGTCTCCTCCATCGGGGCGTTGAGCCCGTCGAGCGCAATCATGCCTTTGACCAGCCCAGAGGCAACAACAGTTGAGGACTTCACCGAGGTGATGAGGTCTTCGTCCTTGTACTCGCCGGAAGTACGCAACGGCTGGATGACCTCGTTGTCGAACTGGGCGGGGAACCGCAGCGTCGCGCTGGCCAGAAGAAACGCCGCCGGCTGCTGTTCGAGCAGCAGAGTCGTCTGCTGGTCGCTGAGATTTTGAGCCTCGTCATAGACGATCACGAGGGGACGGCGCTGTCCGTCGGCGGTCTCACGTACCTTGAGCGCCTCCCAGCGGGTGGACTCGATGTCGTCGGTATCAAAGGCGAATATTCGCAAGTTGCTGTTCTCGCGATCGCGCTGGTTAAACGTACCGACGGTCGCGAAGTAAAGTAGGGACTCCTTGGAATTCGCCACCTCCTCGGGGTCGTACTCGCTGAGCAGTCGCACCGTGATGTCCGAAAGCAGATGATCGTACTTGCCGCCGCCGGCGAGGTTGGCGTAGCTCTGCTGAACCACAACCTTGCCCCTGGACAGCCACAGGATGACAGGCGGGATCTCCGAAAGTGCGACTATCTCGCTGACGGCCTGGGCAAGAATCGCCGTCTTGCCGGATCCAGTGATGGAGGAGAGCGACTGATAAAAAGGCACATGGCGTTTATTTACCCCACGCCCGAAGAAAATCGGATCCGCGACGTATTCAGCGTAACGGTCTGCAATTTGGGAGGCCGCCTCCTGCTGAAATTGGAACAGCTCAATGGCCATGAATCACCCTTCCTCGGTGAACGACTCGGTACGCACATCCAGACCGAAGTCAGACAGAATACGATCGGGGATCTGGTACCAGATCACGTCGTCGGTGACGATTAGATTGCGGCGGCTATAGACGTGATATACGTCAGCCAGCCCTGCGGTCTCGGCCTCGTCCGTGATCTCCTCGTACACGTCCTCGGTAAGATCAGTGTTAGAGTCCGCACCCGACCAGACAAGGTAGATGCCCTCGTTCCGCGTGTTCTTTGCCACGAGGTACGAGTAGGGCTCGCCGTCGTCGACGATGGGGATTAGAACGGCGATGCGCCGCATCCCGGTGCTGGAGTGCGAGGCGATGACAGTGTCGATCATCTCGTCTCGCTCCATAAGCAGGAGGGTCTTCGCGTCGACTTTTTTCTCAAGGGTTTTAAAGGTGAAACCTCCGCTAAGCGGAAGAGGCTTTGTCTTGGTCTCTTTCACCCAATCCCCCGTGACCACTCGACGCAGACGGTCGACCGTCAGCGTCTTGGCATAGGAGTCACCGTTGTCGGGCCGCCCTTGCTCTATGAGAACGAACCGACGGTCGGCGCCCTGGTCATTATTGAGCTGAAGTACCGCGTGACCAGTTGTTCCTGACCCTGCAAATGGATCCAGGACAATTCCGGTTGGGGGGCACCAGATCTGAATGAGCTTTGTCATGAGCTTCATCGGCTTCACGGTTTCGAACCCATGGCCAGGACCGACGATCGCGGTGAGCTCGTTGACGCCTGTCTGGCTGTGCCCGGACTCCTCGTGATCCCAAGAAACGCTGCCAAGCACATCAGGCTCATCGAGATCGTCGTCAGACCAATAGGTCATTGGGACCCGACCTTGCTTGATGTCCTCGAGATACTTCTTTTGCTGAGGGCGACCCCGGCCATCGAGCCCAAACACCAGACGAGGCCAGTTCCCGGCCTTACGTCGCTTCTCAGAAGCCTCGCAAGCCGCTTCGAGCCTCTCCTTCACCATCACCGCACGAACCTTGCGGACTTCATCCGCTTGCACACCGACAATGGCTGCGCGAGTGTCGGTGTCGTCGATCGAGCGGAGCTCGTACTCGACACCCCATTCGGAGAGCCACTTGAGTGCATCCGCCTGCGGCGCTCGCCAACACTTTCCCGCGGGAGGGTAGTGAATGTCACCCGTGAAAGGAGACTGAATGCCGTAGACCATCCCCTGGTGCGTCTGGGCCTTTGGCCCCGAAAAGTTCTCCCCCTTCCAGAGTCTGGGGTCGCCATCCGGGTTGCGGTACCGCGCATCCATGCTTGCTGTTCGAGCCTGGAGGCCAGTCTTCGCGATCCGTTCATCCTTCGCGTAAACGAGGACGTACTCCGTGGCCGTCGAGACGTGCCGGTTGTCCGAACGCGGTGAGTACGACTTTTGCCAGTTGATGATCGCCAGACGATTCTCTTCACCGAAGAGCTCATCGAGCATTTGCCCGAGGTGGAAGAGCTCGCGACTGTCGATGCAGATCGCCATTACACCCGACGGCCTAAGCATCGCTCGCATCATCTGCAGACGCGGATACATGAATTTCATCCACTTAGTGTGCTTTGCAGGGTCGTCGCTACCGACGTACTCGCCCAGATCCGGATCGTTAGGGTCCCTGTCCCATTTGTCGTTGTACCGAAAGTCACCACCCGTGTTGTACGGCGGATCGGTCAAGATCATGTCGATCTGGCCACGTTCCCGGTACAGCGACGCGAGCGCCTGCAGGTTGTCACCCTCGACCACCAAGTTGCGCGAGCGGCCATGCTCATCGCCGGCGCTGAATGCATTTAAGGTCCGCTGGGCGCGCGGCCGCACCCGACGGCCCAGCTGGCGAGCCAGAACCTTGCCGGGGAACGAGAGATTCACTCCCGCCCCGGTGCGCTCACGGATCATCTCGATCAGCTGCTCAACAGGCAGCGACTCGAGCTCATTTAGATCATCCACAACATGCCCCTTCTACGAATCTGCGTCTTCGAGGGGACGCGCTGCGGGTTCGATGAACCCTACGACGCGACGTGCGACCTCTGGGTCAATAGAGCAGTGACCACTGACATTGCTCGGCCACGTGCCCCGCGCAGGAGCGCGCCCTCACTCGCGGCACACGCTCAGTTGTTGAACCGGAACTCCACCACGTCCCCGTCCTGCATGACGTACTCCTTGCCCTCGATGCGGGCCTTGCCCTTGGAGCGCGCCTCGGCGATCGAGCCGGTCTCGACCAGGTCGTCGTAGGAGATGACCTCGGCCTTGATGAAGCCCTTCTCGAAGTCGGTGTGGATCACGCCGGCCGCCTGCGGGGCCTTCCAGCCACGGCCGATGGTCCAGGCCCGCGTCTCCTTCGGGCCCGCCGTCAGGTAGGTCTGGAGGCCGAGGGTCTCGAAGCCGATGCGGGCGAGCTGGTCGAGGCCCGACTCCTCCTGGCCGGTGCTCGCGAGCATCTCGGCGGCGTCCTCGGGGTCGAGCTCGATGAGCTCCGACTCGATCTTCGCGTCGAGGAACACGGCCTGCGCGGGCGCCACGAGGGCGGCCAGCTCGTCGAGCTTGCCCTTGTCGCCGAGCACCTGCTCGTCGACGTTGAACACGTAGATGCAGGGCTTGGCGGTCAGCAGGCCGAGCTCGCGGACGGGCTCCAGGTCGATCTTCGACGCCGACAGCGGCTTGCCCGAGTCGAGCCACTCGCGCGCGGCCTTCGCGGTCTCGAGCACGACGGGCTCGATGCGCTTCGTCTTCAGCTCCTTCTCGTAGCGCGGCTCGGCGCGCTCGAGGGTCTGCAGGTCGGCGAGGATCAGCTCGGTGTTGATGGTCTCCATGTCGCTCGCGGCGTCCACGCGGCCGTCGACGTGCACGACGTCCTCGTCCTCGAAGCCCCGGACGACCTGGGCGATGGCGTCGGCCTCGCGGATGTTCGCGAGGAACTGGTTGCCGAGGCCCTCGCCCTCGCTCGCACCGCGGACGATGCCCGCGATGTCGACGAAGGAGACGGGCGTGGGGAGGATCTTCTCGCTGCCGAAGAGGCCGGCGAGCACCTCGAGGCGCGGGTCCGGGAGGTTCACCACGCCCACGTTCGGCTCGATCGTCGCGAACGGGTAGTTCGCGGCGAGCACCTGGTTCTTGGTCAGGGCGTTGAAGAGCGTCGACTTACCGACGTTGGGGAGACCGACGATCGCGATAGTGAGTGCCACGGGAGTCCATCGTACGGGGCCCTCCGGTTCCTCCCCCGCCCGCGCCGGGCTGGGCTGTCCCGGGATCCGGCGTCGGTCGTGCGTGGAACACTCGAACCCATGCCGTTGGACTTCACCGCGATCGACTTCGAGACCGCCAACAACTCGTCGGCGAGCGCGTGCTCGGTGGGTCTCGTGAAGGTCCGGGACGGCGTCGTGGTCGAGACCGCGTCCTGGCTCATCCGGCCGCCCGCGGGGCACGACACCTTCTCCGTCTGGAACACGCGGATCCACGGCATCGTCGAGGAGGACGTGGCCGGCGCCGACGGCTGGGCCGACCAGCTCCCGCGCCTCATGGCCTTCGCGGGCGACGACCACCTCGTGGCCCACAACGCGCGCTTCGACATGGGCGTGATCCAGGGCGCCTGCAAGGCGACGGCGCTCATCCCGCCTCCGTACTCCTACCTCTGCAGCCTCCAGGTCGCGCGGCGCACCTACGCGCTCGACTCGTACCGGCTGCCGGTCGCCGCGCGGGCCGCGGGCTTCGAGGACTTCTCGCACCACGAGGCGCTGGCGGACGCCCGAGCGTGCGCCGCCATCGTCGTGCACGCGGCAGCCCGGCACGGCGCCGCGTCGATCGCCGGGCTGGCGGAGGCGGCGGGCGTCGGCCTCGGCCGCATCGGGGCCCCGCGCGCGCAGACCGTCACGCAGGCGTCGGCCGCCGCGACGCCGCCCATCGACTGGGCCTGATCCTCCGCTCGGCCACCCGCCGACGCGCGTCCCGGCCGTGTCGGGGGCCGCTGGCACACTGCACGCATGGATCCCGTCATCGCCCTCCTCGTCGGCCTCGTCATCGGCCTGGCCGTGGGCGCGGTGGTCGGGCTCGCCGTGTCGCGCGCCCGATCCGGGGTGGATGCGCCGGGCAGCGCGGGCGAGGCCGCCCGCCTCGCCGCCGCGGAGGCCACGGTCACCGCTCTCCGCGAGCAGCTGGATCGCACGGAGCGGCTCGCCGAGGAGCAGGTCGCCCAGACCAGCGCGCAGTACGCCGAGCGCGCCCAGACGCAGGATGCGCTGCACCGCGAGCGGCTCGACGCGCAGGAGTCGCACCTCCGCGAGCAGATCGGCCAGCAGGAGGACCGCATCGCGGAGCTGCAGACCCGGCTGCGCGAGATCCAGCGCGCCGAGGTCGCCCGCACCGAGGAGGACGGCCGCGTGCTCACCGCGCTCAGCCCCGTCGCCGAGAGCCTCAAGCAGGTGCAGGCGAAGGTGCACGAGCTGGAGGAGCAGCGCCGGCAGCAGCACGGCGAGCTCAGCGAGCAGCTGCGGAGCGCCACCGAGGCGGAGGAGCGGCTGCGCGCCACGGCCGAGACGCTCGCGTCCGCGCTCCGCTCCAACAGCACGCGCGGCGTGTGGGGCGAGACGCAGCTGCGGAGCGTCGTGGAGGCGGCCGGCCTCATCCACCGGGTCGACTTCGACGTGCAGACGTCCGTCTCCACGGCCCAGGGCAACGGCAGGCCCGACATGGTGGTGCACCTGCCCGGCGGCAAGAACATCGCGGTGGATGCGAAGGCGCCCTTCACCGCCTACCTCGAGGCGAACGCCATCCCCGCCTCCGCCACCGGATCCGAGGGCGCCCGCCGCGACGCGCTGATGAAGCAGCACGTGCAGGCCGTGCGCGACCACATCACGGCGCTCGGCAGCCGCGCCTACTGGGAGGGGCTCGACGCGAGCCCCGAGATGGTCATCGCGTTCATCCCGAGCGAGTCGCTGGTGTCACAGGCGTTGGAGGCGGATCCCAGCATCATGGAGTTCGCGTTCTCCCGTCGCGTCGCGCTCTCCTCCCCCGTCACGCTGTGGTCGGTGCTCAAGACCGTCGCGTTCAGCTGGCAGCAGGAGGTGCTCACGGAGGACGCGAAGCAGCTCTTCGACCTCAGCCGCGAGCTGCACGCGCGCCTCGCCACGAGCGGCGAGCACATCGCCAAGCTCGGCCGCTCCCTCACGGGCGCGGTCGGCGACTACAACCGCGTCGTCGGATCCCTGGAGCGCCAGGTGCTCCCCACCGCCCGCCGCCTCAGCAGGCTGGACGAGTCGAAGGTCATCGGCACGCTCGAGCCGCTCGAGGCCACCACCCGGGAGCTGTCCGCGGACGAGTTCACGCGCCCGGCCGCCCGGGCCGCTGGCACCCCCGCTGGGTAGAGTGGCGAGCACGCGGGGCCCGGCCGCACGACTCCATCCGCCGGCCGATCAGGATCCCGCGACAGCCGCACGGCGTCGCCGTGGATCCGCCGAAGGAGATGCACCATGCCCGTAGCAACCCCCGAGCAGTACGCCGAGATGCTGGATCGCGCCAAGGCCGGCGGATTCGCCTACCCGGCGGTCAACGTCTCGTCGTCGCAGACCATCAACGCGGTCCTCCAGGGCCTCACCGACGCGGGATCCGACGGCATCATCCAGGTCACCACGGGCGGCGCCGACTACTTCTCCGGCCACACCGTGAAGAACCGCGCGGCCGGCGCGCTCGCGTTCGCGCGCTTCGCCACCGAGGTCGCCAAGAACTACCCCATCACGGTCGCTCTGCACACCGACCACTGCCCGAAGGACGCCCTCGACGGCTTCGTCATCCCGATGATCGAGGCCAGCGAGGAGGAGGTCCGCGCGGGCCGCAACCCCATCTTCCAGTCGCACATGTGGGACGGCTCGGCCATCCCGCTGAACGAGAACCTCGACATCGCGACGGACCTCCTCCCCCGCATGAAGGCCATCAACGCGATCCTCGAGGTCGAGATCGGCGTCGTCGGCGGCGAGGAGGACGGGGTCAGCCACGACACGGGCTCGCACCTCTACACGACCCTCGAGGACGCGATCTCCACGGTCGAGGCCCTCGGCCTCGGCGACAAGGGCCGCTACATGGCCGCCCTCACCTTCGGCAACGTGCACGGCGTGTACAAGCCCGGCGGCGTGCAGCTGCGCCCGGCGCTCCTCAAGGAAATCCAGGACGGCATCCAGTCGAAGTACGGCACGGGCGAGAAGCCGTTCGACCTCGTCTTCCACGGCGGATCCGGCTCCTCCGACGACGAGATCGCCGAGGCGGTGCGCAACGGCGTCGTCAAGATGAACATCGACACCGACACGCAGTACGCGTTCAGCCGCTCCATCGCCGACTCGGTGCTCCGCAACTACGACGGCTTCCTCAAGGTCGACGGCGAGGTCGGCGACAAGAAGACGTACGACCCCCGCGCCTGGGGCAAGACGGCGGAGTCGGCGATGGCCGCCCGCGTCGTCGAGGCCACGCGCCAGCTCGGCTCGCACGGCCACTCGCAGAGCTAGCGGGACGCACCTCCGCGCTACGCGAACGACGGCGGGGCCGGTCCTGGTGGACCGGCCCCGCCGTCGTTCGTCAGATGCCGCGCGTCACGGCCCGCGGCTCGACATGATCTGCTGGAACGCCGGATCCTGGACGATCAGCGTCAGCACGAGCACGCTCGTGACCACGGTGGCGACGATGGCGCCCACGATCGGCACCCAGAAGGCGACGCGCTTGCGCTTCACGAGCTCGAGCGAGATCCACGCGGCGAGCACGAAGACGACGATGTTCACGACGTTGACGGCGATGCCGATGACCGAGGTCTGCGGCGTGACCTCGTAGGTGCCGCCGCCGAACAGCGCGTACGACTGGTTGATGGCCCGCGACGGATCCGCGTTCGCGCCGATGCTGCCGACGACGTTCACGAGACCCGCGGCCAGCAGGCCCACGGTGATGGCCGCGTCGAAGCGCCGGGGCGCGCGGCGCGGCTCCTGCCCGGCGAGGTAGGCGGGACGCTCGGGACGGCTGCCCGGAGCGGCGGCCGCATCGCCGGCGGATCGGGCGGTCGGCGCGCGACGCGTGTCCCGGCGCTCCGTCGCGGCGGTCTTCTCCGCGGCACGACGGGAGTCGGCGGCGGCCTTCTCGGCCTCACGGCGCTCCGCCTGCTGGCGCTCGCGCGCGGCCTTGCGTTCCTCCGCCATCTGCTCGGCGAGGGTCTGCGGCGCGGCGCCCTTGGCGGCCTTCTTCCCGCCGCGACCGGAGGTCGCCGGGGCGTCCCGCTCGGCTTGCGCACGGCGGTACTCCGCAGCCTCGGCGACGATCCGCGCGTCCGCCTCGGACAGCCCGGACGAGCCGCCGTCGCCAGACGAGGACGGCGACGCGTACTCGCCGTAGCGCGGGGCCGGCCGGCCGGAACGGCGCGGGCCGTCGTCGTCGCTCACGCGCGGGTGCGCCCGCCGATGGCGCGGCTGTCCGTGTTGCCGGACTGGTCCTTGCGCAGCTCCTTGGGGAGCGAGAAGACGAGGTCCTCCTCGGCCGTGACGACCGCGGTGACGTCGCCGTAGCCGGCGTCGGCCAGGTCGTCGAGCAGCTCCTGCACGAGGACCTCGGGCACGGACGCGCCGCTCGTGACGCCGACGGTGTTCACGCCGTCGAGCCACTCCTGCTTGACCTCGGACGCGTAGTCGACGCGGTACGACGCCTTGGCGCCGTACTCGAGCGCGACCTCGACGAGGCGCACCGAGTTCGAGCTGTTCGCGGATCCGATGACGATCACGAGGTCGGCGTCGACCGCGACCTTCTTGATGGCGACCTGGCGGTTCTGCGTGGCGTAGCAGATGTCGTCGCTCGGCGGGTCCTGCAGGTTGGGGAAGCGGGCGCGGAGGCGCCGGACCGTCTCCATCGTCTCGTCGACCGAGAGCGTGGTCTGCGAGAGCCAGACGAGGTTGTCGGGGTCCTTCACCTCGATCACGTCGGCGTGCTCCGGGGAGTTGACGACGATGGTCTGCTCGGGCGCCTCGCCCGCGGTGCCCTCGACCTCCTCGTGGCCCTCGTGGCCGATGAGGAGGATCTGCATGTCGGCCTTGGCGAAGCGCACGGCCTCGCGGTGCACCTTGGTGACGAGGGGGCAGGTCGCGTCGATGGCCTGGAGGCCGCGGTCGGCCGCGCCCTGCACGACGGCCGGCGAGACGCCGTGCGCGCTGAAGACGACGTGGGCGTTCTCGGGGACCTCGTCGACCTCCTCCACGAAGATCGCGCCCATGCGCTCGAGCGTCGAGACGACGTGCACGTTGTGGACGATCTGCTTCCGCACGTAGACGGGGGCGCCGTAGCGCTCGAGCGCCTTCTCGACGGCCACGACAGCGCGGTCGACGCCGGCGCAGTACCCGCGGGGAGCGGCGAGCAGGACCTTCTTGGCTCCGGCCACCGGGTTATCCTTGAGCCTGTTGCGGACGCCGGGCATCCGCGGCATCGACAGGCTGACGACGGGTGCTCCCACGAGTCGCTGGTCAGTGGTCGCTGGAGTCACAGTCCCGAGTCTAAGCGCCCGTGCTGGGCGACGAGTGGGGGAGCCATGAGCGAGACGCGCACCGTGTCCATGCCGGCAGCCGGCGCCCCGACGGTCGACGCCCCCTGGCCGGTCTCCGTGCTCTCCGGGAAGATCAAGGGCTGGATCGACCGGCTCGGCACCGCGTGGGTCGAGGGGGAGATCACCCAGTGGGGCGGATCCGGCGGCAACGTCTACGGCAAGCTCAAGGACCTCGACGTCGACGCCACCATCAGCTTCACCGTGTGGTCGTCGGTGCGATCCAAGATCCCGGCGGACCTCGGCCAGGGCGCCCGCGTCGTCGCGCTCGTGAAGCCGAACTACTGGGTCAAGGGCGGCACGCTCACGATGCAGGTGCTGGAGATGCGCCACGTCGGGCTCGGCGACCTGCTCGAGCGGCTCGAGCGGCTGCGCCAGACGCTACGCGCCGAGGGCCTGTTCGACGCCGACCGCAAGCGGCGCCTGCCGTTCCTGCCCGGCTGCATCGGCCTCATCACGGGCAAGGACTCGGACGCCGAGAAGGACGTGCTCCGCAACGCGCAGCTGCGCTGGCCGAGCGTCCGCTTCCGCGTCGTGCACACCGCGGTGCAGGGCGACCGGGCAGCGGGCGAGGTCACGCGCGCCATCGGGACGCTCGACGAGGATCCCGAGGTCGACGTCATCGTCGTCGCGCGCGGCGGCGGCGACTTCCAGAACCTCCTCGTCTTCAGCGACGAGACGCTCGTGCGCACGGCGGCCGCGTGCCGCACCCCGCTCGTCAGCGCGATCGGGCACGAGGCCGACCGGCCGCTCCTCGACGACGTGGCCGACCTCCGCGCGTCCACCCCCACCGACGCCGCGAAGCGCGTCGTGCCCGACGTCTCCGAGGAGCTGTCCCGCGTGCAGCAGGCGCGCGCCCGCATCGGCATGCGCCTCACCAGCCAGGTGCGCGGCGAGATCGACCGCATCGAGCAGCTGCGGTCGCGCCCGGTGCTCACGAGCACCGCGTGGATCGTCGACTCGCGCGCCGAGGAGCTCGGCCGCTACATCGCGCGATCCGCGGAGCTCGCCGGCCGCGTCGTCGAGCGCGGCATGCAGCAGACGAGCGAGCTGTCCCGGCAGCTGCGCACGCTCTCGCCGCAGCACGTGCTCGACCGCGGTTACGCGATCGTGCAGACGGCCGACGGATCCGCCCTCCGCGCCCCCGCGGACGCACCCGACGGCACCGGCCTCGTGCTGCGCCTCGCCGCCGGCGCGCTCGGCGCCACCTCCACCGGCCCCACCGACGACATCCCGTCGTCGGCCGCGCGGCTGCCCGCATCCCCCGCCCCGGGCGCCCGGCCGGCGTCCGGCGCCGAAAGCTAGGATCTCCCCCATGCCCACCAGCCCCGCCGACACCGGCGCACGCCTGCCCGACGTCTCCGAGCTCAGCTACGAGGAGGCGCGCGACGCCCTGGTGCGGGTCGTGAACGACCTCGAGCAGGGCGCGTCCACGCTCGAGGAGTCGATCGCCCTGTGGGAGCGCGGCGAGGCTCTCGCGGCCCGCTGCGAGGAGTGGCTGCTGGGCGCCAAGGCCCGGCTCGACGCCGCCCGCACGACCGCCGCATCCGACGCCGGCTGACCGTGGCGAAGCCCCGCACCCCGAACGTCGTCGCCGAGCTCGGCCGACCGGAGACGCCCGAGGAGACCGCCGCCCGCAAGGCCGCCGACTCCCGCCGCCACCGCGCCAAGCAGACGTTCCGCAACCTGCTCTACTCGCTGATCGTCACGGTCGCGACCGTCGCGGTGATCGTCGCGCTCGTCCCCCGCTCGAACACCACGATCCTGCCCGACGTCGACTACGGCGCCGCGGCCGCCGAGGCCCAGGGCGGGTTCCCGCAGACGCTCGTGGTGCCCGACCTGCCCACGGCGTGGAAGAGCAACGACGCGGAGATCCGCCCGGCCGGCCGCGACGGCGTGGCCGTCTGGTACGTCGGCCTCATCACGCCGAGCAACCGCTACATCGGGATCTCGCAGGGCATCGACGCGAACCCCACCTGGCTCGACGAGACGCTGCAGTCCGCGCCCGAGGTGAGCTCCGAGGAGATCGGCGGCCTCGAGTGGACCCTGTACGACAACGCGCAGGCCGACGACCCGGGCAACGTCGTCCTCGCGGCGAGCGCCGTCGACGGCGACAGCACCTACGCGATCTACGGCACGGCCGACGCGAACGAGCTCCGCACCGCCATCGAGGCGGTCGCCGCCGCGCGCACCGCCCCGACCGGCACGACGCCGACACCCGCCGACGGCACCACCAGCACCACCGCACCGGGAGAGGGGAACGAGGGATGACGGACCAGGTCGAGACCGCGCAGGAGGACACCGTGCAGGCGCCCGCCCAGGTGTGGGCCGAGATGGTGGAGGGCAACGCGCGCTTCGTCGCCGGCACCCCCGAGCACCCGCGCCAGGACGTGGAGCGCCGCGCCGCGCTCGCCCACGTGCAGCGCCCGGTGGCCGCGCTGTTCGGCTGCAGCGACTCGCGCCTCGCGGCCGAGATCATCTTCGACAAGGGCCTCGGCGACCTCTTCGTGATCCGCAACGCCGGCCAGATCATCTCCGACTCCGTGCTCGGCAGCCTCGAGTACGCCGTCGCCGTGCTGGGCGTGCCGCTCATCGTGGTGCTCGGGCACGACGAGTGCGGTGCCGTGCGCGCCGCCATCGAGAGCGCGGCGCCCGGCGCCGAGGCGCTGCCGCCGCACATCGCGAACCTCATCGCCCCCATCGCGCCGGCCGTCCACCGCGTCGCGGGCGACCACGTCGTGCCCAGCGAGGTCGACGCGGGCGAGGTCGGGCGCCAGCACCTGCGCGGCACCGTGACCCGCATGCTGGAGGCCTCCGAGATGATCTCCGACAGGGTCGCGGCCGGTAGCCTGGCCATCGTCGGCGCCAACTACAAGCTCCTCGAGGGCACCGCGGTGCCCGACGTCATCGTGGGCGACATCCCTCGCTAGAGGACCGCCCGCGCTGACCCGCGCGACCCGGGCCCGCGGGGCCCGGTGCATCACCCGTCCCGAAGGAGAGAGAAACAGCGTGGTCGACACTTCCCCCGGATCAGACAGCGGCACGACGGACGACTTCCGCATCGAACACGACACGATGGGCGAGGTGCGGGTCCCCCGGACCGCGCTGTACGCCGCGCAGACGCAGCGCGCCGTCGAGAACTTCCCCATCTCCGGCCGCGGTCTCGAGCCCGCGCAGATCCAGGCGCTCGCCCGCATCAAGCGCGCCGCCGCCATCGTGAACGGCGAGATGGGCATCGTCGACGCCGACGTGTCGGCCGCCATCGTCTCGGCCGCCGACGAGGTCGCGGGCGGATCCCACCACGAGCACTTCCCCATCGACGTGTACCAGACGGGCTCCGGCACGAGCTCGAACATGAACATGAACGAGGTCCTCGCGGCCCTCGCGACCGCGTCGCTCGGCAAGCCCGTGCACCCGAACGACCACGTCAACGCGTCGCAGTCGTCGAACGACGTCTTCCCCACCTCGGTGCACGTGGCCGTCACGGGCGCGCTCCTCGCCGAGCTGATCCCCGCCCTCGAGCACCTCGCCGAGGCCCTCGAGACCAAGGCCGAGGCGTGGAAGGGGCTCGTCAAGGCGGGCCGCACGCACCTCATGGACGCGACGCCCGTCACGTTCGGCCAGGAGTTCGCCGGCTACGCGCGCCAGATCCGCCTCGGCATCGAGCGCGTGCGCACCGCGCTCCCCCGCGTCGCGGAGGTCCCGCTCGGCGGCACGGCCACCGGAACCGGCATCAACACCCCGGTCGGCTTCCCGCAGAAGGTCATCGAGGTGCTGGCGGACGACACCGGCCTGCCCGTCACCGAGGCGCTCGACCACTTCGAGGCGCAGGGCGCGCGCGACGGCCTCGTCGACGCGTCCGGCGCGCTGCGCACCCTCGCGGTGAGCCTCACGAAGATCTGCAACGACATCCGCTGGATGGGCTCGGGCCCGAACACCGGCCTCGGCGAGCTGCACATCCCCGACCTGCAGCCCGGGTCGTCGATCATGCCCGGCAAGGTCAACCCGGTCATCCCCGAGGCCGTGCTCATGGTGTGCGCGCGCGTCATCGGCAACGACGCCACGGTCGCGTGGGCGGGCGCGTCGGGCCTGTTCGAGCTCAACGTCGCGATCCCCGTCATGGGCTCGTCGCTGCTCGAGTCGATCCGCATCCTCGCCTCCTCCACGCGCCTGCTCGCCGACAAGACCGTCGACGGCCTGCGCGTCAACGAGGAGCACGCGCGGGCGCTCGCGGAATCGTCGCCGTCCATCGTCACGCCGCTGAACCGCATCATCGGCTACGAGGCCGCGGCGAAGATCGCCAAGCACTCGGTCGCGCAGAAGATGACCGTGCGCGAGGCCGTCGTCGACCTCGGCTACGTCGAGCGCGGCGAGATCACCGAGGAGCAGCTCGACCAGGGCCTCGACGTGCTGCGGATGACGGCGCCCGGCCTGTAGGCCGCCGCTCCGCACCGACGCCGACGGGCGCCGATCCCCTCGGGGGCCGGCGCCCGTCGTCGTGCGCGCAGAACACGGACTACGAATCGTCGCCTACGCGTGGCTTTGGTGCGAACGTCCCGGCGGATCTCAGGGCCGCCCACCGGAGAGCCAGCGAAGCACGTACAGCGGAATCCCTCCATGGCGACGAGGCCGCCGACGCCGGGCCATACCTGTCACCCGATATGCCGACTGGCGCCGCTCAGATATCCACGATGGGCGCGGGCGAGCATTCCCGCATTTCATCCCTTTGGGGGATCCATGATCCCGAAGAAGCGCCTAGTCGCAACAGAAAAAGCCCGACATGTGCGCCGTCGGGGACAGACGATGCCCAGCGCCATCGTGGAGATAGCGGCCTCATCGGCATGATCACAGCCCTGTGCCGGTGACGAAGCATTCCACCTTCGTGAATCCGATCAGGCACGGAGGACGCATCTGCGGGAAGCCTGAGCATGCACTCCCAATTCCTCGCATGAGGAGAAGAGTGACCATAGGCTCCCCCAAGATCGACTCCCATGCATTTCCACCGACACACGAAGGAGTGTGCAATGAAATATCCCGTCTTTTCAGGCAGATCGCGATCGACCGCCATGTGCGTGGCGAGCGTCCTCGCGGTCACCGCGCTGGCGGCGCCTGCGAGCGCGTCCGCCCGGACGGTCGACCCGGCGAGCGCCTCGATCGAGCTGGTTTCCGGGTCGCTGGCCAACGTCGAGCGCTCGGACCCGACGCTCCTGCACGAGCCCTCAGCGAGCAGCATCGGAGAGATGCGGGCGGGCACGGAAGCCGTGACGATCCCCACTGATCTCTCCGACGGCATCACCGTCACCGACGGCAACGGCGACCGGCTCCGCGTGGACCTCCCCGGGGCGGACGCAGCCGCCGCCCCGGTCGTCCTCGACGAGGGGACCGTCGTGTTCCCGGGACAGGCGAGCGCGAACTCCGTCATCGTCTCGGACGTCGGCGTGCAGATGCTCACGACCGTCGCCGACGCGCACGCGCCCAGCACGTACTCCTACGACGTGTCGCTGCAGCCCGGGCAGGAGCTCGCCCTGATCGGTGAAGGAGCCGCGGTCCTCGACGCCGACGGCAGCGCCGCCCTGCTCATCGGGCAGGCGTGGGCGATGGACGCGGACGGCGATGCCGTCCCGACCCGCTACTCGGTGGAGGGGGCCACCTTGACGCAGCACGTCGACCGCACGTCGACGCACGACGTGGCCTACCCGGTGGTCGCCGACCCCGTGTGGTTCGCGCCCGCCGTGCTGAGGTGTCTGGCGGGCATCGGCCTCAACGGCCCCCAGATCGCCAACATCATCGCGACAGGGACGCCGGGATCCCTGCCCTCCGCTCTGGGCAGGGCTGCCCTTGCATGCATCCGAGGCAAGTAGAAGGGTTTGCGCATGACTCACGACGAGACCCCGGGACGACGGTCGAGTGACCTCGCGACGGCGGAAGCGGCCATCGCCGCGCACCCGCTGTCGTCGGAGCGGGTGACACGGGCCAACGCGATCATCGAGGCGGCAGACCGCGATGACAAGGCAGCCGTCGAGGCACGGCTGGCCGAGGAGGGCCTCCCCGGGCTGGCGGAGCTCGGGAAGATCCAGGTGCGCCACTCGCTGAGCTGGTGGAGGCTGCACCGCCGACGCCGGAAGATCCTCGCCCGGCTCGACCGCTAGCCGCACCGACACCGACACAGACGCCGACGGGCACCGATCCCCCGGGGACCGGCGCCCGTCGTCTTGCGCGGGGCAGGTGGATCAGACGGGGTCGCCGTCGAGCAGACCCGTCACGAGCGCCGCGATCGCGCTCCGCTCCGAGCGGGTGAGCGTGATGTGCCCGAACAGCTCGTGCCCCTTGAGCGTCTCGATGACGCTCGCGACGCCGTCGTGCCGGCCGACGCGGAGGTTGTCGCGCTGCGCCACGTCGTGCGTGAGCACCACGCGCGAGTTCTGGCCGATGCGGCTGAGCACCGTGAGCAGCACGTTCCGCTCCAGCGACTGGGCCTCGTCGACGATCACGAACGCGTCGTGCAGCGAGCGCCCGCGGATGTGGGTGAGCGGCAGCACCTCGAGGATCCCCCGCTCCACCACCTCGTCCATGACGTTCTGCGAGACGACGGAGCCGAGCGTGTCGAACACGGCCTGCGCCCACGGGTTCATCTTCTCGGTGGCGTCGCCCGGCAGGTAGCCGAGCTCCTGGCCGCCCACCGCGTACAGCGGCCGGAACACCATGATCTTGCGGTGCTGCTGCTTCTCCAGCACGGCCTCGAGCGCGGCGCAGAGGGCGAGCGCGGACTTGCCGGTGCCGGCGCTGCCGCCGAGGGACACGATCCCCACCTCGCGGTCGAGGAGCAGGTCGATCGCGAGCCGCTGCTCCGCCGAGCGGCCCTTGAGGCCGAACACCTCGCGGTCGCCGCGCACCAGGTTGACGGTGCCGCGGCGGACGACGCGCCCGAGGGCGGATCCGCGGTCGGAGTGCAGCACGACGCCCGTGTTCACGGGCAGGTCCTGCACGACGCGCGTCTGCAGCGACTCGCCGTCGTAGAGGTCGGCCATCTGCTCGCTGGAGAGGGTGACGTCGGCCATGCCGGTCCAGCCGCTGTCCACGGCGAGCTCGGCGCGGTACTCCTCCGCCTGCAGGCCGATGGAGGCGGCCTTCACGCGCAGCGGCATGTCCTTCGAGACGACCGTGACCGCGAGGCCCTCGGTCGACAGGTTGAGCGCGACGGCGAGGATCCGGGAGTCGTTGTCCCCGAGCTGCAGGCCGTTCGGGAGGCCCGACATGCTCGAGTGGTTGAGCTCGACCCGCAGCGTGCCGCCGGCCTCGCCCACCTCGATGGGGAAGTCGAGCCGCTCGTGCTCCTCGCGGAGCTGGTCGAGGAGGCGGAGGGCCTGCCGCGCGAAGTACCCGATCTCCGGGTCGTTCCGCTTCGCCTCGAGCTCGGTGATGACGATGACCGGGATCACCACCGCGTGCTCGGCGAAGCGGAAGAGCGCACGCGGGTCGGACAGGAGGACGGAGGTGTCGAGCACGTACGTGCGCTCGGCCTGCGGCGTCCCCTCCCCCCGGCTCGCGCGTCGTGCGGTGCTGCTCTGGCTGTCCATCGGGGCCACGGGCCACTCCATCCCCGAGCGGTCGCGCTCGGATCCTGACGGCGATCGGGCCACGGTGGCGAGAAGAGATCCTGCGGCCCTCTCGATCGGGCGCCATGCCCGATGAGTGCGAACCTACGTCGCGCACCGCCGACATGACCAGAGCGACGCGGGTCCGGATGTGTCGTGGACATGAACTCTTGCCCGGCGCGGCCGACCGAGCGCGTCCGCAGCCCGGATCGAGGGCGTCAGGAGCCGAAGCGGCGCTGGCGGGAGGAGTAGTCGCGCAGGGCCCGGAGGAAGTCGACCTCGCGGAGGTCGGGCCCCAGCGCCTCCATGAAGTAGAGCTCGCTGTGGGCCGACTGCCACAGCATGAAGTCGCTGATGCGCTGCTCGCCCGAGGTGCGGATCACGAGGTCCGGATCCGGCTGCCCGCTCGTGTAGAGGTGCTCGCCGATGAGGTCGGGCGTGAGGAGCGCCGCGAGGTCCTCCAGGGTGCCGCCGGCCAGGTGGTGCTGCTGCACGATGCTGCGCATGGCGTCGGCGATCTCGGTGCGCCCGCCGTAGCCGACGGCCAGGTTGATGTGGAGCCCGGCGTTGCCCTTCGAGCGCTCCTCGGAGGCGTCGAGCCGGGCGATGAGCTCGGGCGGCAGGCCCTCGTCGGATCCGACGTGCTTGACGCGCCAGTCGCGGTGCCGGGAGAGGTCCTCCGCGAGCTCGCCGATGATGTCGATGAGCGCCGTGAGCTCGGCGCTGCTCCGGCCCGTGAGGTTGTCGGTGGAGAGCAGGTACAGGGTGGTGACCTTGATGTCGAGGTCGTCGCACCACTCGAGGAACTCGAGGAACTTGGCCGCTCCCGCGCGGTGCCCGTGCGCCGCGGACTCGAGCCCGAGCTGGCGGGCCCAGCGGCGGTTGCCGTCGAGGATCATCGCGATGTGGTGCGGGAGGGCGTTCCGGTCGAGGCCGCGGCGGATGCGCTTCTGGTACGCCCGGTAGAGCAGACCGCGCCACGGTCGGATCGGCTTCTCTCGCACGGAGGCCACGCTATCCCACCTGCCCGCGCGCCCGGATCGCCCGCCCGGCCGACGTCGTGGACGGCTGTCCTACACTCGCAGGATGACGCGCGACGCCCCATCCACCGGACCGCTCGGCACCCCGGATGGCGAGGCACGGGCGGACGGCGAGCACGTCGCCCACCTCCCGCTCGTCGAGGACGCGCAGGACGTCGGACCCGAGCCGAAGCCCACCTGGCGCGGCTGGTTGCACGCGGGCATGACCCCGGTGGCGCTCGTGCTCGGGATCGTCCTCATCGCGGTCGCCGACGGGGCCGCGGCGAAGATCGCCTGCGCCGTCTTCGTCGCGTCGTCGCTGCTGCTGTTCGGCGTCTCGGCCGTCTACCACCGGTTCGACTGGTCGCCGCGGGCGAAGATCCTGCTCAAGCGGATGGACCACGCCAACATCTTCCTGCTCATCGCGGGCTCGTACACGCCCATCACGGTGCTGGCGCTGCCGCACGACAAGTCGGTGCTGCTGCTCTGGCTCGTGTGGTCGGGCGCGGCGATCGGCGTGCTCTTCCGCGTGCTCTGGATCCACGCCCCGCGCTGGCTCTACGTGCTGCTGTACCTCGTGCTCGGGTACGCGTCGCTCGTGTTCATCGTCGACTTCTTCCGCGCCGACGCCGCGATGATGACGCTCATCCTCGCGGGCGGCCTCGCGTACACGGTCGGCGCGGTCGCCTACGCGCTGAAGCGGCCGAACCCCTGGCCCGGCCGCTTCGGCTTCCACGAGATCTTCCACGCGTTCACCCTGGTGGCGTTCCTCTGCCACTGGACGGGGATCCTGCTGGTGGCGACGCACCCGCCCGTCGTCTGACCGGGCGGGTGCGTCGGGCGCCCGCTACAGGTACGGCTGCACGTTCTCCGTGTAGGCGCTCGTGAGCTGCGTCGCGGCGGCCGAGAACACGGCGGCCGGGTCCGCGTCCTGCGTGAGGATCTGCGACCAGGGCTGCTGCAGGTAGGTGTCGCCGTTCGGGATCAGCGTGCGCGCCCAGTCCTGCGAGCGCACGTGCTCGAGGCTGTCGTACACGGTGCGGAAGGCCGGGTTCGAGGCCCAGAAGCCCGTGAGGTCGGACGACTCGCCCGCCGAGGTGCGGGAGGGCGCGTAGCCGGTCTTCTTCGCCAGGGCGACCTGCTGGTCCACCTCGGTCAGGTGCTTGATGAACATGGCCGCCGCGAGCTGCTGCTCCTTGGTCTTGCTCCCGATGACGGCGAGGCCCGTGCCGCCCGTGGGGACGAACTGGCCCTGGGGGCCGCCCGGCAGCACGCCCGTGCCGATGGGGAACTTCGCGCTCGCGGTGACGATGCCGACCGCGCCCGCCGAGGCGATGGTGCACGGCGCGAGCCCGCCCGCGAAGTCGACCGCGGTGTCGCCGCTGGCCGCCGCCACGTTCGCGATCTTCGAGTCGAAGACGAGGCCGCGCGCGTAGCCGGCCGCCTCGAGCGTCTCGGGCTGGTCGAGCTCCAGGTCCCAGCCGTCGGAGTACTGGCCGCCGCGACCCCAGAGGACGTTGCTCATCGCCCAGGTGCCGATGGATCCCTGCGGCAGGCGCACCGCGGGGTTGCCGCCGGTCGCCTTCATTATCGCGGGCGCCCACTCCTCGAGCTCGGCCCAGGTGTCGGGCGCGCGGTCCGGGAGGCCGGCCTTCTGCCAGATCGACTTGTCGTAGTAGAAGATCGGCGTCGAGCGGGCGTACGGCACCGCGAAGCGCGCGCCGTCGTAGAGGTAGTCGTCGAGGAACACCTTGTTGAAGTCGTCGAGCTCGAAGCCGAGGTGCGACATGAGGCCGTCCATCGCGATCGACTGCTTGTTGACCATGTAGCGGAACCACCAGGTGTCGCTGGCGTTCACCATGTCGGGCATGCTGTCGGTGCCCGCGGCCGCCTGCAGCTTCTGCGCGATCTCGTCGTAGCTCGCGCCGCCCGTCACCACGTTCACGGTGATGCCGGTCTTCGCGAGGAAGTCCGCGGCGAACTGGGCCTCGAGGTCGGAGGTCTGGCCGGGGTGCGTGGTCCACCAGGTGATGTCCGTCGCGGGCTGGATCCCATCCCAGTCGGTGTCGGGGGCCGCGCTGGCCGCCGTGTCGCCGCCGACCGACGGACCGGAGCAGGCGGCGAGCATCGCGGTGCCGCCGAGGACGGCGCCGAGCTTCAGCACGCTGCGGCGGTCGAACGGGCGGGCGGCGAAGCCGCCGAGGGCCGAGCGGGGGTCGATGGGCATGGTTCTCCTGGGTTCGGGATGCGGGTCGAGCGGGGAGGCATGAGGCGGGAGGGAGAGGCGCGTCAGCCGGTCACGGCGCCGGCGGTGAGACCGCCGACGATGCGCCGCTGGAAGACGAGGAAGACCGCGAGCACCGGGATCGTGACGATGACGGTGCCCGCCATGAGCACGCCCCAGTTGGTGATGCCCGTGGTGTCCTGCAGCAGGGTGAGGCCGACGGGGAGCGTCATCATGTGCGGGTCGGTGGTGACCAGCAGCGGCCAGAGGTAGTCGTTCCACTCGCCGACGATGGAGACCAGCGCGACGGCGGCGATCGTGGGGCCCGACATGGGGATCACGAACGACCACAGGCGGCGGA
Source organism: Clavibacter michiganensis subsp. insidiosus (assembly GCF_002240565.1). Taxonomy (GTDB): domain Bacteria; phylum Actinomycetota; class Actinomycetes; order Actinomycetales; family Microbacteriaceae; genus Clavibacter; species Clavibacter insidiosus. The sequence continues at coordinate 1,151,666 of NZ_MZMO01000001.1, read as the reverse complement.
GGTGACCGGCCCCGTCGATCGCGGCGGCCTCGAGCACGGAGCCCGGCAGCGTGAGGAAGTGCTGGCGGAACAGGAACGTGCCGTACGCGCTGGCGACGCCGGGGAGGATGAGTCCCGGGTAGGTGTTGATCCAGCCGAGGCCCGCGATGACCTGGTAGTTCGGGATCATCACGATCTGCTGCGGCACGAGGAGCGCGAGGATCACGACGCCGAACCAGACGTTCTTGAACGGCACGCGGATGAAGACCAGCGCGTACGCGGTCATCAGGCCGAGCAGCACCTTGAGGCCGGAGCCCGCGATCGTCTTGATGAGGCTGTTGGTCGCGAGCGTCGAGAAGGACACCGTGTCGGACGCGGTCGCGTAGTTCGTCGGCGCGAAGGACGACGGCAGGAGCTTGAGCGGCAGCGAGTAGATCTCGCCGAAGTCCTTGAAGCTCGTGAGCACCATCCACACGAGCGGCAGGAGCATGACGACCACGGCGAGGGCGAGCGCGAGGTACGTGCCGGCGAGGGACGGGCGGGTGGAACCCGACGCGGACAGACGGGGGCCGCGACGCGGGCGGCGCGCACCCGAGGGGACGGCCGCGGGCTCCGGGCGGGCGAGGGTCGTGGTCACGAGTAGTGCACCTTCCGCTGGACGACGACGAGCTGGACGAGCGTGACGACGAGCAGGACGAGGAACAGGATCGTGGCGACGGCGGACGAGTAGCCGGCCCGTCCGGCCACGAAGCCCTCGTGGTAGATCTGGTACATCATCGTGGTGGTCCCCTGCAGCGGCCCGCCCTTGGTCATGGCGCTGATGAGGTCGAAGGTCTGCAGCGAGCTCAGCAGGGTGGTCACGCTGAGGAAGAACGTGGTCGGGCTGAGCAGCGGCAGCACCACGCGGAGGAAGGTGCGGATCTGGCCGGCGCCGTCGAGGGCCGCGGCGTCGAGCAGGTCCTTCGGCACGGCCTGGAGGCCCGCGAGGTAGATGAGGGCGCAGTAGCCGAGGTCGCGCCACACCTGCACGGTCGTGACCATCGCGAGGGCGGCGCCCGGGTCGCTGTACCAGGCGGGCGACGGGAGGCCGACGAGCTGGAGCCCCGCGGAGATCAGGCCGAAGTTCGGGTCGAAGACGTAGAGCCAGAGGAACCCGACGGCGACGCCGGAGAGCACGTACGGCGCGACGATGATGGTGCGCACGGGGCCGCGCAGCCGGATCCTGCGGTTGAGCAGCACGGCCACGCCAAGCCCCAGCACCATCGAGCCGACGACCGTGACGCCCGTGAAGATCACTGTCACGGAGACGACCGTGGGGGTCTGCGGATCCTGGAACCACGCGACGTAGTTGGTCAGGCCGACCTCGCGGGCCACGGAGGAGCCGATGTTCCACTGGAGCGTCGAGTAGTAGAAGGACTCGAGCAGTGGCTTGTACGTGAAGACCGCGAGCAGCAGCACGTTCGGGCCGACGAAGGCGAGGAAGAGGAGCCCGTCGCGGAGTCGCCCTGGGCGGCGACGGCGCGACCGCGGGTCGGCGGCGGGGCGCGTGGCGGCCTCGGGGACCGTCGAGGACACCGCTCCGGGCGGTGGTGCGATCCGGGCGGGCGCGGGGGCGTGCGTCATGTCCGACCTCCTCTGGCGACACGAGGAGGGAACGTTCCCTTCGTGCCTGGCAAAGCTAAGGAGGGTGGGTTAACGACGGACGACGAAGGGGTGGCGGGCGGGCGGACGCGCGACGGCCGGCGTCCCCCCTATGGGGGACGCCGGCCGTCGGCGGGAGGGGCGTCGCTCAGCCGCGCGGCGGACCTGCGGGATCGTCCGGATCCGCGGTGCCGTCGTCGTCCGCGGCCGTCGGGCCCGGCATGCGGATGTCGCGCTCCGGCGCCGCGTCGCGCGCGAGGTCGGCCTCGAGCTTCTCCGCCTCGAGCCGGCCGCGGATCTCCTCGCGGTAGCGCGTGCGGCGGATCCGGCGGGTCATGTCGACCATGAGCAGCAGCACCACCACGGCGACGAAGAAGATCGCGATGAAGCCGATGGGGCCGGGCGAGACGGTGTCGGGGTCGAACTCCGCGGTCGGCGTGGGGCTCGGCGTCGTGGTGACGGCGGTCGCGAGACGGAGGGCGAGGTCGGCGCCCCTCACGCGCGGGCCGCCTCGTCCTCGTCGACGATGCCGGCGAAGAGGTCGTGCTCCTCGTCCGGCGCGTCGACGCGCGACTCCACGAGCTGGAAGTCCTCGAACGGCCACGCCCGCTGCTGCAGGTCTCGCGGCCAGCGGAAGAACGTGCTGTCGGGCGCGACCTGGCTCGCGTGGGAGAGGAGCGCGCGGTCGCGGGCCTCGAAGTGGTCGGCGACGTGGACGTGCGTGGTGGCGAGGTCGGGCCGGTCGCCCATCCAGCCGAGCATCTCGTCCACGGCCTCGAGCATCTCGGGGGCCGCGTCGGTGGCGACCAGGTGCTCGCGCACGGCGCGGAGCTTGGCGCCGTTGAAGATCCGGTCGAAGTAGAGCTTGGAGATCTCCCACGGCTCGCCGGCGTCGGGGTAGGAGCCGGCGACGCCGGACTCGCGCCAGGCCTCCATCGCGATCACGTGCGCCTGGATGTGGTCGGGGTGCGGGTAGCCGCCGTTCTCGTCGTAGGCCACGAGCACGTGCGGCCGGAACGCGCGCACGAGGCGGATGAGCGGCTCGGCCGACACCTCCACCGGGATGCTCGCGAAGGCCGCGGGCGGCAGCGAGCCGTCCTCGCGCGCCATGCCCGAGTCGACGTAGCCCAGCCAGCGGTGCTGCACGCCCATGACGGCCTGCGCGCGCGCCATCTCGATGCGGCGGAGACCCGGCAGGTCGCGCTCGGCCATCGCGCGCTCGGCGAGGCCCTCGTTGAGGATGTCGCCCGCCTCGCCGCCCGTGCAGCTGACGACCATGATCTCGGCGCCCTGGTGCGTGTAGTGGGTGTAGGTCGCCGCGCCCTTGCTGGACTCGTCGTCGGGGTGGGCGTGCACGGCCATGAGGCGCAGGGTCACGGGGCTCCAAGGGTGGGGAAGGTAGTCTGGATCCATAGAGTACAAGGTGCGTGTGAGGAGATCGCCGTGACGACCGAGTCCCGCTCCCCCGCACCCGCGGGCCTGCACGCGGACGACGACGAGACCGTCGAGCACCGCGTCGTCGCGCCCCGATCGACGCCCGCGCTCGACGAGCGGTACGGCCGCACCCGACCCGCCCGCATCCGCCAGCGCTGGCTGTACGGCACGGCCGGCTGCCTCGTCGCGCTGGTGTTCGGCGCGTGGGTGCTGTGGGCCGGTCTCGACCAGGCGTCGGGATCCATCGACGCCACCGACCGCGCGTTCGACATCGTCGACGACCGCACCATCGACGTCACGTTCTCCGTCGTCATGCCCGCCGGCACCCAGGCCTTCTGCGCGGTGCAGGCGCAGGACGAGCAGCGCTCCATCGTCGGCTGGAAGGTCGTCGAGCTGCCGGCGCAGGACGGGTTCGAGCGCATGGAGACGGTGCGCCTCCGCACCACCGGTCCCGCGGTGACCGGGTTGATCCACAGCTGCTGGCCCGCCTAGAGTGGGGGATTCGCCTCGACGGTTCCGTCGGGGCGTCCGTGCGAGTGCAAGGAGTCCATCGTGGCGCAGGAGCAGGCAGTCACCTGGCTGACCCAGGAGGCGTTCGACCGCCTCAGCAGGGAGCTCGACACCCTCAGCGTGCAGGGCCGCGAGGAGATCGCGAAGAAGATCGAGATCGCCCGCGAGGAGGGCGACCTCAAGGAGAACGGCGGCTACCACGCCGCCAAGGAGGAACAGGGCAAGATCGAGGCCCGCATCCGCCAGCTCACCCAGCTGCTGCGGACGGCCGAGGTCGGCGACGCCCCGGAGAGCCACGGCGTCGTGGAGCCCGGCACGGTCGTCACCGCGCTCATCGCGGGCGACGAGACCAAGTTCCTGCTCGGCAACCGCGAGATCGCGGGCGACAGCGACCTCGACGTCTACAGCGAGCAGTCGCCGCTCGGCGCCGCGATCATCGGCTGGGAGGTCGGGCAGAAGGGCGCGTACATCGCGCCGAACGGCCGCGAGATCCCGGTCGAGATCCAGGCCGTGGAGAACTACACGCCGTAGCGCGCGCCCGCACGACGAGAGGGGACGCGGACCGCACGGTCCGCGTCCCCTCTCTCGTGGTCCGGGCTACCGGCCGGGGCGTCAGTCGCGCTGGAGGCGCGGGTCGTAGCCGGCCTCGCGGAGGCGCTGGACGACCTCGCCCGTGTGCTCGGGTCCGCGCGTCTCCACGCTCACCTCGAGCTCGACCTCGCTGATCTGCAGCCCGCGGCCGTGGCGCGTGTGCAGCACCTCGACGACGTTCGCGTTCGCCTCCGAGATGACCTGCGAGGTGCGCGCGAGCTGGCCCGGGCGGTCGGGCAGCATGATCCGCAGCTTCACGTAGCGGTCACTCGCGGCGAGGCCGCGGCTGATGACGCGCTCCATCATGAGCGGGTCGATGTTGCCGCCGGAGAGGATCACGACGGTGCGGCCGGCGTCCTTCACCAGACCGGCGAGGAGCGCCGCGACGCCGACGGCGCCCGCGGGCTCGACCACGAGCTTGGCGCGCTCGAGCAGCAGGAGCAGGGCGCGCGCGGTGTCGTCGTCCTCGACCGTGACGACCTCGTCGACGCTCTCGCGGATGATGTCGAAGTTCAGCAGGCCCGGCTTCGCGACCGCGATGCCGTCGGCGATCGTGGGCGTGATCTCGATCTCGGTCGCGCGGCCCGCGGCCAGGGACGGCGGGTAGGCGGCGGCGTTCCGCGCCTGCACGCCGATGACGCGGATCGTGCGGCCCTCCTCGGCGGCGCGGAGCTTGAGCGCGGTCGCGACGCCGGAGATGAGCCCGCCGCCGCCGATCGGGACGACGACCGTCTCGACGTCGGGCGTCTGGTCGAGGATCTCGAGGCCGAGCGTGGCCTGGCCCGTGATGACGTCCTCGTGGTCGAACGGCGGGATGAGCACGGCGCCCGTCTGCGCGGCGAACTCGGCGGCGGCGAGCAGCGGCTCGGCGACCGTGTGCCCCCGGAGGATGACCTCGGCGCCGTACTGGCGCGTGGCCTGCAGCTTCGGGAGCGCGACGCCCGTGGGCATGAAGATCGTGGCGCGGATCCCGAGCTCGCGCGCCGCGAACGCGACGCCCTGCGCGTGGTTGCCGGCCGAGGCCGCCACGACGCCGCGCGCCTTCTCCTCGTCGGTGAGGCGCGAGATCCGGTTGTAGGCGCCGCGGATCTTGTAGGACCCGGTGCGCTGGAGGTTCTCGCACTTGAGGTGCACGGGGCTGCCGAGGATCTCCGCGAGGAACCGGGAGGACTCCATGGGCGTGACCTCGGCGACGCGGCTGACGACCTCTCGCGCGGCCTCGATGCGCGCGAGCGTGGGCGCGGATCCCCGGGGCAGCTCCCCGGCGAGCGCCGCGACGTCCTCCCCCAGCTGCGACGGGTCGAGCTCGTCGCCGACGGCGCGCAGGTGCGGCAGGTCGGCGTGCGGCGCGGCGGCGGCCTCTTCGGCGGGGGTCCGGGCGGGTGCGGCGTCGGTCATCGGGTGGGCTTCCTCGGGTTCGGGCGGCGGGTGGCGTGCGCGGCGTCGGCGGGGACCGCGGGAGGCGGCGGCTCGGGTTGCCCGCGCCACGCCCCGCTGGCGACGTGCTTGGCCATGGAGTTGAGGGTGGCGACGAGCGGCACGGCGAAGAACGTGCCGGCGATGCCGCCGACCATGCCGCCTGCCGCGACGGAGAGCACGACCGCGAGGGGGTGCACCTTGACGACCGACCCCATGATGAGCGGCTGCAGGATGTGCCCCTCGATCTGCTGCACGGCCAACACGATCACGACCATGATGAGCGCCTGCGTCAGACCGTTGTAGACGAGCGCCACGAACACGGCGAGCGTGCCCGTGACGACCGCGCCGACGATCGGGATGAACGAGCCGAGGAACACGAGCACGCCGATGGGGATCGCGAGCGGCACCCCGATGATCGCGGCGCCCCCGGCGATGCCGACCGCGTCGATGAGCGCGACGAGCACCTGCACCTTCACGAAGTTCTGCAGAGTGGTCCAGCCGGCCTTGCCCGCGCCGTCGACCGCGGGACGCGCGAGCCGCGGGAAGAGCCGCACGACCCAGCGCCACATGCCCGCGCCGTCGATGAGGATGAAGAGCGTCGAGAACAGCACGAGCAGCACGCCCGTGAGCACGTGGCCGAGCGACGACGTGACGGAGAGGGCGCCGCTGAGGAGCGCCCCCGCGTCCCGCTGCACGGCGTCGACCGCCTGCGCGTACGCGTCGTTGAGCTGCTGCTCGGACAGCTGGAGCGGCCCGTCGGTGAGGAAGCCGCGGAGGTCGGCGTAGCGCGTGAGGGTCTGCGCGCGGAGGGAGTCGTACTGGCCGATGATCTGCGTCGTCACGAGGTAGACGAGGGCGCCGACCGCGACGATGACGCCGATCTCGGAGATCGCCACGGCCAGCCACTTGGGCACGTGGTGGCGCTGCATCCACTGGGAGATGGGCACGAGCAGGGCCGCGAGGACGATGGCGAGGAACAGCGGGATGACCACGTACTCCAGCTGGATCACGAGCCACGCGACGACCCCGAGCACGCCGAGGATGAGGAGCAGCCGCCAGGCCCACGCGCCCGCGATGACCATGCCGGGCGGCACCGTCTCGGCGACGGTGCGCGCGACGGGCTGGACGGAGTCGATGTCGGGCTCGGCGGGCCGCTCGGCCGCGCGGGCGGCTGCCGCGGCGCGCGCACGGGATCGCTGGCCGAAGATCATGCTGGGAGTCTAGGACGGGGTTCCCGTGCGGCCGCTCCCCGCCGGGCCGGTGCCGCCCGCCCCTGCCGCCCGGTCGGGGGTCGCCGCTAGCGTCGCAGCATGGTCGACACCGTCTCCCCCGCCCTCGCCCGACGCGTGGCCCTGGCGGCGCAGGGGCTCGGCCGGCCGCTCGCCGACGCGGCGGGCACGCGTCGCCTGGCCGCGGAGATCCGGCGCCTCGGCCTGCTGCAGATCGACTCCGTCAACGTCTTCGAGCGCAGCCACCACCTGCCCGTGCTCGCCCGCGTCGGGCCGTACGACCGCGCGGCGCTCGACCGGATGCTGTTCGGCGGCGGCGGCGCGTACACCGAGTACTGGGCGCACCAGGCCGCCGTGCTCCCCGTCGACGACCTGCCGCTGTTCGGATGGCGGATGGAGGCGGAGCGCGAACGACGCACGCGACCGGGATCCTGGGCTCTCGAGCACGCACCGCTGATCGCGGAGGTGCGGGCCGAGCTCGCCCGTACGGGGCCGGTGCCCGCGAGCGCGATCGAGCACGAGTCCAACGTCCGCACGGGTCCGTGGTGGGGCTGGTCGGACGTGAAGCGGGCACTGGAGGCGATGTTCGCGTGGGGCGAGATCGCGAGCGCCGGGCGGCGCGGGTTCGAGCGGGTCTACGGGCTCGCGGAGGACGTGCTGCCGGCCGCGGTGCGCGAGCGCGAGGTGCCGGAGGAGGACGCCGTGCGCGAGCTCGTGCGCCGCGCCGCCGTCGCGCACGGCATCGGCACCGCCGCCGATCTCGGCGACTACCACCGGCTGCCCCGCGCCGCGACGGACCGCGCCCTCCGCGACCTCGCCGACGCGGGCGAGGTGCTGCCCGTGACCGTGCCCGGGTGGGAGGGGCGCGGGAAGCCGCTGCCCGTGTGGCTGCACCGGGACGCGCGGCTGCCCCGGCGGATCCGCGGCGAGGCCCTGCTCTCCCCCTTCGACCCCGTCGTGTGGTTCCGCGAGCGCGCGCTGCGCCTCTTCGACCTGCACTACCGGATCGAGATCTACACGCCGGCGGCGCAGCGCGTGCACGGCTACTACGTGCTGCCGGTGCTGGTCGACGACGAGATCGTCGCCCGGGTGGACCTCAAGAGCGACCGGCAGGCGGGCCTGCTGCGCGTGCAGGCGTCGTGGATCGAGGGACGGCACGATCCCGCGACGGTCGCCGAGCGCATCGCGCCGCTGCTCGAGCGCGCCGCCGCGTGGCAGGGGCTGGAGCGCGTGGGGGTAGTGGACCGCGGCACGCTCGCGCCGGCGCTGCGGGCGCACCTGCCGGCCGTGGCGGCCGCGGCGTCGGGAGGGACCCCGTGACGGGCTTCCCGGCGACGCACGCGCTCGGCCGGATCGACGTGGTCGACCTCGACGACGCGCCGGTCTTCAGCCGCGACGTGCCGCTCGACGCGCAGGCCCTCCAGGCGGCCTGGCCGGTGTTCGAGGCGGGCTTCGACGCGCTGCGCGGGCGCCGGATGATGGGCCTCGTGCACGAGACCGACCGCGTGTACCGCATGGCCGGTCGCCCGCACATCGAGCAGTACCGGCGTGCGGGCGAGATCGACTGCCTCGTCCCGATCCGCCCGGCGGGCTCGCCGGCCGGGTGAGCCGCGGCCGCTAGAACTGCACGCGGGGCGGCTCGGCGATGGACGCGAGGCTCGAGACCTCGTAGAAGTCCCGCTCGCCGAAGCCCAGCCCGCGCACGAAGAGCGTGTTCGGGAACTGCGTGATCTTGGTGTTGAGCTCGCGCACGCCGCCGTTGTAGAAGCGGCGCGACGCCTGGATCCGGTCCTCGGTGTCCACCAGCTCGCCCTGCAGCTGCAGGAACGTCTGGCTCGTCTGCAGCTGCGGGTACGCCTCGGCGACCGCGAACAGCGACTTCATCGCGCCCTGCAGGTGCGCCTCGGCGGAGCTGGCCTCCGCGGGGCTCGCCGCGCTGATCGTCTCGGTGCGCGCGGACGCCACCTTCTCGAACACCTTCTGCTCGTGGGTGGCGTAGCCCTTGACCGACTCGATGATGGTCGGCAGCAGGTCCGCGCGCCTCTTCAGCTGCACCGTGATGTCGCTCCACGCCTCGTCCACGCGGACGTTCAGGGTGACGAGGGCGTTGTACGTGGCCCAGAGGTAGATGCCGACGAGAACTGCCAGGAGCACGACGACTCCGAGCGCGATCCACAATTCCATGCTCCGGATCCTACGCGCGGGGCTGGGGAGGACCCGGGGCGATCGGGGCCCGCGCACCCGTTCTGGGGGCGTCGACGCGTCCGCGCGTCCGGGTCAGCCGCGCTCGCGCAGCGTGTCGCGGAGGAAGCGGTACGAGGAGCGGGGCGTGCGGTCGCCGGTGCACGGATCCACGTGCACGAGGCCGCGCGGCGCTTGGCGCCCGGCCTCCCACTCGAAGCCGTCGAGCAGGCTGCCCGCGACGACGGCCTCGAGACGCACGCCCTCCGCGGGCCCGCCCGGCCCGACGGCGGCGAGCGCCTGCACGAGGTGGTCGGAGATCGCGTGCGCGCGGCGCGGATCCCGGCGGGAGCCGTCGCGGTCGTCGACCTGCTCGGGGTGCGCGGCGTCGAGGCCCGCGAGCACGACGGGCGGCAGGGCGTCGCCGTAGCGCGCGCGGAGGTCGGCGAGCACGACGGGCACGACGTCGGGCACGACGGGGTGCCCGTCGAGGGAGGCGGGGTGGTCGGTCCAGGGCAGCTCGGCGAACGGGATCGCGGTGGATCCGGCGACGAGGCGTGGCACGGCGGCGACGCGGATCGGGTCGGCGAGCGCGACGCCGTAGTGGTCGAGCGGCTGGCCGATGGAGCGGAGGTCGGCCGGATCCACGCGCCCGAGCCGCTCGAAGGCCTCCGCGTGCGGGCCGGCGAGGTCCGGGTAGCGGCCGAGGAGCACGGCGTCGGCGAAGAGGTCCTGGTGCAGGGCGCGCGCCACGACGGCGGCGGCGCGGTCGTCGTCGTCCCCGGAGGCGGCCTCGACCACGCGGTGCGCGTTCACGATGCCGACGCGGGCCGCGGAGCTCGCCCCGCGGATCGCCTCGACCGCCCGGCCGTGCGCGAGCAGCTGGTGGTGCACGGTGGGGAGCGCATCGAGCCCGAGGCGGGATCCGGGCGCGTGCGTGCCGGCGACGTGGCCGGCCATCGTGGTGAGCGCGGGCGTGCGGAGCGTGACCCAGTCGGGCACGCGGTCGGCGAGCGCCTCGGCGGCGAGGTACGCGAGGTCGCCGAAGCGCAGCGCGGTGTCGCGGTGGAGCCAGCCGCCGCGGTCCTGCAGCTCGACGGGCAGGTCGTGGTCGTGCAGGGCGGCGCGCGGGCGGATCCCCGCGGCCAGCAGCGCGTCGACGAGCTCGTCGTAGAATGCGATGCCCTCGCGGCGGAGTCCCCCGCGCGCCTCCGGCTGGATCCGCGACCACGAGAGGGAGAAGGAGAGCACGTCGGCGCCGAGCTCGGTCGCGAGCGCGACGTCCTCCCGGTACCTCTCCATGTGCCGGGCGCCGCGCTCCGGGTCGCTGCCGTCGGCCACCGCGCCGGGCCGTCGGGCGAACGCGTCCCACACGGACTCGGTTCGGCCGCCCTCGTGCGCGCGGCCCTCGACCTTGGTCGCGCTCGTGCTCACCCCGATGCGCGGGCCGCCCGCGAGCAGACCCGCCAGCTCGGTCGGCGTCGGGCGGTCGGGGGCGGCGTCGCGAGGGGTCACGTCAGCCAGTATCGGGCACCGGGACGGCCACGCCCCGCGCGGCCGGGGAGGGATGCCGTCGGCCACGCCTCCGGCTGCGTGCCCGAGGGGCGCACCGACGACGCACACCGCGCGCCCCGACGCCGGGCATGCGGCGCACAGGTTCCCGTACCACTTCCATCACGGTCGGTGCGTGCGGTTGACACGCCCGGATGCACCCGCCTGAATGGACGCACGGTGCAGCGACTGGCGAGGAACGAGGATCGTCCGTCCACGGGGGGTGGAGCGGGCGGTGTCCGGCGATCCCGCGAGCGGCTCGCCCGCACAGCCTCGGTGCTCCTGCTGCTCGCGGCGCTGACCACGGGCGGCGCGGTCGCCGCCTCCGCCGCCACCGAGACCCCGACCCCCACGCCGAGCCCCGTCCCCTCCGGCGCGCCGGCACCCGCGCCCACGGCGGACACGCCGCCCTTCTCGACCGACGGCGCCGTCGCGGTCACCGGCACGCGACCCGCGGGCGTCGACGTGCAGGTCACCATCGCGAGCGTGCCCGCCGCCGTCGCGCTCCCCTCCTCCACCACCTGGCGCGCCACCGCGACCGGCGTCCCGAACGGGCAGAGCCCCGTGCGCGTCACCGCGGGAGGGCAGGAGGCCACCGCCACGGCGTCCGTCCTGCGGGCTCCCGGCGTCAACAGCTTCTCCGTCGTGACCACCGGGCTCGTCAGCGGCACCGGCTACCCGGGTGCGATCGTCGACGCGCGCTCCGGATCCGCCGCGTGCCGCGCCACCGTCGGCGCCTCGAGCACGTGGGCGTGCCTCCTCGCCCCGCCGCCGCCCTCCGGCACCGGCATCCCCGTCACCGCGACGCAGTCCACGTCGTGGAGCGTGGGGACGCCGGCAGTCGGACGCGGCACGGGCAGCTTCGACACGACGGCGCCGGACGCCGCGGTCATCACGGCGCCCGCGGCCGGCGCCACAGTGGACCCCGCGGGGATCACGATCTCCGGCACCTCCGACGAGGACGGCGCCGTCGTGCGCGCGTACCTCACGGGCTACGGCGACGCGGCGTGCCAGGCGCAGGTCGCCGGCGGCCGCTGGTCGTGCACCACCGGCACGCTGCCGCCCGGGCCGCTCGGGATCACGGCGACGGTCACGGATCCGCTCGGCAACATCAGCACGCTCGCGGCCGAGGTGGACATCACGGTCGCGCAGCCCGCCTCCTCCCCCACGCCGGGCGCGACCACGCCGCCCGCGAGCCCCCGGCCCGAGGCCACCAGCTCGCCCCAGGGCACGCAGGCGGCCCCGGCCCCCGGATCCGGATCCGGCGGCGGGCGTGGCGGCGGCTCGACCGGCAGCGCGCCCGGACCCGACGGCGCACCCGGTCCCGGATCCGCACCCGCCGCCGCCGCGCCCGGCACCTGGAACGCGCCCACGCGCTTCGGCACGTCGCTCCAGCCGCTGCCCGCGGCGTTCACCGACGGCCGCGGTCTCCTCCCCCTGCTCCTCGCGCTCGGCGCGGTGCTCCTCGTGACCCTCCCGGCCCTCCTCCTCCGCGGCGCGCTCGTCGCGCGCTTCGGCGGACGCCACCGCGCGGCAGAGGACGTGACGCGGCTGCGGATCGTCCCGCGCGGCGACGCCGCAGCCCTCACCACCCGGGCCGTGGCCGCGGCCTTCACCGACTCCACCGCGACGACCGGCCAGCTGCGCATCGTGCCGGGCCGGCTCGACTCCGCGCCCATCCCCGTCCCCGCCCGCCGGGAGCCCGCGCCGACGCTCCTCGGATCCCGTCCCGCCCGCGAGCCTGGCCGCGCCGGTCGCTGGGGTGCCGCCGCGGCGGCCCTCGCCCTGGCCGCCGCGCTGGCCGCGCTGTCGCTGCCCGTGGGATCCGACCCCAACGCCGTGCGCCTCTTCCTCGCGGCCCTCGTGGGCCTCGCCGTCGTCAACGGCGTCGGCGTGGTCGCCGTCGCCGCGGTGGCCGGCCGCGTCGGCGCCGGACCCGCCCGCGTGCGCGCCGTGCCCGCCCTCCTCGTGCTCTCGGCGACCGCCGTGCTCGCGTCGCGCGCGTTCAGCCTCGCCCCGCCCATCGTGATCGGCCAGGTCCTCGGCATCGTGGCCGACGACCGCGACGACCGGTCCCGCGCCCGCCTCGCGCTCGTGCAGTCAGGATCGCTCGCGACGCTCGGGCTCGTGGCCTGGATCCTCTACGGCTTCGTCCCCGCCGACGGCGGCATGTGGCCGCAGCTCGCGAACGAGCTGCTCAGCGTCGTCACCCTCGCCTCCCTCAGCTCCGCGGCGCTCGCGCTCGCGCCCGTCTCCCTCGTGCTCGGACGCTCGCTGCTCCTGCGCTCCCTGCCGCTGTGGGCCGTCGTCAGCGTCGCCGTCCTCACGCTCGCGTTCGCCGCGGTCGCGACGACCGCGAGCGGCGTGCCGGCCGAGGTCTGGACCACGGCCCTCGTCGTCTCCGCCGCCTTCGCGGCCGTGAGCGTCGGCGTGTGGCTCTGGATCCGCGTGGTCGAGCCCTCCCTGCAGCGCCTCTAGCAGCCGCCCCCGCCGCTGTCCCCCTGCCGCGCCGCACCTGGTGCGGATCGTCGGCCGAGGCCAGTCCGTCGCCGGCTCCGGCGGCCTCGACCAGGCCCGCGCGGCCCCGACGGCAGGAGTCCTGCATGAGCACATCGAGCACGTCCCTCTGGGCGGCGCTCACGCGGCGGAAGCCCGTGGATGCCATCGAGGCGGAGCCCGGCGCGGCCGCGGAGGAAGGCGGCCTCACCCGCTCGCTCGGCCTCTGGCAGCTGACCGCGATCGGCGTGGGCGGCATCATCGGCACCGGCATCTTCACGCTCGCCGGCACCGTCGCGAACCAGACCGCCGGACCCGCGGTCCTCATCTCCTTCCTCATCGCCGGCATCGCCAGCGCCGCGGCCGCCCTCTCCTACGCGGAGTTCGCGGGCATGATCCCGAAGGCGGGATCCGCGTACACCTACGGCTACGCGGCCCTCGGCGAGATCGTCGGCTGGTTCATCGGCTGGGACCTGCTGCTGGAGTACACCGCCATCGTCGGCGTGGTCGCCATCGGCGTCTCCGGCTACGCGGGCTTCCTCCTCGACCAGTTCGGCGTCGACCTGCCGGCCTGGATGCTCGGCGCGGCCGGCACCGGCGACGGCCACGTGGTCGACCTGTTCGCCGTGATCCTCTGCCTCGGCACCGCGTTCGTCCTCACCCGCGGCATGAAGAGCGTCGGCCGCTTCGAGCTGTACCTCGTGGGCCTCAAGGTGGCGCTGGTGCTGGTGATCGTCGTCATCGGCTTCACGCGGATCACCGGCGCCAACTACCAGCCGTACTTCCCGTTCGGCGCGGCCGGCGTCTTCACCGGCGCCGCCACCGTCTTCTTCGCGGTGTTCGGCTACGACGCGATGAGCACCGCGGCCGAGGAGTCGAAGGACGCCACCAAGCACATGCCGAAGGCGATCCTGCTGTCGCTCGCCATCGCGATGGTGCTCTACGTGCTCGCGACCATCGTGCTCACGGGCATGCAGAGGTACTCGGACATCAATCGCGAGAGCGGCTTCGCGACCGCGTTCGAGTCGGTGGGCCTACCCGCCGTCGCCAACGTGGTGGCCGTCGGCGCCATCGTCAGCGTCGTCACCGTGATGCTCACGTTCATGCTCGGGGCGTCCCGCGTGTGGTTCTCGATGAGCCGCGACGGCCTGCTGCCGAAGTGGTTCGCGGTCACCGACAAGAAGCGCAACGTGCCCACGCGCGTGACGTGGATCATCGGCATCGGCTCGGCCCTGTTCGCGGGCTTCCTGCCCATCACGGTGGTGGCGGAGCTGACGAACATCGGGATCCTGCTGGCCTTCGTGGTGGTGTGCGCGGCCGTCATCGTGCTGCGCTACAAGCGGCCCGAGATCCCGCGGGCGTTCCGGCTGCCGGCCATGCCCGTGGTGCCGATCATCGGCATCGGGTTCTCGCTCTGGCTCGTCTCGTCGCTGCCGTGGGAGACGTGGGTGCGGTTCGCCGTCTGGCTCGTCATCGGCCTCGTGATCTACCTCACCTACTCGCGCCGCAACTCGGTGCTCGCCGCCGACAGCCCGCGCAACCGCGGCTGACGGCCGAAAGGGCAGCCGCACGCACGACCACAGGGGCGCCGCCCACCTCGCGAGGTGGGCGGCGCCCCTGCTGCATGTCGCCTGCGGGCTAGTTCGCGCCGCTGGTGTTGATGCCGCCGTTGACGCCGTTGGGGTAGAACCCGCCCTTGGTCACGGCCTTGTTGTTCAGGTACACGATGTTGAGGACCTGACCGGTCGTGCGGCTGAACGCGATGCCCTTCGCGTCGGTCGGCACCAGGTTGGCGCCGCCCGAGATCGTGATGCCCTGGTCGAGGTCCGTGGACCCGTCGAGGGAGTCGCGCGCGTTCGAGATCGCGTTGGTCGGGGCCGCGAGGCCCTTCGCGAACAGCGACGTGCGGATGATGCCCGCGTGGTACGCCTCGACCGCGAGGATGCCGGCGGCCGCCTCGAGGTACGTCTTGTTCGTGATGAGCGGGGCCGCGCCCTTGTAGGCGGTGACGCCGACGTCCTCGAACACGAACGACGCGAGCAGGAAGTTCTCGTCGCTCGCGAACGCGTCGAACTTCTGGCCCGGCTTGATGAGGCCCGCGGCGGTCGCCGCGGCGGAGAACGCCGAGTCGAGGTCGATCGCGGGACGCGCGACCTTCGCCGAGCCGAGCGCCGAGCGGAGGAACTTGACGTGCGCCTTCTCGTCCTGCGCGATCTCCCGCGCGTACTGGCGGATGGCGTTGTCCTTGAACTGCACCTGGCGACCGCCCGTGACGGCGCCCGGCGTGCCGACGCCGGAGATGTCGTTCGGGACGAGGCCCGCGCCCGTGGAGGCGCGCAGGTAGAACTCGGCCTCGAGGTACTCGAGGTTGAGCGCGAAGTTGAGGACGGCGAGGTCGGTCGCCTGGCCGGAGTCGGCCTCGGCCTGGGCGTCGGCCGCCTGGGCTCCGGTGGCGGGGATGAGGGCCGCGGCGCCGACGCCGAGACCCGCGATGCCCGCGGCGCTGAAGAAGCGGCGACGGTCGAGCGGCGACTGCGCGCTCCGGTCGATGGCCTGGGTGATGAACTTCTTGTCGAACATGGATGAGCTCCCTTGATCGGCGCGTCCGTATCCCAGATACCGAGCGCGAGGTGGTTCGAACGCTAAACGGGTGACAGGCATCCGGATAGAGGCGCGATGCATTGTTCCGCCGGATGTCACGAACCCTTCGGAACGGGGCTCCCCGCGGATTGGCCCGGGGCGCGGAGATCTCCGACACGCGGATCAGGTCGGGATGACCTTGAAGAGCACCTTGCGCGTCACCATGAACCAGATCGCCGCCAGCACGAGGGTGTGGACCACTGCCCTCTGCCAGGGATTCGCCCTGTCGAGGAACGGCAGGCTGCCGACGATCAGCGCGAAGAACACGTGGACGATGAAGACGTAGAGGCTCGCGGATCCGAGCGGCGTGTAGAACCACCCGAACGCACGGTCCACGGGCTTCCACACCCGGGTGAGGAACGTGTACGCGACCACGAGCATGAGCGCGAGGTCGATCAGCCGCCCCGGCTGGAGGAACGTGCGCTGGTACATCGACTCGTACAGCGACGAGTAGAGGCCGTCGGGCACGCCCGGCAGCTGCACGCCGAAGGTGTGGCCGGCCCAGAGCACGGCGAGCGTGCCGACGTACGCGACCAGCAGGATCGTCACGAGCACGCGGCCCACGCGGCCGGTGAGCGCGCGCGTGATCTGCTTCCGGTAGTAGCCGATCACCATGCCGTTGAGGAACGCGACCTGCCACGTGAGCAGCGGGAACACGTCCTCGAACATGGACGGCAGCACGCGGATGTCGAACTGCGCGTTGAGCACGTACGCGGTCCAGCTGGCGATGAGCACGACCCACCACATGCGGCGGCGGAGCAGCCACACGACCGCGGGGACGAGGAGGGTCAGCACCACGAAGAGGCCCATGATGTTGAACACCCACGGGCCCATGCGGAGCAGCAGCAGGTCGCGGATCGCGTACCAGGGCGGCGGGTAGTCGAGCAGGCGCGCGCCGTTCGGGTAGAGGTCGTAGACCTGCCCGGTGGTGACCTTGCCGTCGGCGCCCGTGCCGCGGTCGGTGAACGTGGTGATCACGTCGGTGTCCAGGAACGGCACGAACGTGAGCGCGAAGACGATGACGACCACCGCGATCGCCACGATGTACTGCTTGAACGCGCGCCGCAGGATGGAGACGAGGGCCTTCATCTCGCCGAACTTCTTCACGGCGAGCGGGTAGACCATGCCGAGCACGAGGCCGGACAGCAGCACGAACATCTCGGCGCCCGTGATCGCGCCGATGGCGTTGATGGTGACGTACGAGTACGGGCTCGCGACCTCGATGTGGGTGATGACCACGGCGACGATGGTCCAGCCGCGGAAGAGGTCGAGGCGGCGGTCGCGGGGCGAGTTCTCGTCGGGGTAGCGCCAGCCGGGCTTGAGGCGGCCGATGGGCCCGGAGATCACGAAGAGCAGGAGGAGCACGACCGCGCAGAGCACGATCCAGCCCATCTGCTCGTCCTCGGGCGATCCGGGGTCGCGGTACTGCGCGGTCGCGACGTTGGCCCGCTCCTGGTCGAAGACCTGCGTGACGGGGCCGAGCGTCGCGGTCGCCGGATCCAGGTGCGTGAGGAGCGCGGACGCGACCGTCGTGTCCCCCGTCGCCCGCCAGTCGATGACGGCGCCCTTCGCCTCGGCCTCGGTGCGCTGGAGCTCGCGCCACACGACCATGCCGATGCCGGGGTGGGCCGACCGGATGTCGGCGGAGAGCACCTGGTCCCACCACGCGCTCTTGATGTCGATCTCGGAGGCCCCGTCGGTGCGGGCCGGGTCGTAGAGCGCGCCCGTCTCGATGACGGCGGGCTTGCCGGTGCCCTCGATCCACTCGGCCGCGAAGTCCCGCCCCGCGCCGCCCTGGTCGGAGTAGCCGTACGCGCCCGCGAGCTCGCGGGCGAACTTGTCCTGCTCGGGCACGACGTTCTTCCCGAACTCCTGCTGCGGGATCACCTCGGTGCCGAGGTAGTCCTCGGTCGGCTCCCCGACGGTGAAGTCCTGCTCGGTGCCGAAGTGGGACGCGGACAGCCCCACCCAGTCGACGGCGTCGTCGCCCGGGTAGTACGGCCGGTAGGCGTCGTCGTCCACGTCGACGCGGCCGTTGCCGTCGGTGTCGAGCTCGGCGATGGAGCGGGTGGCGGATCCCTGGGTGAGGCCGTCGGCGGATCCGAACGGGTAGCCGGCCGCGTAGGCGGGCGACCACACGGTGACGGCGCCCGCGTCGGACGCGTGCACGGCGTCGGCGACCTGGCGGAAGGCGGCGACGTACGCGGACGGCTGCTGGCCCCAGGGGGTCCACGAGCCGTTCATCTCGGGGGCGAACCGCACGAGCGCGCGGGAGTCGTAGCGCTCGCGGAGCGCCTCGAGCCGGCCCGTGAGCGCGGTCGCGTCCGCCGCCGTCAGGTCGGCGAGCGGCTTCGTCGGCTCGAGCGTGAGGAAGAGGAGCGATCCCTGCTGCGCGGCCTGCTGCGCGAACTGGTCGAGGTACGTGGCGTCGTCGGATCCGAGCGGGTACCGCACCGACTGGCCGAGCACCGCGGGGGCCGCCCCGAGGCGGTCGGCGTAGCTCTGCGCGTCGTCGGCGGTCCAGTCGATGATGCCGCCGAACCAGGGGACGGCGGGCGCCCGGGTGAGGTCGACCTCGTCCGCCGGTGCCGCGGGCGCGGCGGCCGTCGGAGCGGTGGCGGCCGGTGCGGCGAGCGCCGCCGTCGCCGGGACGACCGCGATCGCGAGCGCCACCATGGCCGCGGCCCAGCCGCCGATCCTGCTCCGCGTGCGCCCGCCCCCGCGTGCCCGCATCCCCCCGCCGCGCATCAGCCGCGCAGCCTGACCAGCCGCCAGCGGTTGCTGCCGTCGGTGCGCTCGTAGGTGAGGTCGTCGAGGACCGCCTGCGCGAGCGCCAGCCCGCGGCCGCTCTCGCTGAGGTCGTCGGGCATGGAGACGCGCGTGAGGTCGACGACGGCGGGCTGGCCGTCGTCCTCGAACAGGGCGACGATGCGGTCGTGCTGGCAGATCACGGTCATGGTGAACGTCACGGGGTAGCCCGCGCGCTCCCCCACCGCGACGCCGTGCTCGACGACGTTGCCGGCGATCTCCACCACGGCCGTCTCGAACAGCATCCGCTCGGTGTCGCTCACGTCGTGCGCCTGGTCCCACACCGCGGCGATCACGGCGTGCACGGCGGCGAGGCTCTCGTCCACCGCCGGGAGCGTGACGTTGGCCCGCACCGGTGGCGCGTGGTGCGTCATGCCCTCATCGGTCACGGAACACGCCCTCGGGCGAGTCGTGCACCGTGAGCACGCGGTTGAGGTTCGTCAGCTCCAGCACGGCCTTCACCTGCGCGTTGGGGCGGGCGAGGCGGAGGTCGCCCCCGGCCTGGCGGGCGCGCTTGAGCCCCGAGACGAGGGCGCCGAGGCCGGAGGAGTCCATGAAGTCGGTGCTGCCGAGGTCCACCACG
This sequence comes from Clavibacter michiganensis subsp. insidiosus, assembly GCF_002240565.1. Lineage (GTDB taxonomy): Bacteria > Actinomycetota > Actinomycetes > Actinomycetales > Microbacteriaceae > Clavibacter > Clavibacter insidiosus. Next base: position 1,132,604 of record NZ_MZMO01000001.1, on the reverse strand, counting down.
ACGAAGGGCCGGCCGCCGTCGATGACCTCGGTGATGATCGTGGTGAGCTGCCGCGCGGAGACCATGTTGAGGCGGCCGGTCGGCATGACGACGCTCACGTGCGTTCCCTGCTCGTTGACTGCGATGTCGATCATGCGTCCTCCTTGGCCGGCGTGAAGCCCCGGTAGCGGGCAGCACGGATGATGATGCTGAAGATCGCCAGGTCGAAGACGACCCAGGCGAGGTTGGTGAACGTGCCGAGCGGCGTCGCCTGCCCGACCGCGAGGCGCAGCAGGCCGATCGCGGACGCGACGATGAGCGCGCCGATCACGTAGAGCTGCGGCTTCACGAGGTCGTACCGCGGCTTCCCGCTCTCGGCGCGGACCTTCGGGGTCACCGCGAAGTCGAGGGGCCGGCGGAAGAACACGTTGCCGACCGCGGTGGTGACCGACGAGATCCACACGGGGAAGAGCGCGAGCGAGTACTGCTGCCCGCGCCAGGTGCGCTTGCCGCGGCCGACCACCGCGAACAGGAGCTGGTTCACGAGGAGGAACGGGATCAGGCGGCTGAAGAAGTCCGTCGAGAGCGCCTGCACCGGGAGCACGCCGAAGACGAGGTAGATGATGGGCGCCGCCACGTACACGAGCGCCGTGAAGCCGGAGAAGTAGCTCCACATCGTGGCGAAGTACATGAGGCGCTGCGGGATCGAGAGCGCCTTCTGCAGCAGCGGGTTCTCGCGGAAGAAGACCTGGATCGTGCCCTGCGCCCAGCGGAGCCGCTGGGTGAGCATGGTCGGCAGGTCCTCCGGCGCGAGCCCGAACGCGAGGACCTCGTCGTGGTACGCCGACTTCCAGCCGAGCCCGTGCAGGCGCATGCAGGTGGCCATGTCCTCGGTGACCGAGATGGTGGCCAGCGGCATGATCGACTGCGCGTCGTCGTCGCGGTGCACGTCGATGTCGCGGACGATCGCGCGCACGGCGTCGAGCGCCCCGAGGGGAGACCAGTCGCGCTGCGCGAGGCGCGTCATGGCGCTCTCGTCGACGAGCGAGACCGCGTCGCGCTCGGCGGAGTGGCGGCCGGCGAGCGCGGCGATCTCGGCGAGGTCGGCGTTCAGCGCGGCCATGTCGTCCTGCACCATGCGGGCGGCGATGGAGTCGACGCGCTTCTGGAAGCGGTAGGTCACGTCCGCCAGCGCCTGGCCGCGGCGGAGCTCGGCGCGGGCGCGGCGCACGTCGTAGGCGACGTCGTCGAGCGCCTTGCGGAGTTCCCGCTGGTCGGGCTCGAGCTCCTCGCGGGCCTTGTCGATCACGTCGCCCGCGGTGCGGAGCGCACGGAAGACGCTGATCTCGATGTCGGTCACGTACCGCGAGACGCCGAGCAGCATGAGGGCCTCGCGGCGGAGGATGGCATTGGATCCGCAGAAGAACGCCGCGTTCCAGCCGTCCTTGCCCTGCTGGATGGGGCCGTAGAACAGCGGCGCCTGGCTGCCGAGCGGATCCGCGTCCGGCACGTTCACGAACACCTGCGGCGTCTGCACGATCGCCATGCGCCGGTCGTCGAAGTAGCCCAGCGTCTTGTCGAGGATCTCGGGCACGGGCACCTGGTCGGCGTCGAGGATGAGCATGAACTCGCCCTCGGTCGTGAGCAGCGCGTTGTTGAGGTTGCCGGCCTTCGCATGGCGGGCGCGGCCCGACCAGTCGGCCGAGCGCGTGATCCAGCCGATGCCCTCGGCCTCGGCGAGGTCGCGCAGCTCGGTGCGGTTGCCGTCGTCGAGCACCCACGTCTTGTGCGGGTAGGTGATGCGCTGGGCGGCGCGCGCGGTCTCCATCACGAGGTCGAGCGGCTCGTTGTACGTGGCGATGAACACGTCGACCGTGAGCCCCGGCTGCGGCGCGGGCGGCTTCGGCCGGTCGCGGGCGCGCCACATCGTGAGCCCGAACAGCAGCGAGTCGATGAGGCTGTACGTCTCCGCGAGCACGAGCGGGATGGCGATCCAGAGCGCCTCGGGGTTCACCGAGAACAGCAGCCGCCAGACGATGTAGTTGAGGCCGAGGATCGCCGTGACCACGGCCAGGAGGCGGATGAACGCGAAGCGCAGCGGCGACCGGCCCGTGGTCGGCGCGCGGTGCGTCGAGCGGCTCACGCGCGGCTCACGGCGAGGACGGTCACGTCGTCGAGCGGCGTGCCGGCGGACGCGAGGGCGCGGACGCGCTCGATGAGCGCGTGCACGCCGCCGGCCTCGGTCACCAGGCGGCCGATCGACGCGAATGCGGGCGAGCTGCCGCCGAACATGTCGAAGAGGCCGTCGCTGAAGGTGACGAAGGTGTCGCCGTGGGCGAGCACCACGTGGCGCTCCTCCCAGCGGTGGTCGGGGTCGATGCCGACGGGCATGTCGCTCGTGTCGAGGTGGGTGACGCGGCCGTCGGCGTGGACGACGATCGTCAACCCGTGCCCGGCGTCGGCGTAGCGGAGGAGCCCGGAGGCCTGGTCCAGGTGCCCGTGCTGCAGGGTGACGAAGGAGCCCGTCCGGTCGAGGTCGGCGTCGAGCGAGCGCGACGCGTCGGTGACCATGAGCCCGGTGTCCTCGAGGACGCCCGCGCCGTAGCGGTCGGCCGTGCTCGCGATGCCGCGGAGGACCGCGCGGACGGTGGCGGTGAGGATGGCGGCGCCGGCGCCCTTCCCCATCACGTCGGCGATGGAGAAGCGGAGGCCGGACGCGGTGCGCTCGTAGTCGTAGAAGTCGCCGCCCACGACCTGCGCGGGCACGCACACGGCCGCGATCTCGTAGCCGGGGATCTCGACCTCGGCGGCCGGCAGCAGGGCCGACTGCACCGCCTGCGCGCGCTCCATCTCGACGCTCGCGACGAGCTCGCGCTGCACCCACTCGGCGAGCTCGGCGAAGAGCGCGAGCTGGCCGGCGTCGAGGCCGCGCGGCTCCACGTCGTAGAGGCAGAACGTGCCGATGACGAGGCCCTCGGGATCCCGCAGCGGGTGCCCGGCGTAGAAGCGGATGTGCGGCTCGCCCGCGACGGTGGGCAGGTGCCGGAAGACGGGGTGCGCCTGCGCGTCCTCGACGACGAGGACCCGCTCCTCGCGGATGGTGGTGTCGCAGAAGACGCTGCTGATGGGCGTCTCGGACATCTCGGCACCGGCGCACGACGCGAACCACATGCGGTCGTGGTCGGCGAGGCCGATGGTCGACAGCGGCACGGCGAACGCCGTGCGGGCGAGGCGCGTGACGCGGTCGAAGCGCTCCTCGGGCGGGCCGTCGAGCAGCCCCAGGGCCTCCACGGCGCGCTGTGCCGCGGTCACCCGTGCGTCCTCGATCAGAGTCATCCCCGCCCCCTCGCCGACGTGGACCCCCGTCCACGGCACCCGAATCGCCGGGTGCACTCAGCTTACGTGGCCTGATCCATAGGGGACGTACTAAGTATCGCTACGCGGATGACACCGGTGGTCGTCCCAGTGGTCGCGGACCGACTGCTAGCCTCGGGAGCGGATCGGGGGGTTCCATGGCATCAGCACGACGACCGGAGCTCCCCTACCTCGACGGCATGCGCGGCGCCGCCGCCCTCGCCGTGGTCGCGTTCCACGCGTTCCTCTACACGGGGCTCATTGGGCAGGCCTGGCGCGACCTGCCTCTCCTCGGCTGGATCACCGGCTACGGCTACCTCGGCGTGCCCGTCTTCATCGTCCTGTCCGGCTACGTGCTCATGCTCCCCGTCGCCGGCCGCCCCGGGCTCGACCTCCGGCACGGCACCGCGACCTTCCTCCGACGGCGTGCCCGGCGCATCCTCCCGCCCTACTTCGCGGCCCTCGCGCTGAGCCTGCTGATGGCGCTCGCGATCCCCGTGATGCGCGACGGCCGCGGCACCGCGTGGGAGAGCGCGGCGCCCGCCACCCCCGCCGGCATCGTCTCCCACTTCCTGCTGCTCCACGACCTCTCCCCCGCGTGGGTCAGCCAGGTGAACGCCCCGCTCTGGAGCGTGGCCGTGGAGTGGCAGATCTACTTCCTCATGCCGCTGGTGCTGCTGCCGCTCTGGCGCCGCTGGGGCGGGCTGCCCGTCGTCGCCACCGCCACGGTGGTCATGACCGGCGCGTCGCTCGCGGGCTTCGCGCCGTGGGCGTGCCCGTGGCTGCTGGGCCTCTTCGCCGCGGGCATGCTCGCCGCCGAGCTCACCGTCGGCGCGCGCCCGCGCTGGGCGTCCGACCGGCTGCTGCTCGCGGTGGCCGTGGGCGCCGCGGCCGTGCTGCTCCTCGGGATCACGGTGCTGCAGGGCAGCGTGTGGGCCGCGGAGCTCGTGGCGGGTGCGGGCTTCGCGTCGCTCCTCGCCTGGGCGGGCGCGCGCACCATGGCCGGGTCCCGTCCCCGCGCGCTCGGCGCGTTCGTCAGCCGTCCGGCGCAGCGGATCGGCCTCGTCTCCTACAGCGTCTACCTCGTGCACAGCCCGTTCCTGGCGCTCGGCAACCTCCTGCTGCTGCCGCTCGGGCTGCCGACGGGCGCGCACGCCGCGCTGATGCTGCTGGTCGTCGCGCCGCTCGCGGTCGCGGCCGGCTTCGGCTTCTTCCACCTCGTGGAGCGGCACTTCCTCAACACGCGGCAGGTGCACGTGACGGAGGCGACGGGTTCGGACGCGGCGCCGGTCACGCCCAAGCCCGCGGCCTGAGCGGCCCGCCTCGGCCGTGCCCCCGCAGGGACTCGAACCCTGACCTGTAGCGATTTTAAGTCGCCCGTCTCTGCCAATTGGACTACGGGGGCGTGGCGCCGGGGCGCTGACGACAGCCTACGGTCGGCCGGCGGATCCGATGTGCCCGGGCATGACGACGGCCCGCACGCTGCTGCGTGCGGGCCGTCGTCGGTGGTGCGGGTGGATCAGGCTGAGGGCTTCTCGTCCGTCGTCTCGACGCTGGGCGACGAGCTGTAGCTGCCCGCGAGCGCCGGGGACTTCTCGCCCTCGGTGGGCGCGTCGGCCTTGTCGTCGGCGGCCTTCTTGGCGGGCGCCTCCTCCTTCTTCACGGGAGCGGCCGGCGCGGCGTCCGCGGCGGGACGCGGGCGCGAGGCGAACGTCTCGAACGCGGTGCGCGGGGTCTCGCGCGCCTCGAGCGAGACGATGTCGCGGCCCCAGACCAGGTTGTTCACCCAGCCGGTGACGACGCGCGCCTTGCGCTCGAAGGACGGGATCGCGAGGCCGTGGTAGCCGCGGTGCATGACCCAGGCGGGGAAGCCGGTGATGCCGAGCTTCCCGGACTGGAACGCGCCCTGGTAGAGGCCGAGGCCCGCGACGGCGCCGAGGTTCTTGTGGAAGTAGTCGGTGATGCCCTCGCCGCGGAGGCTCGCGGTGAGGTTCTTCGCCATGAGCTTGCCCTGGCGGACGGCGTGCTGCGCGTTGGGCACGCAGAAGCCGCCGACGCCGCCGCCCGTGAGGTCGGGGGTGGCCGCCACGTCGCCGGCGCCCCAGGCGTCTGCCACGATGCCGTCGTCACCCTCGACGCGACCGTCGGCGCGCACGCGCAGGCGGCCGCGCTCCTCGATCGGGAGGTCGGTGTTCTTGAGCATGGGGCTGGCCATGACGCCCGCGGTCCAGACGATGACGTCGGACTCGAACGACTCGCCGGTCGACAGCTCCACGACGCCGCCGACGGCGGACTTGAGCTGCGTGTCGAGGTGCACGTTCGCGCCGCGCTCGGCGAGGTTCTTCAGCACCCAGTGGCTCGTCTCGAGCGACACCTCGGGCATGATGCGACCCATCGCCTCGATGAGGTGGAAGTGCGTGTCCTCGAAGTCGATCTCGGGGTACTTCTTCACGAGGTCGGTCGCGATGCTGCGCATCTCGGCGAAGACCTCGATGCCGGCGAAGCCGCCGCCGACCACCACGAAGGTGAGGAGGCGCTCGCGCTCGGGGCCGGCCGGCAGCGTGGCCGCGCGGTCGAAGTTGGCGAAGATGCGGTCGCGGATGGCGACGGCCTCCTCGATCGTCTTCAGGCCGATGGCCTCGTCCGCGACGCCCGGGATCGGGAACGTGCGCGAGACGCTGCCCGCGGTGACGACGACGATGTCGTACGCGAACTCGTACGGCTCGCCCACGGGCGGCGTGATGGTCGCGGTCTTCGACGCGTGGTCGATGCCGGTGACCTTCGCCGTGACGACGTTGGTGGTGCGGAGGTGGCGGCGCTGCGAGACGACCGCGTGGCGGGGCTCGATGGATCCGGAGACCACCTCGGGCAGGAACGGCTGGTACGTCATGTACGGCAGCGGGTCGACCATGGTGACCTCGGCCTCGCCGGATCGGAGGTGCGACTCGAGCTTCCATGCCGTGTAGAAACCGGCGTAGCCGCCGCCGACGATCAGGATTTTGGGCACGATGGATGACTCCCTGCAGGTTGTGGTCGAAATCAGGCTACCCCTTCCGGAGCAGCCGCCTGAAATGCCGCCACGCCACGACCGCCATGGCCGCCGCGAGCGCCGCGAAGACGGAGAGGACGAGGGCCGGGATCCCGACCTGGCGGAGCTCGCCCGCGGTGGGCAGGGCGTCGGCCGCGGGGTCGGCGGTGGGGGCGTCGGCGGGCACCGCGGGCGCGGCCTCCGGCGTGGCCGAGGCGGCGGGATCCGGCGTCGCGGCGGGCGCACGGCGGTACAGCCGCACCCACTCCTCGAGGTCACCCAGGGGCTTCCCGCTCGCGGGCGCGACGCCGTCCGTCACGGCGGCGGACGCGTCGACGAGCCCGCGGCCGTAGATCTCCGGCTGCCCCTTCTGCCGTGCGGTGGCGAGCACGCGCTCCACCACGTCGTCGGCCTTCAGCTCCGGATGCGCGGCCCGCACGAGCGCGACCACGCCGGAGACGAGGGGTGCCGCGCCGCTGGTGCCGCTCCACTGCACGTACCGGCCGCCGGGCTCCACGCCCACGAGCTGCTCGCTGGGCGCGGCGACGGCGATGGTGATGCCCTGCGACGACGCGTCGAAGCTCGCGGCGCCCGCGCGGTCGACGCCCGCGACCGCGAGTACCCCCGGGATCGTGGCGGGCGCGCCCACCTCGGTGGTGCCGCTCCCCCGGTTGCCCGCCGCCGCGACGACCACGACGTCGTGCTGGTAGGCGTAGAGGAACGCGCGGTCCCAGCTCTCGGGCCAGTCGAGCGAGTTGCGGGTGAGGGACATGTTGATGACGCTCGCGCCGTTGTCGACGGCCCAGCGGACGGCGTCGGCGATCTGCGCGTCCTCGTCGCGCGCGCCGGGGGTCGGGCCGCCGAGCGCGACCGAGACGCTGAGGACGCTAGCCGCCGGGGCGACGCCGATCACGCCGGATCCGGTGCCCGTGCCGCGGCCGGCGAGGAGCGACGCGACCTTGGTGCCGTGCTCGTTCGAGGCGCCGACGGGCTTCGAGCCGTCCGCGGATCCGACGCCCGAGACGTCCGTGCCGCCCACGACCGCGCCGCGCAGGTCCGCGACCGAGGCGTCGACGCCGGTGTCGATGACGGCGACCTTCACGCCCTCGCCGCGGGTGGTCAGCCAGGCCTGCTCGATGCCGTAGTCGGCGAGCCAGTACTCGCGCTCGCGCACGGGATCCGCCTGGGCGGGCGTCGCCGCGGTGAGCGCGGCGGCGAGGGCGAGGATGCCGGCGGCGGCCACCCGGGCCGCGCGCCGCACCGGCCGGATCGACGGGCGCGGGCCCGGCGCGAGGATCATGCCGCGTCGTGGTCGGCGCACTCGCAGACGTCCGGCGACCAGGAGGCCCGGGCCAGCGCGATGTCGCCGATGGGGTTCACGCCGGGACCCGCCGCGAGCGCGTGGCCCGCGAGGGCGTGCAGGCACTTGACGCGCACGGGCATGCCGCCCGCGGAGACCCCGGCGAGCTCGGGCACGACGAGGATCGACTCGCGGTCGGCGAGGTAGGACGCGTGGGCGGCGGCGTACGCGTCGCGCAACGCCTCGTCCTCCGCGAGGTCGTCCTGCAGCTCGGCCATGACGTGCTCGGCCTCGAGGTGCGAGATGGCGGCCGTGGCCGCGGGGTGGCACAGGTAGTAGAGCGTGGGGAACGGCGTGCCGTCGGTGAGGCGCGGGGCGGTGCTCACGACGGTGGGGTTGCCGCAGACGCAGCGGGCGGCGATGCCGACCACGTCGCGCGCGGGGCGGCCGAGCTGGGCGGTGACGACGCGCACGTCGCGCTCGGAGGGCGGGTCGAAGGGGGGTCGGGTCACTGGTCGCCTCCCTGGACGGATCCCTGGAGCTGGTCGGGCGGGGTGTCGCTGAGGGCGCTCGTGAGCGCGGATCCGAGGAGGGCCTGCACCCAGTCCTGCTTCGTCTCCTGCAGGTCGGCGCTGATGGGCGCGCCGTCGGGCGTCGTGGCGGCGTCGCCGGATGCGGCGGGCAGCCCGCGGACGAGGTAGCTCGTCTCGCCGGGCATCACGTAGAAGAGGCGGTCGCGCACCTGGGCCTTGAGGAAGGCGGGGTCGTCGTAGCGGGCGCGCTGGTCCTGGAGCTGGGCGATGGTGCCCTTCTGGGCGTCCACCGCGCTCTGCAGGCTGCTGAGCTGCTGCCGCTGCTCGAGGTAGATGCGGAGGCCGGGGGCGAGCACCACGACCGTGAGGACGAGGAGCACCAGCACCATCACGGAGAACCCGGAGAAGCGCATGCTGCGGAGCCAGTTGCCCGCGGGGGCGTCGCCGTCGGGCAGCGCCACGGGGACGCGCTCGATGCGCGGGCGCGGGGCGCGGCGGGCGCGGAGGGTGTCGAGGCCGGGGAAGCGGGCCATCGGTCCTCCTTCGTCTGCGGGTCGGGTCGTGCGGGGGTGGAACGGCGATCCGCCCGCGCCGGGTGGGCGCGGGCGGATCGGCCTGGTCAGGCCTGGAAGCGCGGGAAGGCGCTGCGGCCGGCGTAGACCGCGGCCGCGCCGAGGTCCTGCTCGATGCGGAGGAGCTGGTTGTACTTCGCGACGCGCTCGCTGCGGGCGGGGGCGCCGGTCTTGATCTGGCCCGCGTCCACCGCGACCGCGAGATCGGCGATGGTCGTGTCCTCGGTCTCGCCGGAGCGGTGCGAGAGTACCGTGGTGTAGCCGCTGCGCTGGGCGAGGGCGACCGCGTCGAGCGTCTCGGTGAGCGTGCCGATCTGGTTGACCTTCACGAGGATCGAGTTGGCGACGCCGCGCGTGATGCCGTCGGCGAGGCGCTTCGGGTTGGTGACGAAGAGGTCGTCGCCGACGATCTGCACCTTCGCGCCGAGCTCGGCGGTGAAGTGGTCGTAGCCGGCCCAGTCGTCCTCGTCCAGCGGGTCCTCGATGGTGATGAGGGGGTAGGACGCGACGAGGTCCGCGAAGTACGCGGTCAGGTGCGCGGCGTCGACCTTCTGGCCCTCGAACGTGTACGCGCCGTCGGAGTAGAACTCGCTGGACGCGACGTCGAGGCCGAGCGCGATCTGCTTGCCGGCCGTGAAGCCGGCGGCGTCGATGGCCTCCATCAGCAGGTCGAGCGCGGCGCGGTTGCTGTCGAGGTTCGGCGCGAAGCCGCCCTCGTCGCCGAGGCCGGTGGAGAGGCCCTTCTTCTTCAGCAGGCTCTTGAGCGCGTGGTACGTCTCGACGCCCCAGCGCAGGCCCTCGGAGAAGGTGGACGCGCCGACGGGCAGGAGCATGAACTCCTGGATGTCGACGTTGGTGTCCGCGTGCGAGCCGCCGTTGATGACGTTGAGCATCGGGACGGGCAGCGTGTGCGCGTTCGGGCCGCCGAGGTAGCGGTAGCGGGGCAGCTCGGCCGAGTCGGCCGCGGCCTTCGCGACGGCGAGGGAGACGCCGAGGAGCGCGTTCGCGCCGAGGCGGGACTTGTTCTCGGTGCCGTCGAGCTCGATCATCGTGGCGTCGATGATGCGCTGGTCCGCGGCGTCGAGGTCCTGGATGGCTGGGCCGATCTCGTCGATGACGGCGGCGACGGCCTTCTGGACGCCCTTGCCCAGGTAGCGGCCCGCGTCGCCGTCGCGCAGCTCGTACGCCTCGAAGGCACCGGTGGATGCGCCGGACGGGACGGCCGCGCGCGTGAACGTGCCGTCCTCCAGGAGCACCTCGACCTCGACGGTCGGGTTGCCCCGGGAGTCGAGGATCTCGCGTGCGTTGACTGCTTCGATGGCTGCCACGGGATGGTCTCCTTGCGTTGCGGTGAGGGGGTGGGAAGTCGGGTCCATCCTAGCCGCGGGGTCATTCCGGGCCGGGGCGGCGGGGCCTGCGCGCAGGTGTCGCGCAGGTGGCGGATCAGCCGCGCGGGCCGCCGTCGAGCGGGCGCTCCTGGAGGGACGCGGCGTCGGCCGTGTCGGCGTCGACGGCCGCGAACGTGCGGAAGCCCTGCTGCTTGAGCGCCTCGAGGAGCGGCGCGACGTTCTTCGGCCGCGGCTCCAGCCGCACGCGCCGGCCCGACGCGACGAGCTCGGCCTTGAGGCGCGCGAGGACGGCCACCGGGGTCCGCCTGTCGTGCACGAGCGCGATGGCGTCGGCGTCCTCGGCTGCCGGCAGGACGGCCAGGTCGACGATCCGCTCGAAGCCGATGGAGAAGCCGGCCGCCGGCACGTCCTGGCCGAGGAAGCGGCCGATCATGCCGTCGTAGCGGCCGCCGCCGCCCACCGAGCTGCCGGACGCGGGGTGCGCGATCTCGAAGATCGTGCCCGTGTAGTAGCCCATGCCGCGCACGAGGGTCGGGTCGAAGCGGAGCGTGACGCCGTCGGGCAGTCCGACGAGCGCGCCGGCGAGGGTCTCGAGGTCGGCGACCGCGTCGGGGTCGACGCCCGCGGGGAGGATCCCGGTGATCGCCTCGGCCGTGAGCGGCACGCCGCCGTCGGCGAGCGCGGGCTCGATGCGCTCGAGGATCCCGCCGAGCACCGCCGCCGCGTCCGCGCCGGCCTCGGCGAGCTCCGCCACGACGCCCGCCGCGCCGATCTTGTCGAGCTTGTCGATGCTGATGAGCGCCTGCGCCTGACGGTCGGGCGCGAAGCCGCAGTAGTCGAGGATCCCGGCGAGGAGGCGCCGGTCGTTGACGCGGATGGTGCAGCCGGTGAGGCCGAGCGCGGCGAGCGTGGCCGCGGTGGCGGAGATCAGCTCGACCTCGGCCAGCTGCCCGGCCTCGCCGATGACGTCGATGTCGCACTGCATGAACTGGCGGTAGCGGCCCTTCTGCGGGCGCTCGGCCCGCCAGACGGGCGCGGCCTGGATCGACCGGAAGACGCCCGGCAGCTCCGCGCGGTGCGAGGCGTAGAAACGCGCGAGCGGCACCGTGAGGTCGAAGCGCAGCCCGAGGTCGGAGAGCGCGAGCACGTCGCCGGCGTCGGCCGCCGCGTGCAGGTCGTCGCCCGAGAGGCCGCGCTTCAGCACCGAGTAGGCGAGCTTCTCGTTGTCGCCGCCGAGGCCCGCGTGCAGCCGGCCGGACTCCTCGACCACGGGCGTCTCGATCTCGTCGAAGCCGTGCGCGCGGTAGGTGCGGCGGATGATCGCGAGCGCCTGCTCGCGGCGGGCCTTCTCGGCGGGCAGGAAGTCGCGCATGCCGCGGGGCGGCGTGATCTGCTGGGGCATCCCCCGATTCTGTCAGTCGGCGCGGTGCCGGTCGGGCGAGCCGGGCGCGCGCGGGCGGTCCGGCAGGTCGAGCCAGGGTCGGATCCGCGGGACGAACGCGTCGACGAGCGCCTCGAAGCCGCGCATGGCCCGCACGCGGTCGCCGGAGATGACGAAGTCGAACTGCAGGCCGTAGGAGCCCGCCTGCAGGAGGTCGGCGGTGTCGATCGCGACGTCCTCGGGGACGCCGTGCGCGACCATCCACTCCAGCCCGAACCGCCGCCACGCCGCGACGCTCGCGATGGCGTGCGGGCGCACGACGCCGTCCCGGGTGCGCAGGAGCGCGGCCTCGAACTCGAGCCGCTGGAAGTCGCGGTTGACGTCCGTGAGGCGCCACCGCCACGCCTGCGTCGCCCACGCGCGGAGCTCCGTCGCGGGGATCGCGTTCGGATCTCCCGCCGCCATCTCCGCCTGCCGCTGGTCGATGGCGTCCATCGCCGCCTCGAGCAGCCGCTCCTTGGACCCGAAGTGGTAGACGAGCACGAAGGTGCTCTCGCCGAGCGCGTCGGCGAGGCCGCGGAAGGTCACCGACTGGAGCGGGTGCGCGCGGAGGTGGTCGAGGATGTGGGCCAGCAGGTCCTGACGGCGATGCGGATCCGGGGCTGCCACGCCTCACCATAATAACCGTGATGGACAGGCGGCGAAGGCCGTTACCGTGTGATCGCCCAGGTCTGTCCGCCGTCTCCTTCGGGTGGAGGCGACGGACGTGGCGCCCCGGGATCGGGTAAATCCCGGGCGACGCCCCCGCGGGCCGGAGCTCGCCTCAGGCGGACCGGCCCGCGCCGGGGGACGCGTCGCCGGCGTCGATCCCGTCGCCGGTCCCGCCGTCGTCGGCCTGCTCCGCCGCCGGGATCTCCGCCGCCGGGATCTCCGCGGTCAGCGACCGCAGCGTCGTCCGCAGCGCGCGCTCGGCGTCGAGCCCGCGCGATCTCGCGGAGACCACCACCGCGAGCAGCAGCCGGCCGAGGTCGTCCTCGTCGTCGACGGGGATCGCGGCCGGCGCGTCCGCCTCGAGCAGGCCGACGCGCTCCGCCCGGCCGAGCAGCTTGTCGGCGAGCGCGAGGGACGGCATGCCCATCGGGATCCCGTCGACCACGCTCGTGCGCGCCGACTTCTCCCGGTCCTTGGCGGCGCCCCAGACGCGCAGCACCTCCTCGACGGTGTCGGCGCGCTCGTCGCCGAAGACGTGCGGGTGGCGGCGCACCATCTTCTCGGTGGCCGTGCGGGCGACGTCGGCGAGGTCGAAGCCCTCCCCCTCCGTGCGCGCGATGTCGGCGTGGAAGACGACCTGGAGGAGCACGTCGGCGAGCTCCTCGCGCATGCCGGGCACGTCGTCGGTCTCGATGGCCTCGACGAGCTCGTGGCTCTCCTCGAGGAGGTACGGGACGAGCGTCCGGTGCGTCATCCCCCGGTTCCAGACGCAGCCGTCCGGGGCCCGGAGGACGGCCATCGCGGCGGCCAGCTCGGCGACGGCGACGGACGCGGCCTCGGATCCCGACGCGGCGGCGGATGCGGACGGGGACGCGGGCTCGCTCATCCCGCCATCCTCGCACCGGGCCGCCGGTAGGCTGAGGGTCGGTGTGCCGGGAAGTCTGGTCGGCGGCGGGTGACCGTCTCCCCCTCCATCGACCCCGGAAGGCCACCATGACCTCCCTCATCCGTTCCGAGCGCGTCGCCGCCGGACTCCTCCTCCTCGCGGCCGTCGTCGGGCTCGTCGTCGCGAACACGCCGGCCGGGCCCGGCCTCCTCGCGTGGGCCGACGGGCACCTCGCCCTGCCCGCGATCGGCGTCGACCTGTCGCTCCGGCACTGGGTCAGCGACGGCCTGCTCGTCATCTTCTTCTTCATCGTCGCGGTCGAGCTCAAGCACGAGTTCCTCGCCGGCGGGCTGAACAGCGTCTCGCGCGCCCTCGTGCCCGCCATCGCGGCGGTCGGCGGCGTCGTCGTGCCCGCGGGCGTCTACCTCGCGATCACGGCGGGCAGCGGCCTCGAGCGCGGCTGGCCCGTGCCGACCGCGACCGACATCGCCTTCGCGCTGGGCGTCCTCGCGGTGTTCGGCCGCGGGCTGCCCGCCGCCGTGCGCGTGTTTCTCCTCGCGCTGGCCGTGCTCGACGACCTCATCGCCATCGGGATCATCGCGGTCTTCTTCACGACCGACCTCGACGCGGGCGCGCTCGGGCTCGCCGTCGTGGGCGTCGTCCTGTTCGCGGTGGTCGGGCGCCTGGGCGTCGGGCGGACGGGTGCCGTGCGGATCGCCGTGGTCGCGCTGCTGGTGCTCATCGCGCTCGTCACGTGGTGGGCGACGCTCTCCTCCGGGATCCACGCGACCATCGCGGGCGTCGCGCTCGGCTTCGCGCTCCCCCGCCTCTCCGGCCTGCGCGCGGCGCACGCGCTCGAGCCCGTCTCGAACGGCATCGTCCTGCCGCTGTTCGCGTTCTCCGCGGCGCTCGTCGCGATCCCCGCGATCGGCCTCGCGGAGCTCGCGCCGGCATTCTGGGGCATCGCGCTCGCGCTGCCGCTGGGCAAGCTCGTGGGGATCACGGCGGGCGGGCTGCTCGGCGCGTGGGTCGCGCGCCGCCGCGGATCCGCGGGCGGCCTCGCCGTGCCCGACCTCGTGACCGTGTCGCTCCTCGGCGGCATCGGCTTCACCGTGTCGCTGCTGATGAGCGAGCTCGCGTTCGCCGGCCTCGACGACGTGCGCGACGAGGGCACCCTCGCGGTGCTGCTGGGATCCGGCGTCGCGATCGTCGCCGCGGCCGTCACGCTCTCGATCCGCAGCCGCCGCGCTCGCCGTGACGGCACCGCAGATGACGACGACGCGACGCGCGACGACTTCCCGGCGCACGCCGACGGCGGACCGGCCCGCGCCTAGGCGCCGACCGGCCCGCCACCGGGGTCAGGACTTCGGCGCCGACTCCTTCGCCGTCGGCGCCGGCTCCACCACGAAGACGGCGTCGAGCAGCTGCCGCACCCAGTCGACCAGCTCGGCGTCGGGCAGCGGCTCGCCGTCGCGCTTGGGCAGCGGCACGGTGACGGCGTTGGTCTGCGCGAAGAGGCGGCTGCCCGGGTACATGCGCTGCAGGCGAACCTGCTTGCTGTCCGCGAGGTCGGCCGGAGCGATGCGCAGGTTCGGCCCCATCGCGACGACCTCGCTGAGGCCGGCCCGCTGCGCCACGCGGCGCAGACGCGAGACGCGCACGAGGTTGTCGACCTCCACGGGCGGCTCGCCGTAGCGGTCCGCCAGCTCCTCGATGACCCGGTCGATCTGGTCGTCGGTGGCCGTGGGCGACGCCGCGGTGGAGAGCTTCTGGTACGCCTCGAGGCGCAGCCGCTCGCTGTCCACGTACTCCTCGGGGATGTGCGCATCCACCGGCAGCTCGAGCCGCAGCTCGGTCTGGCCCTCGGCGACGTCGCCGCGGAACGTGGAGACGGCCTCGCCGATCATGCGGAGGTAGAGGTCGAACCCCACGCCCTGGATGTGGCCGGACTGCTCGCCGCCCAGCAGGTTGCCCGCACCGCGGATCTCGAGGTCCTTGAGCGCGACCTGCATGCCGGATCCCAGCTCGTTGTTCGCCGCGATGGTGGACAGCCGGTCGTGCGCCGTCTCGGACAGCGGCTTGTCGGCGTCGTAGAGGAAGTACGCGTACGCGCGCTCCCGCCCGCGGCCGACGCGGCCGCGCAGCTGGTGCAGCTGGCTGAGGCCGTACTTGTCGGCCCGGTCGATGATGAGCGTGTTCGCGTTGGCGATGTCGAGGCCGGTCTCGATGATGGTGGTCGACACGAGCACGTCGAACTTCCGCTCCCAGAAGTCGACGATGACCTGCTCGAGCATCGACTCGCTCATCTTGCCGTGGGCCACGGCGACGCGCGCCTCGGGCACCAGCTCGGCCAGCTCCGACGCGACCCGGTTGATGCTCGACACGCGGTTGTGCACGAAGAACACCTGCCCCTCGCGCAGCAGCTCGCGGCGGATGGCGGCCGCGGTCTGCTTCTCGCTGTTCGGGCCCACGAAGGTGAGGATCGGGTGCCGGTCCTCCGGCGGCGTCGCGAGCGTCGACATCTCGCGGATGCCCGTGACCGCCATCTCGAGCGTGCGCGGGATCGGCGTGGCCGACATCGCGAGGATGTCGACGTTGGCCTTCAGCTTCTTCAGCGCGTCCTTGTGCTCCACGCCGAACCGCTGCTCCTCGTCGATGATGACGAGGCCCACGTCCTTGAACGCGATGTTCCCCGTGAGCAGGCGGTGGGTGCCGATGACCACGTCGACCGAGCCGTCCTCGAGCCCCTTGACGGTCTCGCGCGACTCCTTGTCGGTCTGGAAGCGGCTGAGCTGGCGCAGGTGCACGGGGAACCCGGCGAAGCGCTCGGAGAAGGTCTCGAAGTGCTGCTTCACGAGCAGCGTCGTGGGCACGAGCATCACGACCTGCTTGCCGTCCTGCACGGCCTTGAATGCGGCGCGCACGGCGATCTCCGTCTTGCCGAAGCCGACGTCGCCCGAGACGAGGCGGTCCATGGGGATGGGGCTCTCCATGTCGCGCTTGACCTCGTCGATGACGGTGAGCTGGTCGGGCGTCTCCATGAAGGGGAACGCCTCCTCGAGCTCGCGCTGCCACGGGGTGTCCGGCGGGAACGAGTGGCCGCGCGACGCCATGCGCGCGGAGTAGAGCTTCACGAGCTCGACCGCGATGTCGCGGACGGCCCGGCGCGCCTTGCCCTTCGCGGCGGCCCAGTCGCTGCCGCCCATCTTGCTCAGGGCGGGCTCCTCCCCGCCGACGTACCGGCTGAGGAGGTCGAGCTGGTCGGTGGGCACGAAGAGCTTGTCGCCCGGGTAGCCGCGCTTCGAGGGCGCGTACTCGATGACGAGGTACTCGCGCCGGGTCTTCACCGCGTTGCGGCCGCCCGACGAGACCTCGCGCTGCGTCAGCTCCACGAACCTGCCGATGCCGTGCGTGGTGTGCACGACGTGGTCGCCGGGCTTGAGCTGCAGCGGATCCACCACGTTCTTGCGCCGGGTCGCGAGCTTCTTGACCTGGCGGCTGTCGTAGCCGGCCGCGCGCCCGTAGAACTCGCTCTCGGTGAGGAGCGCGAGCTTCACCTCGGGCATCTCGAAGCCCGCGTCGATGGCGGAGCGGAGCAGGTAGGCGATGCCGGGCTCGGGCTCGGTGGGGAACTCCTCGACCACGCGAGCCGGGACGCCCGCCTCGCGGAGCACGGTGTCGGCGCGCTCGACGAGGCCGGATCCCTGGGCGACGACGCCCACGCTCCAGCCGGCAGAGAGGCGCTCGCGCACGTGCTCGATGGCGCCGTCGGCGTTGCCCGCGAAGCTCGGTACGGGATCCGCCTGGATGCGCACGGTCATGACCTCGTCGATCCCGAGGTCCTCCGGGAGCACGTCGGTGGCCTGGAAGCCGGAGAGGGTCCACCAGCGGCGCGGCCCGCGGGCGTCGCGCAGGCGTCCGAGGGAGAGGAAGTCGCCGGACGCGAGGTCGATGGGCGCCTGCGCGCCCGCGGTGGCGGCGTTCCACGCGGCGTCGAGGAACTCGCGGTTCGTGTCAGCGAGGCTCTGCGCGCGGGTGGACACGCGCTCGGGCGAGACCACGGCGATGGCCGCGTCCACCGGCAGGTAGTGCGTGACGGGCACGAGCCGGTCGACGAGCGCGGGGGCCAGCGACTCCATGCCCTCCACCGGGATGCCCTCGGCGATCTTCGCGAGCATCTGCTGCAGGTTCGGGAACTCGTGCTGCATCTCGCGGGCGCGCTGGCGCACGGGCGCGCTCAGCAGCAGCTCGCGGCTCGGCGGCAGCTCCACCGAGGTGATCTCCTCCTCGAGCGAGCGCTGGTCGGCGACCGCGAACGGCCGCATCTGGTCGACCTCGTCGCCGAAGAACTCCACGCGCACGGGGTGGTCGGAGACGGGCGGGAACACGTCGAGGATGCCGCCGCGCACGGCGAACTCGCCGCGGCGCGTGACCATGTCGACGCGCGAGTACGCGAGGTCGACGAGCCGGACGGCGAGCTCGGAGAGGTCGTGGCCGCGGCTGCCGGTGGCGAGCTGCACGGGCGCGAGCTCGGTGAGGTTGTCGGCGACGGGCTGGAGGGCCGCGCGCACCGACGCGACGACGACGAGCGGGCGCACCTCGTCGGCCGGCACCTCGCGGGCGCCCTGACCGAGCGCGGCGTGCCACTGCTCCATGCGGCGCAGCGCGTGGATCCGCTTGCCGACGATCTCGGCGCTCGGGCTGAGCCGCTCGTGCGGGAGCGTCTCCCACGCGGGGAACTCGAGGATCTCGGCGTCCGGGAGCACCGCGTCGAGGCTGCGGCGCATGCCCTCGGACTCGCGGCCGGTGGCGGTGACGACGAAGAGGCACCCCGGGATGCCGCGCTGGATGCGCTGGCGCAGGAGCCCCGCGAGCAGCGGCCCCTGGAGCCCCTCGGTGAGGGAGAAGTCGGCGTCGCGGGAGGCCGATGCGAGGGCGTCGTCGAACGTGGAGGCGCGCGCGAGCGCCGGGATCAAGCCCTGGAGGATCACCAGATGATCGTACGCGCCGCCACCGACGCGCTCGCCGTCGTCCGCCGTGGGCGGACGCGCGGGCCGCACGTCGGGCCCGCCGCGCGGATCAGGACGCGGCGGTGTGGAAGCGCAGCTGCGCGGCGATGAGGCCGTCGGCGGCGATCATCTCGACGGCGTCGGCCGCGTCCTCCAGCACGTTGGGCAGCACCTGCCGCTCGGTGGAGGAGAAGGGCTTGAGCACGAAGTCGGCCGCGTCCTGGCGGCCGGGCGGTCGGCCGATGCCGATGCGCACGCGCGTGAAGTCGCCCGTGCCGACGGAGGAGATGATGTCGCGGATCCCGTTGTGCCCGCCGTGCCCGCCGCCCTGCTTGAGCTTCATGGAGTCGAACGGGATGTCGAGCTCGTCGTGCGCGACCACGAGCTGCGCGGGCTCGAGCGAGAAGTACTTGAGGAGGTTCGCGACCGGACCGCCGGACAGGTTCATGAACGAGCTCGGCTTCGCGAGGATGAGCTTCGGCCCGCCGGGCACCGCGCGCCCCTCCGCGACCTGCGCGTTGGCGCGGTGCGAGCGGAAGGTGGCGCGCATGCGGTCGGCGAGCACGTCGAGCGCCATCTGGCCGACGTTGTGCCGCGTGCCCGCGTACTGCGGGCCGGGGTTGCCGAGGCCGACCACGAGCAGGGTCCGGTCGTCCACGTGCGCTCTCCTCCTGGTCGTCGCATCCGGGGGCGGATGCGCGGAGCCCGCCGGCCGCTGCCGGTGTCCCGGACGGCGGCCGACGGGCTCCGTGGTGCTGGTCGTGCTGGTCGTGCGTGCGGCCTGGGCCGCGGGGATGCTACTTGTCGTCGCCCGACTGGTCGCCGGTGGCGCCGTCGTCGGTGACCGCGACGTCCGCGTCGCCCTCGGCCACGACGTCCTCGTCGACCGCGTCGGTCGTGAGGTCGAGCTGGGGCACGGAGATCGCGACCACGAGGGTCTCGGGGTCGGTGACGAGGTTGGCGCCGGCGGGGAGGTCGACCTGGCCGGCGGTGACCTGGGTGCCCTCCTCGAAGCCCTCGATGGAGACGACGAAGCGCTCCGGGATGTGGGTGGCCTCGACGTCGACCGTGATGGAGGTGTTCTCGAGGTTGTGGATCGTGCCGGGGTAGGATTCGCCCTCGACGTGGATCGGGACCTCGACCTCGACGCGCTCGCCCCGGCGAACGACGATGAGGTCGACGTGCTCGATGATCTGGCGCACGGGGTCCTTCTGGACGTCCTTCACGAGCACCAGCTGGGGCGTGCCCGCGATGTCGAGCGTGATGATCTGGTTGGCCTTGCGGATGATGAGCATGAGCTCGTGGCCCGGCAGCGTGACGTGCTGCGGGTCGGTGCCGTGGCCGTAGATGACCGCGGGGATCTTGCCGATCGCGCGGATCTTGCGGGCCGCGCCCTTGCCGAACTGCGTGCGCAGCTCCGCGGAGAGGTTGTTGTCAACCATGGTGTCGCTCCAATTGCGGCCCGTGAGGGCTCGCGTCGTATGCCTGTGTCTGCTCGAACGCTTGCGCGTGAGGAATGAGGTGCGAGCCCCGTCCACCGCGTCGATAACGGACCGCCGCCGCGCTCGCGCGCGGCTCCTGCGATCCCTCGCCGAAGTTCAACCCCCGATGCTACCGGACGGACGGGTCCCTGGTCGACGCGTCCGACACGTCCGGGGCCGCCGCCGGCGATGGGGATCCCGGCGCGGGCGGCGTGGACTGCCCGACCCGGAGCCGCAGGCCGTCGTGGACGCCGTCGACGACGTCCTCGAACGCGACCGGGGCGCCGAGCGTCGCCGACACGTAGACGCTGACGACCGTCGCGAGCGACAGGAACGCGTCATCGACCGTGACCCCGGCGGGGCGACCCGTGCGCAGGGCGTCGGCGATGTCGTCGTACTGGCGGTAGTGGCCCTCCAGGTACGTGTTGTCGAGGCGCGGCGAGCGCGGCAGGTCGGCCGCGTGGATCTCCAGCTCGGCGTCGTTGCGCACGTCCGCCTGCGCGGGCACGCCCGACTCGGGAGCGGCGTGGAAGTAGGTGAGGGAGCCGGCCTCGATGACGGCGGATCCGCGCGTGCCCTGCACCTGCACCCGGGTGTCGAGGCCCGGGTAGCCGGCGGTGGTCGCCTGCAGCGTCGCGAGGGCGCCGAAGGCGAACCGGATCACGGCGACCGCGACGTCCTCGACCTCGATGCCGTCGTGCGCGAGCAGCGCGGTCTGCGCGTAGACCTCGACCGGACGGCCGAGGTAGGAGACGAGGAGGTCGAGCGTGTGCACGCCCTGGTTCATCAGGGCGCCGCCGCCGTCGAGGTCCCACGTGCCGCGCCAATGGCCGGAGTCGTAGAAGCCCTGGCTGCGCCACCACGGCGCGCTGGCGACCGCGGTGGTGAGGCGGCCGAGGCGGCCGGAGCGCACGGCGCGGTCGACGATCACGCTCGACGGGTTGAAGCGGTGCTGGCTGATGACGGTCGCGAGGATCCCGCGCCCGGCGGCCTCGCGCGCGAGCTCCGCGATGCGGCGGCCGCGCGCCAGGTCGACGTCGAGCGGCTTCTCGATGACCACGTGGAGGCCGGCGGCGAGCGCCTCCTCGGCGAGGCCGATGTGCAGGCCGCTGGGGGTGCAGATGACGACGAGCTCGGCAGCGTCGGCGCGGATCATGTCGCCGCGGTGCGCGAAGACGCGCGGGCGGTCGGCGCGCAGCTCCTCGACCACCACGTCGGCGAGCTCGTCGGCCGTGGTGGCCGAGACGTCGACGAGCGCGGCGACGCGGAACTCGGGGTGCTCGGCGAGGACGCGCGCGTGGTGCGTGCCGATGACGCCGCAGCCGACGATCGCGACGCGGATGGGCTCGTGGATGGCCGCGGCGGGCGCCCCCTCCGCGCCGGCGGACGGTGCCGCGTCGGCGCGGTGCAGGTCCGCGCGGGGCACGTCGGCGTCGGACCGCGCCTCGCGGACGACCGCGGGGACGTCCGCGTCGGGCACCGCCGCGGCGGGCTCGGTCGAGGTGGCCGGCGCGTCGTCGAGGCGACCGGGCGACGCCGTGCGCCCGCCCGGGAGCAGCTCGCGCACGGCCGCGTCGGCGAGCGCGACGGGGTCGTCGGTGATGTCGAGGGTGATGCCCTGCTCGTCGTCGCCGAGCGGCTCGAGCGTGCGCAGCTGCGACGCGAGGAGGCTCGACGGCATGAAGTGGCCCTCGCGGCCGCCGAGGCGCTCGGCGAGCAGCTCGTGGTCGCCGGCCAGGTGCACGAAGACGGCGTCGGGCGCGGCGGCGCGGAGGACGTCGCGGTAGGAGCGCTTCAGCGCGCTGCAGGCGACGACCGGCCCGCCCTCGGGACGGCCGGCGAGCTCCCGGCCCACCCGCTCGAGCCAGGGCCGGCGGTCGTCGTCGTCGAGCGCGTGGCCCTCGGCCATCTTGCGGCGGTTGGCCTCGGGGTGGAGGTCGTCGCCGTCGATGAAGGGGACGCCCGCGTCCTGGGCGAGGATCTCGCCCACCGTCGACTTGCCGGATCCGGAGACCCCCATCACGATCACGGGCGGGAACGGGCGGACGGCGTCGATGCGGATCACTCCCTGCGGTTCGGTGAGGAACTCGTGCGGCGCTCCGTCGTGGTGCGCTCGTCCATCCTACGAGACGCTCCCCGACGCCCCGCTGACGGTCGGGAGCCCGGGCGTAGCCTGATGACGACTGTCGACAAGGAGGCATCAGATGTCAGATGACCAGCAGGCCACGGCGAACATCGGGGTGGTGGGGCTCGCGGTGATGGGGTCGAACCTCGCCCGCAACCTCGCCAGCCGCGAGGGCAACACGGTCGCGGTGTACAACCGCACGACCCAGAAGACCACCGACCTCGTCGAGGAGCACCCCGAGGCGGGCTTCGTCGCCGCCACCACGATCGAGGAGTTCGCCGCCTCGCTGCAGCGTCCCCGCACCGCGATCATCATGGTCAAGGCCGGACGCGGCACGGACGCCGTCATCGAGCAGCTGACCGAGGCGTTCGAGGAGGGCGACATCATCGTCGACGGCGGCAACGCGCTGTTCACCGACACGATCCGCCGCGAGAAGGAGGTCCGCGCGAAGGGCCTCCACTTCGTCGGCGCCGGCATCTCCGGCGGCGAGGAGGGCGCGCTCAAGGGCCCGAGCATCATGCCCGGCGGCACCGCGGAGGCGTACGAGACGCTCGGCCCCATCCTCGAGTCGATCGCCGCGGTCGCGGAGGGCAAGCCCTGCGTGACCCACATCGGCACCGACGGCGCCGGCCACTTCGTGAAGATGATCCACAACGGCATCGAGTACGCCGACATGCAGCTCATCGCGGAGTCGTTCGACCTGCTGCGCCGCGTCGGCGGGCACGAGCCGGACGCCATCGCGGACGTCTTCGAGGAGTGGAACGGGGGCGACCTCGAGTCGTACCTCATCGAGATCACCGCCGAGGTGCTCCGCCAGAAGGATGCCGCGACGGGCAAGCCGCTCGTCGACGTGATCGTCGACCAGGCCGGGTCCAAGGGCACGGGCGTCTGGACCGTCCAGAACTCGGTGGGCCTCGGCGTGCCGGTGGGCGGGATCGCGGAGGCCGTGTTCGCGCGCGCCGTGTCCTCCAAGCCCGAGCAGCGGAAGGCCGTGCAGGCCACCATCACGAACCGTCCGGAGATCCAGCCGGGCGGCGACACCTTCGAGGACGACGTGCGCGCCGCGCTCTACGCGAGCAAGGTCGTCGCGTACGCGCAGGGCTTCGACGCGATCATCGCGGGCGCGAAGGAGTACGGCTGGGACATCGACAAGGGCAAGGTCGCGGAGATCTGGCGCGGCGGATGCATCATCCGCGCCCAGTTCCTCAACCGCATCGTCGAGGCGTACGAGAAGGACTCCGGCCTCGCGACGCTCCTCGAGGACCCGTACTTCGCGAAGGCCGTCGCCGACGGCGAGCAGGCCTGGCGCCGGGTCGTCTCGGTCGCCGCGCTGTCCGGGATCCCGGTGCCCGGCTTCGCGTCGGCGCTCAGCTACTACGACTCGCTCGCCTCCGAGCGGCTGCCCGCCGCCCTCGTGCAGGGTCAGCGCGACTTCTTCGGCGCGCACACGTACCACCGCACCGACAAGGAGGGCACCTTCCACACGCTGTGGTCCGGCGACCGCTCCGAGGTCGAGGCGGAGGACACGCACTAGCCGCACGACCCCGTCGCCGACGCCCCGCCGCCCATCCCGGGCGGCGGGGCGTCTGCCACACTGGGGCGGATGGACGAGGACGAGCACCGGGAGCTCGCGGGCTACGAGCCGCACCGCCCGCGGAGCCTGCGCAGCAAGCGCACGCTGCTCGTGATGCGGGTGGTCGTCGTGGTCGGGATCGTGAGCCTGCTGCTCCCCGGCGTCGTGACGGTGGTGCGCGTCGGCGCGAGCACGGCCGACATGGCGTGCGCCGACTTCGTGGCGTACGAGCGGCCCGACTCCCCCTCCTACGAGGTGCGGTTCCAGCTGTTCGGGCCCGGCGTCGTGGGCTACGAGTGCTACACGAAGTACGCCTTCGGCGGCGACGAGCACATCACGTCGCTCGGGCTCATCCCCTCGGGGCGCGTCGCGCGCGAGGTCGTCGAGCGGAACTCCCGGGACTGATCCCGGGAGCCGCCGCGAGCGTGGCGGCCTAGGCCGCGCCGTCGAACATGCTCGTGACGGATCCGTCGTCGAACACCTCGTGGATCGCCCGGGCCAGCAGCGGCGCGATGGGCAGCACCGTGAGCTTGTCCCAGCGCTTCTCCTCGGGGATCGGGAGCGAGTCCGTGACCACGACCGAGTCGATGTGCGGGCTGTCCAGGATCTGCGTCGCCGGGTCCGAGAAGACCGCGTGCGTGGCCGCGACGACGACGCCCGTGGCGCCGTTCTTCTTCAGC
Organism: Clavibacter michiganensis subsp. insidiosus; assembly: GCF_002240565.1. Lineage (GTDB taxonomy): Bacteria > Actinomycetota > Actinomycetes > Actinomycetales > Microbacteriaceae > Clavibacter > Clavibacter insidiosus. The sequence goes on along the minus strand of NZ_MZMO01000001.1, from coordinate 1,108,643 downwards.
GCCTCGGCGGCGGAGACGATGGTGCGGCCGGTGTCGATGAGGTCGTCCACGAGCAGGCACACGCGGCCGGCGACGTCGCCGACGATCTCGTGCACGGTGACCTGGTTGTGCACCTTCGGGTCGCGGCGCTTGTGGATGATGGCGAGCGGGGCGCCGAGCTTGTCGCTCCAGATGTCGGCGACGCGCACGCGTCCCATGTCGGGCGAGACGACCGTGAGGGTCTTGGAGTCGAGCACCGAGCGCATGTGCTCGAGGAGCACGGGCATCGCGAAGAGGTGGTCGACGGGGCCGTCGAAGAAGCCCTGGATCTGCGCGGCGTGCAGGTCGACCGACATGATGCGGTCGGCGCCGGCGGCCTTGAAGAGGTCGGCGACGAGGCGGGCGGAGATCGGCTCGCGGCCGCGGCCCTTCTTGTCCTGCCGGGCGTAGGGGTAGAACGGGGCGACCACGGTGATCCGCTTGGCCGAGGCCCGCTTCATCGCGTCGACCATGATGAGCTGCTCCATGAGCCACTCGTTGATGGGCGCCGTGTGCGACTGGATGACGAACGCGTCGCTGCCGCGGACGCTCTCGTCGTACCGGATGTAGAGCTCGCCGTTGGCGAAGGTCCGCGCGTCCGTGTGCACGAGGGTGGTCTCGAGCTCCTGGGCGATCTGCTCGGCGAGCTCGGGGTGCGCGCGACCCGTGACGATCACGAGACGCTTCTCTCCGGCGGTCTTGATTGCGGACACGGGACTCCGTCTCGTCAGTGCTGCTCGGTGTGCTCGGTCCCGGACGGAACGTCCTGGTGCCCTTCGGCGGCCTCGACGGCGGCCCGGGCCTCGGGGGTGCCCGGTCGCTTCGCCTCGGTCCAGCCGACCATGTTGCGTTGCGGCGCCACCGAGATGCCGAGTGCGCCGGGCGGGACGTCCTTGCGGATGACGGCACCGGCACCCGTGTAGGAGCCGGTACCGATCCTAACCGGTGCGACGAGGACGTTCCGCGAGCCGAGATGCACGTGGTCGCCCACCTCGGTGCGGTGCTTCGTGTGCCCGTCGTAGTTCGCGAAGACCGCTCCCGCGCCGATGTTGGTGTGCGCGCCGATCGTCGCGTCGCCGACGTAGCTGAGGTGCGGGACCTTGCTGTGCTCGCCGATCTCCGCGTTCTTCGTCTCGACGTAGGCGCCGATCTTGCCGTCGTCGCCGAGGCGCGTGCCGGGCCGCAGGAAGGAGAACGGGCCGACCGTCGCGCGGGCGCCGATGACGGCCAGCTCTGCGTCGGTGCGGCGGACCACGGCGTCCTCGCCGACCTCGGTGTCGCGGAGGGTCGTGTCCGGGCCGACCGTTGCGCCCGCGGCGACCGTGGAGGCGCCGAGGACCTGGGTGCCCGGGAGGACGGTGACGTCGGCGGCGAGCGTGGCCTTCACGTCGATCCAGGTGGTGCGCGGATCCTGGATCGTCACGCCCGCGAGCTGCCAGCGGCGGATGATGCGCGCGTTCAGCTCCGTGGCCGCGGCCGTGAGCTGGACGCGGTCGTTGATGCCGGCGACGAGCCAGCTGTCGCGCACAGGGAGGGCCTCGATGGCGCCGCCCGCGCGGCGGATCACGTCGGCCGCGTCGGTGAGGTACTTTTCGCGCTGCGCGTTGTCGGTGCCGATCGCGCCGAGGGTCTGCCGGAGCGCCTCGGCGTCGAAGACGTAGACGCCCGCGTTGACCTCGTCGATGCGGAGCTGGTCGCCGGTCGCGTCCTTCTGCTCGACGATGGCCTCGAACGCGCCGTCCTGGCCGCGGATGATGCGGCCGTTGCCGGTCGGGTCATCGAGGCGGGCGGTGAGGAGGGTCAGGTCGTTGCGCGCCTGGCGGTGCGCGGAGACGAGCGAGCGGAGGGTGGCGGCGTCGAGCAGGGGCACGTCGCCCGAGAGCACGACGACCTGGCCGGTGAAGCCGTCGGGCAGGGCCGTGATGCCCACCTCGACCGCGCGGCCGGTGCCGGGGATCTCGTCCTGGTCGACCACGAGGGCCTGCGGTGACAGCGCGCGCACGACCTCGACGACCTGGTCGCGGTCGTGCCGGACGACCGTGACGATGTGGCGCGCGCCGAGCTCCTCCGCGGTGGCGAGCACGTGGCCGACGAGCGGCAGGCCGGCGAGCGGGTGCAGGACCTTGGGGAGGCGCGAGCGCATGCGGGTGCCCTGGCCGGCGGCGAGGATCACGACCGCGATGGAGGGGCTGCGCGGCTCGCCGTCGACGTCGAGCTCGCCCGTCACGATGGGGATCTCGCGGGTCGTCGGCGTGGTGTCTGAGTCGGTCATGGCGATCTCCCTGATCCTCGTGCGTCTGTCCGGCGCGGCCGGCGGACGTGGCTCCGCCCCCAGGATTCGAACCTGGACCTCACAGCTCCAAAGGCTGAAGTGCTGCCGTTACACCAAGGCGGACCGCTCACGGTCCGGCCGTGCGCAGGACGAGTCTGCCAGAGGTGCCCGGCGGCGGAGACCGGGACGCGGCGGGCGCTCAGGCGTCCCGCGCGCGGCGTCGGCGGAGGACGCCGCGGATCCGCAGCAGGAGGAACAGCGCACCGGAGACCGCGATCCCGACGGCCCCCGTCCACAGCGGCGCCGTCAGGACGAGGTTCGCGACCGGGGCGAGGAGGAGCGCGACGACGAAGGACACGGCCAGGGCGCCCACGTACCACCACGGCATGACGGAGCGGATGGAGGGGAGGTCGGCCATGCCCCTCACGCTAGCGATCGGGCGGACGCCCCCGGACCGGCATGATGGGGGGATGCCCAGCCGCGACGAGGTCGACCGCATCGTCGACGCGTGGCGGCGCGAGCGGCCCGACCTCGACTTCTCCCCGCTCGAGGTGCTGTCGCGCGTCGGCCGCCTGGCGCGGCTGCTGGAGCGGGCCAGGCGCTCGGCGTTCCAGGAGTCGGAGCTGGAGTCGTGGGAGTTCGACGTGCTGTCGGCGCTGCGGCGGGCGGGCGATCCCTACCAGCTCAGCCCCAAGGCCCTGCTGCAGCAGACGCTCGTCTCCTCGGGGACGATGACGAACCGCATCGACCGGCTCGTGGCGCGCGGGCTCGTGGAGCGGCGCACGGATCCGCACGACGGGCGCGGGATCCTCGTGGTCATGTCGGACGCCGGGCGCACGCGCGTCGACACCGCGATCACGCGGCTCGTCGCCGAGGAGGCGGAGCTCCTCGACACGATGCCGGGCGCCGACCGCGACGTGCTCGCGGGGCTGCTGCGGCAGCTGATCCTCGACCTCGACGACGACGGGGCCTGACCGGCACGACCCGGTCGTCGGTCCCGACGGCCCCGCTCAGGCGTGCGCGACGCAGCGGCGCGCGGCCGGGCGGATCTCGAGCCGGCCCGCCGGGATCGCCTCGCCGCACACCTCGCAGCGCCCGTATGCGCCCGCGTCGAGGCGCGCGACCGCGGCGTCGACGTCGGCGAGGCGCACGCGGGCCTCGCGGATCATCGCGTCGGACTGCGAGCGCTCGAACGCGAGGGTCGCGCCCTCGGGGTCGTGCTCGTCGTCCGAGTTCGCGTCCTGCCGGGCCTCGACGATCGCCGCCACGTCGCGGTCGAGGCCGCGGATGAGGGCGAGCGTGTCGGCCCGCAGCGCGGCGAGGCCCGCGCGCGGGTCCGCCGGAGCGGGAACGGCGTCGTCGGCCACCGGCCGGCTACGCGGCGACGGGGACGAGCGCGTGCGCATCCGCCATCAGCTCGACCGAGCGGAGGCGCTCGGGCGTCCGCTGCGACGCGTGGCCGACGATGACCTCGTCGACCCCCGCCTGCTCCGCGAACCGGTTCGCGTAGTCGGAGACCTCGGCGCCCGTGCCGACTGCCGTGTAGGTCATCATGCTGGCGACGTGCGCGCCGACAGGTGCCTCGAGGAGGCGGTCGAGCTCGTCGTCGGTGAACGTCTGCGTGGCCGGGATCTGGCCGCTCTGGCGCAGCAGCATCATGAGGCGGGCCCGGCGGACGTCGGCGAACTGGCGCTCGGCGTCGGCCCGGTCGTCGGCCGCGATGGCGTTGATGCCGGCGATCGCGTAGGGCGCGTCGAGCTGCTCCGACGGGCGGAAGTCGCGGCGGTAGATGGTGATGGCGTCGAGCAGCATGTCGGGCGCGAAGTGCGAGGCGAACGCGAACGGCAGGCCGAGGGCGGCGGCGAGCTGGGCGCCGAAGGTCGAGGATCCGAGGATGTAGAGGGGCACGCGCGTGCCGGCGCCGGGGGTCGCGGACACGCCGGGCACCTGGCTCTCGCCGGCGAGGAACGCCTGCAGCTCGACGACGTCCTCGGGGAAGCGGTCGGAGGATCCGGGATCGCGGCGGAGCGCCCGGAAGGTGGCCTGGTCGCTGCCGGGGGCGCGGCCGAGGCCGAGGTCGATGCGGCCCGGGTGCAGCGTCTCGAGCGTGCCGAACTGCTCCGCGATGGTGAGCGGCGAGTGGTTCGGCAGCATGACGCCGCCGGAGCCGAGCCGGATGGTGGACGTCTGGCTCGCGACGTGGGCGATGAGGACGCTCGTCGCGCTGGACGCGATCGTGGCCATGTTGTGGTGCTCGGCGTACCAGACGCGGCGGTAGCCGCTGCGCTCGGCCTGCTGGGCGAGGGCGACGGAGGCGGCGAAGCTGTCGCGGGCGGTCTCCCCGGGGGCGATGGGGGCGAGGTCGAGGATGGAGAGCGGGACGGTCATGCTCATCCCAACAGCGCGGGCGCCTCCGGTGTTCCGAGCCCGGTCGGAGCGGGGGCGGTGGGCGCGTCGGCCTTCGTGGCGTCCGTGGCGCGTACCGTCGCCGCGCGTCGCCGACGCGCGACCGACCACGCGGCCACGGCACCCGCGAGCAGGGCGCACACGATGGTGGCGACGAGGATCCGCATCCCATTCCCCAGCTCTGCCGGCACGAGCGGCAGCAGGATCTGCACGGCGAGCACGAGCATCACGCCGGCGATCACGGTGTCGAGCACGCGCCAGGCGGCCGGCCGGGCGAGCACCGGCGCGAAGACCCGGGCGGCGGTCGCGAGGAGCGTGAACCAGACGCAGCTCGCGACCATGGCGCCGACCCCGAAGGCCCAGCGGCCGTCGCCGTGGCCGGCCGCGACGGATCCGACGAGGAGGACGGTGTCGAGGTAGACGTGCGGGTTCAGCCAGGTGAGGGCGAGGCACGCGGCCACGACCGCGCCGAGCGCGCGGGGTGCCGACGCGGCGACCGCGAGGCCCTGCGGCGCGACGGCCCGGAGCAGCGAGAGCGCGGCGTAGCCCGCGAGGAAGCAGGCGCCGAGGATCCGGATGACGACGATCGCGACGGGCGCCGCCTGGATCAGCGCGCCGACGCCCGCGACGCCGAGGCCGATGAGGATCACGTCGGACACCGCGCAGATGAGTACCACGACGAGCACGTGCTCGCGCCGCGTGCCCTGCCGGAGGAGGAACGCGTTCTGCGCGCCGATCGCGGCGATGAGCGAGAAGCCGAGGCCGAAGCCGGAGAGCGCGTGCGCGAGCGGGTGCATGGGTCCCACGCTAGGCACCGGGCGCGCATCAGACCAGCTCATGTTCCTGCGGCACCATTAGCATCGCTGATGATGGACATCCGCACCGAGCACCTGCGCACCCTGGCCGCCGTGATCGACACGGGCACGCTCGACGCGGCCGCCCGGGCGCTGCGGCTGACGCCCTCCGCGGTGAGCCAGCGGATCACCGCGCTCGAGCGGAGCGCCGGCCGCGTGCTCCTGCGCCGCACGCGCCCCGCGACCACGACCGAGGCGGGCGACGCCGTGCTGCGGCACGCGCGCCAGGTGCTCCTGCTCGAGCGCGACCTCGACGGGCTGCTCGGCGTGGGCGAGGGCGACGCGCCCCGCGGGGGGACGGCCGCGGTGCCCGTCGTCGCCAACGGCGACTCGCTCGCGTCGTGGCTGCTGCCCGCGTTCGCGGGGCTCGCGGCCGAGACCGGGCAGGCGATCGAGGTGCTGCGCGAGGACGAGCACCACTCCCTCGACCTGCTGCGCGACGGATCCGCGATGGCCGCCGTCACGAGCGTGAAGGACCCGGTCCAGGGCTGCACGTCGGAGCGCCTCGGGCGGATGCGGTACCGCGCGCTCGCGACGCCCGCCTACGTCGCCGCGCACCTGCCCGACGGCCCCACGCCGAGCGCGCTGGCCGCCGCGCCGCTCGTGATGTTCGACCGGAAGGACGCCATGCAGGACCGCTGGCTCCGCGGCCGCCGCGCGCCCGCCGGCCAGCCGCGGCACTACGTGCCGTCGTCGGCGGAGTTCGTCACGGCGGTCACGCTCGGCATGGGCTGGGGCATGCTGCCCGACCTGCAGAGCGAGGAGCTCGTGGCGTCGGGCGCGCTCGTGCCGCTCGACGCCGGATCCCACGTGGACGTGGCCCTGCACTGGCAGCGCTGGAGCGTCGACTCCCCCGTGCTCGCCGACCTCACCCGCCACGTGCGCGCCGCGGCCGCCTCGCTCCGGTAGGAGCGCGACGGCCGCGAGGTCGTGCCGAGGTGGCGGCGTCAGCGCCGGAGCGCCGCCCGGGCCATCCGGTTGCCGACGAACTGCACCACCTGCACGAGCACGATGATGATGAGCACGGCCGACCACGTGACGACCGGCTCGAACTGCCGGTAGCCGTAGACGATCGCGAAGTTGCCGAGGCCGCCCGCGCCGATCGCCCCTGCGACGGCCGTCATGTCGACGATGCCGACGAAGATGAACGTGTAGCCGAGGATGAGCGGGCCGAGCGCCTCCGGGATCAGCAGCGTGAAGATGATCCGCACCGGGCTCGCGCCCACGGACCTCGCCGCCTCGATCACGCCCGGCTGCACCGTGAGCAGGTTCTGCTCGACGATGCGGCTGATCGCGAAGGACGCCCCCAGCGACAGCGTGAAGATGATCGCCGGCTGCCCGATGCCGTTGCCCGTGACCAGGCGCGCGAGGGGCTGGGCCGCGACCAGGAAGATCACGAACGGGATCGGCCGGAAGGTGTTGACGACCACGTTGAGGACCGCGAACACGGCCCGGTTCGGCAGCAGGCTGCTGGCGCGCGTGAGGTAGAGCCCGAGGCCCATGATCAGGCCGCCGAGCCCGCCGAACAGCAGCGTGAGCAGCACCATCACGAGCGTCTCGACCGTCGACCGGCCGAGGAGCGGCAGGAGCGGGGTGAGCGCGTCCATCTCAGGCCACCTCCGTCACGGTGACGCCGGCGCGGTCGGCCGCGAGCACCTCGTCGATGCGCGCGGGGTCGCCCCCGAGCGCGAGGGTCAGGTTGCCGAACGTGCGGCCCTGGATGTCGGTGATCCCGCCGTGCACGACCTCGAACGCGATGCCCGCATCCGCGAGCGCACGGAACACCTCGGTCTGCGTGGCGCCGCCGTCCGCGAAGGACAGCGTGACGAGGCGCCCGGGGTGCCGCCGGCGGAGGCGCTGGACCTCCTCGGCCTCGGGCACGCCCGCGACCACGGTCGACACGAAGCGGCGCGCCGCGTCGCTCGTGGGCTGCGAGAACACGTCGAAGACCGCGCCCTGCTCGATGACGCGGCCCGAGTCCATGACGGCCACGCGGTCGGCGATGGACTTGATGACCTCCATCTCGTGCGTGATGACGACGATGGTGACACCGAGCTCCTCGTTGACCCGGCGCAGCAGCGCGAGGACCTCGCTCGTGGTCTCGGGATCCAGCGCGCTCGTGGCCTCGTCGGCCAGGAGGATCGCGGGGCTCGTCGCGAGCGCCCGGGCGATGCCGACGCGCTGCTTCTGCCCGCCGGACAGCTCGTCGGTGCGGGCGTGCGCCTTGTCGGCGAGGCCGACGAAGTGCAGGAGGTCGCTGATCCGCCGCTGCTGCTGGTCCTTCGGCATGCCGGCGACCGTGAGCGGGTACGCGACGTTGCCCCACACGGTCTTCGACGTGAAGAGGTTGAACTGCTGGAACACCATACCGATGCCGAGGCGCAGCTTCCGCAGCTCCCGCTCCGGGAGGCCCTGGATCTCCCGGCCGTCGACCGAGACGGTGCCGGCGGTCGGCCGCTCGAGCGCGTTCACGAGCCGCACCAGCGTGCTCTTGCCGGCGCCCGAGTAGCCGATGATCCCGAAGACCTCGCCGCGGCGGATGTCGAGGTCGACGTCGGCGAGCGCCTCGAGGGCCGGCTCGCCCTTCGCGCGCGGCGGGTACTGCTTGCCGACGCCGCGGAGGGAGACGTGCGGGGCGTCCGTCATCGAGCCGCCTTCTTCTCGGCGACGGCCTTCTCGGTGGTGGTGAGGAGGCTCTGCAGCTCGTCGGCCGGCGTCTGCAGCGGGATGGCGGTGCCGCCCGAGTTCTCGACGACCGCGTCCACGACGGCGGGGGTGTCGCGGAAGATCTGCGCGAGCTTCAGGTAGGTCTCGTTCTGGGCGTCGTCGGCGCGGGCCGCGAAGACGTTGACGTAGGCGAGCGCCTTCGGGTCGCTGGGGTCGTCCTGCGCGATCGCGTCGTCGGCGGTGAGGCCTGCGTCGGTCACGAAGTCGTTGTTGATGATGACGGCGTCGGCGTCCGGCAGCGACGTGGCGGTGAGCGCGGCGTCCACCGTGGTGACGCTGACCTTCGAGGCGGCCTGGTCGATGTCGTCGAGCGTGGAGACGCTGGATCCGCCGCCCTTCAGCGTCAGGAGGCCCTCGCGCTGGAGCAGGAGGAGGCCGCGGGCGAGGTTCGACTCGTCGTTGGGCAGGATCACGGTGCCGCCCTGCGGGATGTCGGCGACCGAGGCGTGCTTCGACGAGTACAGCCCGAGCGGGTAGATCGCCGTGGCGCCGATGGGCGCGAGGTCCTCGCCCGCGCCCTCGTTGTACTGCGCGAGGTAGACGAGGTGCTGGAACTGGTCGAGGTCGATCTCGCCCTCGGACAGGGCGGGGTTCACCTGCGGGTACTCGGTGAAGTCGACGATCTCCACGTCGATGCCCTGCTCCTTCGCCGCCTCGACGAAGAGGGGCCACTGCGGGTCGCTCGCGCCGACGACGCCGATCTTGACGGCCTTGCCGCCGCCCGAGAACGCGCCGACGGCGAAGAGGACGGCCGCGACGACTGCGAGGACGACGACGACCGCGACGATGATGAGGCCGAGTCGGTTCCTCCGCTTCGGGGCGTCGATCAGGGGTGCCTGGGTGGTCATGGGGGTCCTCTCGGTGGTGCGGGTGCCGGTGCTGTCCGGTGGTGGTGCGGGTGCCGGTACGTGTGCGGTGGAGCGGATGCGGGATGCGGGCCTCCGGCGGGTGACGCGCGGGCGCGCACGCCGACGCGGTCGGGCGGACGCGCGACGGAGTCCGGACGGGATGCCTGCCGGGAGGCGAGCACGGGACGACGTCCCCGCGTGCGGTGCGGGACGCCGACGACGGCCGATGGCCGCGTCCCTGCAGCACCTCGACGGTAGGCGGCCGGGCGGGGGCGTGTCGAACCGGGCCGTAACACGGGGACACCCCGCACCGGCCGTGCGATGTGGCAGGGTCGGCCACGGAGGTGCCCATGCACGAGGACGACGACGACGACTCCGCGATCCCCGTCGAGGATCTGCGGCGCCGCGTCTACGCGCAGGGGGCCGACGGCGGCGACGAGCGGTGGATCCGCGCGGCCGCCGAGCTCGCCCGCCGCGAGCGCGCGTCCCGGCCCGCCGCGGACGACGGCGCCCGGGGATCCGGCGCCCGGGAATCCGACGACGACGACCGGACGGATGCGGGGGCCGAGGCGACGGACGACGAGGGTCCCGCCGCCCCGGGCGACGCCGACGGCTCCGCCGCCCCGCCCCGCGGATCCCGTCGCGTCCTCCTCGGGGTCGCCGCCGCCGCGCTCGCGATCGGTCTGGCCGCGGGAGGCGCGGTCGGCGCGTCCCTCGGCGGCGGATCCCCCGCCACGACCTCCGCCGACGGCACGCCGCGCCCCGGCGCCGACGCGCCCCCGGCCGCAGCCGGATCCTCGCCCGCCCCGGCCGCGAGCGCCGACGGCCCCGCGCTCCTCGGCCCCGACTCCACGTCCGACCAGCGCAGCCGCCCGGTCGGCGCGATCTTCGACGGCCCGCAGGAGGACGGCGACCGCCCGCCCAAGGCCGTGCGCGCGGACGTCGACGCCACCTCGATCCGCGCGGTGCAGACGAGCGTCGGCCTCTACGCCGGGCTCTCCGTCTCCGGCGACCTGTGCCTCCTGGTCTTCCCGAGCGGCGGCGCGGGCATCGTCACGTGCGCGTCGCCCGACCGCGTCGCGTCCGACGGCCTCCGGATCGCGTGGACGACCGGGTTCCCGTCGCGCAACCGCGACGGCTCGACGGGCATGATCACGGGCGACGTGACGGCGACCTGGTCGGGCGACGACCTCATCACGCTCACCACGCCGGACCGCATCCTCGCGTACTGAACGGCCGCGCCGGACCGCGCGGGCGGTGTGGGAGGGTCGACGCGGCGAAGGGGACACCACCATGGACGCACGCACGCCGGGATCCGGCGACGACCTCACCGCGCTCCCGCTCGACGCGCTCCGGCAGCTGGTCTACGCGCAGGGCGCCGACGAGACCGACGAGCGGTGGATCCGCGCGGCGGCCGAGCTGACCCGCCGGGAGCGCGCGTCCTCGCCCGGATCCCGCGCCGCGGACGGTCCTGCGGAGAGCGACGGAGCCGACCCCGCCGATCATCCCGCCCACTCCGGCCGCCGCCCGCTCGCCTGGGTCGGCGCCGCCCTCGTCGTCGGGCTGCTCGCGGGCGCGGGCATCGCCGCCGGCGTCGGTTCCGCGGCACCGTCCGCCGACGCGACGCCGACCCCGTCCGCCAGGGCGACCGACGAGGCCGCGCCGGCGCCGGATCCCGCGGGCGTCCGCTCGCTGCTCGGCACCGACATCAGCCGCACCTCGGCGCCCGTGGCGGTAGACGGCATCCTCGCCGCGCCGCAGGCGGAGGCCGACGCTCCCCCGCGCTCGCCGGGCGGCGACATCGACCTCACCTCCATCCGCGGCGTGCAGACGAGCGTCGGGCTCTACGTGGCGCGCACGATCTCCGGCGACGCGTGCCTGCTCGTGTACCCGCGGACGGGATCCTCCCCCGCGGAGGGGGACAGCCCCGGCTCCGGCGTCGCGTCGTGCGCCCCGCCCGCCCAGCTCGCCGTCTCGGGCCTCGAGGTCACCTGGATCGCGGACGTCCCGGCGCGCGCCTTCGACGGCAGCGTGCGGATGGCCGGAGGCGGGCTCAGCGTCGTCTGGTCCCCCGACGGGACGCTGACGCTGAGCTCGCCGGACGTCCTGCTCGCCTACTGACCCCGCGTCGGATCAGCCCTCGAGCAGCTCGCTCAGCTCCATCCAGCGGCTCTCGAGCGCCTCGACGTCGGCCTCGATGGCGCGCACGCCCTCGTTGAGCTTCCCCAGCCCGTCGTAGTCGTTCGGGTCGTGCTCGGCCATCGCGTCGAGCGCCTGGCGTCGGCGCGTGTCCGCCTTCTCGAGCTTCCGCGTGATGCTGGCGAGCTCCTTCTGCGCGTTCCGCAGCTCGGCGCCCTGCAGCTGCGAGCCGCCGGATCCGCCGAGCGTCGCGGTGGCCTGGCCGCCGACCTCGTCGGGCCGGGCGACGGTCGCCTTCTCGGCGTTGCCGGGCTGCGACCGGAGCGTCAGGTACTGCTCCACGCCGCCGGGGAGGTGGCGCAGGTTCCCGTTCATCACCGCGTACTGCTGGTCGGTGACGCGCTCGATGAGGTACCGGTCGTGGCTCACGACGAGCAGCGTCCCGGGGAACGAGTCGAGCAGGTCCTCCATGGCGGCGAGCATGTCGGTGTCGAGGTCGTTGGTGGGCTCGTCGAGGATCAGCACGTTCGGCTCGTCGAGCACGATGAGGAGCAGCTGGAGGCGCCGCTTCTGGCCGCCCGAGAGGTCCTTCACGGGCGTGGACAGCTGCGCGCTGGTGAAGCCGAGGCGCTCGAGCAGCTGGCCGGGCGTCATCTCCTTGCCGCCGGCGACGTAGGTGGTGCGTTGGCGGCCGATGACGGTCGACACGCGGTCCTCGAGCACGTCCTTCAGCTCGTCGAGCTGCTGCGTGAGCACGGCGACCTTGATGGTCTTGCCGCGCTTGACCCTGCCGGTGGTGGGCTGCAGGGATCCCGCGACGAGCGAGAGGAGCGTGGACTTGCCCGCGCCGTTGACGCCGAGGATGCCGGTGCGCTCGCCGGGCGCGATGCGCCACTCGACGTCCTTCAGGATCTGCTTCTCGCCGTAGCTGACGGACACGTCGAGCAGGTCGACGACGTCCTTGCCGAGCCGCTGCATCGCCATGGACGCGAGCGAGACCGTGTCGCGCGCGGGCGGCTCGTCGGCGATGAGGGCGTTGGCCGCCTCGATCCGGAACTTCGGCTTGGCCGTGCGCGCGGGCGCCCCACGGCGCAGCCACGCGAGCTCCTTCTTCATGAGGTTCTGGCGCTTCGCCTCGGAGACGGCGGCGCTGCGGTCGCGCTCGACGCGCTGCAGGATGTACGCCGCGTACCCGCCCTCGAACGGCTCGATGAGGCGGTCGTGGACCTCCCACGTGGCGTTCGCGACCTCGTCGAGGAACCACCTGTCGTGGGTCACGACGATGAGACCGCCGGAGTTCGGCGCCCAACGGCGACGGAGGTGGCCGGCGAGCCAGGCGATGCCCTCGACGTCGAGGTGGTTGGTGGGCTCGTCGAGGAAGAGGATGTCGTGGTCGCCGATGAGGAGCTTCGCGAGCGCGACCCGGCGGCGCTGGCCGCCCGAGAGGTTCGCGACGTCGGCATCCCACGGCACATCGGAGGCGAGGCCGTCGATCACGTCGCGGACGAGCGGGTTGCCCGCCCACTCGTGCTCGTCGATGCCGCCGACGATGGCCTCGCCGGCGGTCTGGCCGTCGGGCAGGGTGTCGCTCTGGTCGAGCACGCCGATGGTGATCCCGCGGCGGCGCGTGACGCGGCCGCTGTCGGGCTCGAGGCGCCCGGCGAGGAGGGAGAGGAGGGTCGACTTGCCGTCGCCGTTGCGTCCGACGATGCCGATGCGGTCGCCCTCGTTCACCCCGATGGTCACGTCGTCGAAGATCACGCGCGTCGGGAACTCGAGGTGGAGCGCTTCGGCTCCCAGTAGATGGGCCACCGCACGAGCCTAGGTGACCCCCGCCCGGGGAATTCCCGCGGGGCGCCCGCCGTTGGCCTCCCACGTGACCCGCGAGGGCCGCGCGCTCGACGGGGAGCGGTCCGCCCCGCCGCCGCGCGGGGACCAGCCCACCGCGAGGAGCGCGCATGACGACCACCGGCACCGAGACCGCATCGATCCCCGTCGCGGGTGCGCCCGCCGCCTCGCCGGTCCGCCGCGAGTCGGCCGCCGGCCTCCTCGTCTACGCGCTGACGCTGCTCGTGCTCGTGGCCTCGGGCGCCGCGCCCTCGCCCCTCTACCCCGTGTACCAGGAGGAGTGGGCGCTGCCGCCCGTGGTCCTCACCATCGTGTTCGCCGTCTACGTCGCCGGGCTCCTCGCGACGCTGCTCACGGCCGGCCGGCTCTCCGACCACATCGGCCGCCGCCCCGTGATCCTCGGCGCCCTCGCCGTCTCCACCGCCGCGATGCTCGTGTTCGCCTTCGCGCACGACGGGCTCGCGCTCGTGGTCGCCCGCATCCTCCAGGGTCTCGCGATCGGGCTGGCGACCGGTGCGCTCGGCGCCGGGATGATCGACCACCAGCCCACCCGCCGCTCCGGGCTCGCCGCGTTCCTCAACGGCGTCGTGCCGCCCGCGGCGCTCACGGTCGGCGCGCTCGGCAGCGGCTTCCTCGTGGCCTACGGACCCGCGCCGGAAGAGACCGTGTTCGTCGTGCTCGCCGCGCTCATGGTCGCCGCGGGCGTCGCCGTCGCGTTCGTGCCCGAGCGCCAGCCGCGCCGGGCAGGAGCGCTCCGGTCGCTGATCCCGTCGGTCGCCGTGCCGCGCGCCGCTCGCTCCGTGTTCGCCGCGGTCGTCGGCGGCATGATCGCGAGCTGGGCGCTCGGCGGCATGTTCCTGGCCTTCATCGGATCCGTGCTCGGCACCACGTTCGGCCTGCACAGCGCCGCGCTCACGGGCGCCGCGATCGCCCTGTTCACCGGCACGGGCGCGATCACCGGCATCGTGATCCGCACCCGCGACGCCCGCCGCAGCCTCATCGTCGGCGTGGTCGCTCTCGTGCTCGGGCCGGTCGGCCTCGTCGCGGCGATCTGGACCGCGTCGCTCCCCCTCTTCGGCGTCGCCGCGGTGATCGGCGGCGTCGGCTTCGGCGCGGGCTTCCAGGCGGGCCTCCGGCTCGTGCTCGCGGAGGCGCCCGTCGATCAGCGCGCGAGCCTCCTCTCCTCCGTCTACGTGGCCAGCTACCTCGCCTTCGGCGTGCCGAGCATCGTCGCGGGCGTCTTCGTCGAGGCGGACGGGCTGCCGATCGTGCTCACGGTCTACGGCGCGTTCGTCGCGGCGAGCGCCCTCGTCGCCCTCGTGCTGCAGCTCACCGGGCGCCGCACGCGCCGGGCGGAGCGCATCGCCGACGCCATCGACGCCGCCGCCGTCTCCTGACGGCCACCCCCGGGCAGGGGGCCGAGCGGCGCCGACGGACGGGTCCGCGGGCGGCCCGGTCCGGGGTAGCATCGGGGCGCCGAGCGGCCCGCTCCACCTCGTCCGCCGCCCGTACCCTCCTGGCTGACGCCCCGTCCGGCCGCCCGCGAATCGAAGGAAGACCCCCATGGCATTCATCGTCGTCCTGCTCGTCCTCTGGCTGATCCTCACGGTGGTCGGCTTCGCCATCAAGGGCCTCATCTGGCTCGGCATCATCGGCATCATCCTGATCCTCGGCACGATCGTGCTCGGCAGCCTCCGCCGCCGCTACAACTCCGCGAAGACCCCGAAGGCGTAGCGCCCGCCCGCTCCGGGCCCCGGACGACGACGGGCTATCCTCGTCTCGGACCGCGGGACCGCCACGTGCAGGTCGCCGTCCGCAGGGGGCCCGCCGGCCGCTCCTGTCCGCACGCGCTGCACGTCCCGGAGAGACCATGATGCGAACGCCCCCGCACGCCCGCGCCCCGCGCACCGACGGCCGGCCGGGCAGGGCGTCGCTCCTCGTGTTCCTCGCGGCCCTCATCGGGATCGGCGTGCTCAGCGCCCTGTGGGCGGTCACGACGCCGCTCGGCGCGAGCCCGGACGAGCCGGCGCACATGAACAAGGCGGCCTCCGTGGTCCGGGGCCAGTTCCTCGGCGACGTGACCGACGACCCGCAGGTGCGCACGGTCCAGGTGCCCGCGGGCGTCGCGTACTCGGATCCCTCGGCGTGCGCCCGGCACGACGGCGACAGGACGGCCGACTGCGCGCCCGGCTTCCCCGCCGGCGACGCGGCCGACCGCATCGTCTCCACCGAGACGAGCGCCGGCCTCTACGACCCCGTCTACTACCTGCTCGTCGGCTGGCCGACGCTCATCTGGGGCGGCAGCACCACGGCCGTGTTCGGGATGCGCCTCGTGAGCGCGCTCCTCTGCACGCTGCTCGCGGCGGGAGCGCTGGCGTACCTCGCGCGCCTGCCGCGCCCCGTCCTCCCCGTGCTCGCCACCTTCGCGGCGCTCACGCCCATGACGCACTCGCTGTTCGGATCCGTGAACCCCAACGCCTTCGAGATCGCGGCGACCGCGGCGTTCGCGGCCGCCTACGTCTCGGGCCTCGTGCGCGGCGGGCCCGTGAGCTGGCGCACCGCGGCCTTCCTCGCGGTCACGGGCGGGCTGCTCGTGCACGCGCGCGGCCTCTCGCCCATGTGGCTCGGCGTCGTCGTGGTGGCGGGAGCCTGCCTCGTCGGGTGGCCCCGCGCCTGGGCGTACCTCCGCCGGCCCCAGGTGCTCACCGCGGTGGGCGTCGTGGCCGTGTCGACCGCGCTCGCCGTCGTCTGGATCCTGCGCACCGGCTCGCTCGCGGCCGTCGGCGTCTACGAGCGCGCGGGCACCAGCTTCGGCGAGGGCCTGGTGATCATGCTCGAGCGCACCGTCGACTACGCGCGCGACATGGTCGGGAACTTCGGCTGGCTCGACACGGCCATCCCGTCGTACGCGGTGTTCCCCTACTTCGTGGGCTGGGGCGTCATCGTCGCCGCGGCCCTCATGATCCCGTCCGCGAAGGGCGGGCGACGCGCGGTCGTCGTCGCCCTCGTCGGCTTCGTGCTCCTGCCGGCGCTCGTGCAGGCGTCGTCGGTGACGAAGTCCGGATTCGTGTGGCAGGGCCGCTACAACCTGCCCGCGTACCTGCTCCTGATCATGGTCGCGGCCGTCGTCGCCGCGCCCGCGTTCGACCGGGTCCCCGCCTTGGTGCACCGGCGGATCCTGGCGCTCGTCGCGGTCGTCCACGCCGCGGCCGCGTTCGTGGGCCTCATGACCTTCCTGCGCCGCAACTCCGTGGGCCTCAGCGCGTCGTGGTCCGACCTGCTGCTGCGGCCGCGGTGGTCGCCGCCCGTCGTGGGCGTCGAGCCGTGGATCCTCGCCATCGCCGCGGGGTCCGTGGTCGCGGGCGCCGCGCTGCTCCTCGCGGTGCTGGCCGCCCGACGCGACGCCCCGGCCGAGGCCGCGCTCGACGCCGGACCCCGCGGGCTCCCGGGCGTGGGCCTGCCGACCGCCCCCGACCCGGGCCGTGGCACCGTGGCCGCGTCCGCGGAGGCGCGCGCCGACGCCGATCCCGTCCCGGCGCCCGAGGCGCTCGCGACGACCCGCACGACCGCCGACGGGACGCGCGACGCATGAGCACCGGGATCCCCGGCCGCCTCGCGCGCTTCCGCTCCGGCCGCCTCTACGGGCCGTTCGTCTACCTCGCGGTGGGCGGCGTGGCCTTCGTCGTCGACCTCGGCCTGCTCATCGTCGGCCGCGACCTCCTCGGGTGGCCGCTGGCCGCCGCGAGCGCGACCTCGTTCTGGGCGGGCCTCGTCGTCAGCTACGTGATGCAGCGCTTCCTGACGTTCCGCGACCAGCGGTCGGACTGGCACAGCGTCTGGAAGTACGGGGTGCTCGTGGCGGTGAACTCGCTCGCGACCGTGCTGATCATCGAGCTGTTCGACCGCATCGGCCTCGGCTACATCGTCGGCAAGTTCGTGTCGACGGCGCTCACGATGCTCTGGAACTACGCCGCCTACAGGTTCTGGGTGTTCGCGGACCGCTCGGGGGACGCGGCGGGGGCCGGCGCGGCAGGCGACGCCGGAGACGTGGCCGACCCGCGCCCCTCGGATCCCGCCGCCGACTGATCCCGGTCGGCGGGCGTCGCGGGCGATGCGTCGACGCGGGCGGCGCGTGCCTCCTGCTCGAGGTCGCGCAGACGCAGGTCGGTCATGGCGCTCTCCTCCGCGAGGCGACGGACCTTGTCCTCCAGGTCGGTGAGCTCGGCGCTGAACTGCACGCAGACCAGGAAGATCACGACGATGCTCGCGAAGAACGCGAGGTTGAGCGGCTCCTGCACGCCGAGGAACCGGGCGGCGCCCGAGAGCAGCGGGGGGAAGACGCTGATCACGAGGGCCACGATGCCCGCGACCAGCCACCACACGGCGTGGCGCTCCCGGAGGCGGCGCCGACGGAGGCGCTCGATCACGACGCCCACGGCGAGGAGCGCCGCGACGAGGGTGAAGACGTAGCTGGTGGGGTTCACGCGGTGACCGCCTTGACGGGTCGGCTGATGGGACAGATGAGGGCGATCACGAGCGCCATGCCGGCGCGCGCCAGGTAGATGGCCGCCTTCGCCGGGTTGTGGGAGGCGACGCCGCCGGCGCGGGGCCGCATGGAGACGGGGACCTGTTCGATGGAGAGGCCGTGGCGGGCCGCGATGACCAGCGACTCGACCGTGTCGCCGAGGTACTCGGCCGGGTAGTTCTCGGCGAAGAGCGCGACGGCGCGGGGGCCGGATCCGCGGTAGCCGGAGGTCGTGTCGGTGAGGGCCGTGCGCGCGATGCGGCTGAGCGTGAAGCTCAGGAACCTCATCGCCCACTTGCGCGGGCCCGATACCTCGTAGTCGCCCTCGCCCGCGAAGCGCGCGCCGATGACGACGTCCTTGCGCTGGAGGGCCTCGAGCAGCTGCGGGACGCTCTCGGGGTTGTGCTGGCCGTCCGAGTCGATCTGGATGACGTTGTCGAAGCCGTGGCGCTGCGCGTAGCGGAACCCCGCGCGCATCGCGCCGCCGACGCCGAGGTTGAACGGGAGCTCGAGGACCCGCGCGCCCGCGGCCTGCGCGACCTCGACCGTGCGGTCCTTGGATCCGTCGCTGACCACCAGGCAGGCGATGCCGGGGAGCGTGTCGAGGACCTCCCGCACCACCTGGCCCACCGCCTCCTCCTCGTTGTACGCGGGCATGACGATGAGGGTCGTGCTCAGGCTGGCGGGCATGCTGAGAGGGTAGCAAGCTGGCGCCGGACGCCCGCGCGGGATCGCCGGGCTGTCAGCCGAGCGACGCCACCCATTCGCTCGTGCCGTCGTCGAAGGCCTGCTGCTTCCAGACGGGGACGCGCTGCTTGACCTCGTCCACGAGCAGGCCGCACGCGGCGAACGCGTCGGCGCGATGCGCGGAGGAGACCGCGCAGGTGAGCGCGACGTCGCCGATGCCGATGTCGCTCGAGGGGATTCAGCGAAGACCGCTCCACACAGAGAAAGCTGTCGTCACTCGAACCGGCAGCCTGTTCTCTGTGGGGCACGGATGCCCGGGACCCCGCTCCGACAGTCCCTTGAGAAACGCGTGCTCAATTGCGTCGTTTCTCGCGTTCGCGGCGTGCGACAGCTCCTATTGCACGCCCGCCGAACACGATCACTACCACGAAGCCGATCGATCCCGCGACGCGGACGATCCCGGATTGCTCGAAAGTGAGGAGTTGGATGAGGAGGCTGACTCCCAAACCGAGCACGGCGATGGCCACTATCTTGAGCTTCAACGTGAAACATCCCTCCAGGGTGGGCGCCGCGACTCGCGCGGCGCCCACCCCAGGGACGACCCAGGGGCTAGACGCACCGAATCCATGAGTCGTTTATACCAGTCCACGCTGCTTCATGTCCGAAGAAAGGTAGAAGCAGTTGGCGATCGTCAGAGCACTTTCCGTTGTAGCTGAGGTACTGCTGCGCCGCCCCGATGGCGACGCTGGTGATGAAGCAGCTTCCGGGAAACGCGCCGCACAAGGCGAAGCCGACCAGGACACCACTTCCGTTGATGATTGCATCTTGATCAAACGAATTGAGAAGGATGCAGGGATGCCCATGCCCGTCATCCGTGCCGCCGGAGATCTTCGACTCGAATTCACCCTCGGGAGGATTCGGTGCCGTACCCTCGGGGGAAGCCACCTCGATCCCATTGCCCACGTGGTAGGTCGTGACGGACCGCCCGTCTTCAAGCGAACTGCTTCGCGGGACGCCCGACGCATTCAAATCAGCCTGCACGGTACTGGCCGCTCGCTCTGAGACTGCTGACGCCGAGGAGTTCGGTGCGGACTCAGCGGCGTTCGCTGCGACGGACGAGGTAGATATCAAGCCCATGGCGATGACTGTCGCCACCGCCAGGTGGAGTGGAGCCTTGGATCTGCTGTTCAGTTGTCTTTCCTTCTATAGAGGAGTGAGACAGTCCGCGCACCGATGTCGCTCGACCTACGCTCGATGTGCCGGGGGAGCAAGGCAGGGCTCGGCATTCAGAGATGCCTCGCGTGACGTGGGCTTCGGTCAGAATTCCAGGAACGACTGAGCCCTCGAGGCCGAACTTAGAACTCGTGCTCTAAGTCCCGTCGACACAGTCCACAGGGCGGAGAATCTGAAGCGCTCAAACCGGCAAGCTACCCGAGCGACGCCACCCACTCGCTCGTGCCGTCGTCGAAGGCCTGCTGCTTCCAGATGGGGACGCGCTGCTTGACCTCGTCCACCAGCAGGCCGCACGCGGCGAACGCGTCGGCGCGGTGCGCGGAGGAGACCGCGCAGGTGAGCGCGACATCGCCGATGCCGAGCCGGCCGATGCGGTGCTCGACGGCGATCCGCACCTCGGGGTAGCGCGCGGAGACGTCGAGCGCGACCTGCCGGATCGCCTGGCGGGCGGCCGGATGCGCGGAGTAGTCGAGCCAGAGGACGCCGCGGCCGTCGTCGTGGTCGCGCACGACGCCCTCGAAGGTGACGACCGCGCCCGCGTCGTCGGCGCGCACGGCGTCGGCGCAGTCCTCGACGCGGATGGAGCCGCCCGCGATGCGCGCGAAGAGCACGCGGTCGGCGGTCACGCGCGGGCCCCGGCATCGGCCGCAGCGTCCGGGCGGGCCGTGTCGGCCGCCGGGTCGGTCGCGGGGTGCATGGCGCCGCGGGCCTGCTCGAGCACGTGGTCGAGGATCCCGTCGAGGAGGCCGAGCCCGTCGCGCACGCCGCCCGGCGAGCCCGGCAGGTTCATGACGAACGCGCCGCCCGCGAGCCCGGCGTGCCCGCGCGTGAGCACCGCGGTGGGCGTGTGCGCGACGCCGACGCGGCGGGCCTCCTCGATGATCCCGGGGATCTCGAGGTCGAGCAGCGGCGCCGTCGCCTCGGGCGTGCGGTCGGTGGGGGTGATGCCCGTGCCGCCCGTGGTGAGGATCACGCGCGCGCCGCCCGCGACGGCCTCGGCGAGCGCGGCCGCGACCCCGGGACCGTCGGCGCGCACGACCGGCGCGCCCACCTCGAACCCGCGCTCGGCGAGCCAGGCCCGGATGACGGGACCCGTGCGGTCCTCGTACTGCCCCGCGGCGGCGCGCGTGGAGGCGACGATCACGACCGCCCGGCCGCGCGGATCTTCGGCGGTCATGCCCGCTCCCAGTCGCCGGACTTGCCGCCCTGCTTCTCGCGCACGAGCACGTCGGTGATCACGGCCCGCGCGTCCACCGCCTTGACCATGTCGTAGAGCGTGAGCGCGGCGACCGAGGCCGCGGTGAGCGCCTCCATCTCGACGCCCGTGACGCCCGTCGTGCTCACGGACGCGACCACGGTGAGCCGGTCGTCGGCGCCCGCGATGTCGATCTCGATGCGGCCGATCGGCAGCGGGTGGCACAGCGGGATGAGGTCGGACGTCCGCTTCGCCGCCATGATCCCCGCGATGCGCGCCGTGCCGACGGCCTCGCCCTTGGGGAGGTCGCCCGAGATGACGGACGCGACCACGTCGGGCCGGGTCACGAGCACGGCCTGCGCGACGACGCGGCGCTTCGTCGTGGCCTTGTCGGTGACGTCGACCATGTGCGCGGATCCGTCCTGCCGCAGGTGGGTGAGGGACGGCGCGGCGGCGCTCGTGGCGGGATCAGTCATCGATGCTCCAGACGGTGACGGGGTCGCCGGCCTCGAGCCGGTCGAGACCTGCGGGGATGTGGACGAGGTGGGTGGCTGTCGCGTACGCGTGCAGGAGGTGGGATCCGGGTCCGCCGACCGCGACGACGCGCCCGTCGGCGTCGAGGCGCCCGCGCCGCACCTGGTGCTTGCCGGCGGGCGAGTCGAGCGCGGCGGCGAGCGGCAGCTCGTGCGACGGGCGGCCGGGACGCGAGTGCCCGGCGAGGGCGCGGAGCACCGGACGCAGGAAGAGCTCGAACGAGACGAGCGCGCTCACGGGGTTGCCGGGGAAGGCGACCACGGGGATCCGCGCGCCGCCGACCTCCGCCGTGCCGAGCCCCTGCGGCCCGCCCGGCTGCACCGCGACCGAGACGAACTCCAGGCCGCCGCCCTCCAGGACATCGCGCACGACCTCGTAGGCGCCGGCGCTGACGCCGCCCGTCGTGAGGAGGAGGTCGATCCAGGCAGCCGCGTCGCGCAGGGCGTCGCGCACGCGGTCGGCGTCGTCGGAGGCGACACGCAGCGGCCGGACGTCGGCTCCGGCGGCCGTGAGAGCCGCGGCGAGCGCGACCGAGTTGGCGTCGTGGATCTGGCCGAGCGCGAGCTGCTCGCCGGGCCCGCGCAGCTCGAGGCCGGTGGAGAGGAGGAGGACGACCGGTCGGCGGCGCACGGCGATGCTCGCGACGCCGGCCGACGCGAGGACGCCCCAGTGGGCCGGCAGGAGGCGCGTGCCCGCGGCGACGAGCACGGCGCCCGCGGCGAGGTCGCTGCCCTGCGCGCGGACGAAGGCGCCCGGATCCACGGGGACGGCGAAGGAGACGGTCGCGTCGGTCGCGGTCTCGTCGACGAAGCGGTCGGGGATCGCGGCCTCGATGGGGACGATCGCGTCGGCGCCGGGCGGGACGGGCGCGCCGGTCATGCAGGGGGCCGCGGTCCCGGGCGCGAGGGGCTCCGGGGCGACGCCCGCGGGGATGCGCGGCGCGATGCGGAGGGCGGCGGGGCGCGCGTCGCTCGCAGTTGCGAGGTCGGCCGCGCGCACCGCGTAGCCGTCCATCTGCGAGTTGCGGAACGGCGGCAGGTCGAGGGGGTTCGTGACGTCGTGAGCGAGGACGCGGTCGGCGTACCGGTGCGGATCCGCCGTCAGCGCCTCGGCGGAGACGGGCAGCTCCTCCGCGGGCAGCTCGGCGAGCGGGGCGAGGAGCGCGGACACGGCCGCGCGGTGCTCGTCGACCGTGCGTCGTCGGCGGCCAGCGGGGCGGTCGGGGGTCATCACCCCATCATCCCCGACGCGGCCGCGTCCTCTCCGGTGGCCGCCCGATCCCGACGCCCGGCCGACGGCCCTCGCCGTCGCGCATCGGACACAGGGCCTTGCCGTCGCGGTCCGGGCGCGGGACCCTGTGCCCATGGATCCGCACGAGCGCCGCGCCGCCGTCCGCCGCCGCGTGGCCGCCGTGGTCGGTGCCGTCCTGCTGGCCGCCGCGGTCGTGCTCGGCGTCGCCGGGGTCGTCGTCTACACCGGCGGATCCGACCTCGGCCTGCTGCTGCTCGTCGCGGCGCTCGCGCTCCTCACGGCGGGCGCGGGCCTGGTCGTCTCGGCCATGCGATCCGCCGCGGACCGCCCGCGCTGATCCGCCGCTCCTCCCCATGGCGCAGGCCGGGATCCGTGTCCGCCTCCCGAAGCCGCGCCTGCCGCGCGGCGCCCGGCCGTCCTAGGGTCGGAGGATGACCATCGCCGCCCGCGGGCAGACCCTCGTCGACCTCCACACCGCACCCGAGCTCCTGAGGGTGGTGAACGTGTGGGACGCCATCACGGCCGCCGCCATCGGCTCGCTCCCCGAGACGAAGGCGCTCGCCACCGCGAGCCACTCCATCTCCGCCACCTTCGGCTACGAGGACGGCGAGAGGATCCCGCTCGACCCCCACCTCGACATGATCGGCCGCATCGTCGCCGCCGTCGAGCAGCCCGTCTCCGCCGACCTCGAGTCCGGCTACGGGGACGCGGGCGAGACCGTGCGCCGCGCCATCGGCGTGGGCGTCGTCGGCGCGAACCTGGAGGACGGCATGCGCCCCCTCGACGAGTCGATCCGCGCGGTCGAGGCGGCCGTCGCCGCCGCGCAGGCCGAGGGCGTGCCGTTCGCGCTCAACGCCCGCACCGACGCCTACGTGCGGGGCGGCGACCGCGACCGGTCCGACGTCCTCGCCGACGCCGTCGAGCGCACGCGCGCCTACATGGCCGCCGGCGCCACGAGCGTCTTCGTGCCCGGCCCGCTCACGGAGGACGAGGTGCGCACCCTCGTCGACGCCGTCGGCCCGCAGCGCCTCACCGTCATCGGCGTCCCCGGATCCCTCTCCCCCGCGCGCTTCGAGGAGCTCGGCGTCGGCCGCATCTCCTACGGCCCGTGGACCCAGCGCGTCGCGCTGACCGCGCTGCAGGACACGGCCAAGGACCTCTACGCGGGCGGCGCGCTGCCCGAGGGGACGCGTCCGCTCAACTGATCGGGTCCCGTCGACGCCGACCGGGGCGCGGCGGGCGCGGTCGAGCCCGCGTCCACCGCGCCCTGGTTGACTGGGCACCCACCCGAAGGAGCACGACGTGACCGACACCCCCGCCGCGGCGACCGCCGCATCCGCCCTGCGCGCCGACATCGGCGTCATCGGCGGATCCGGCCTGTACACCCTGCTCGACCCCGCGACGAGCACGTCGCACCGCATCGAGACGCCGTTCGGCCCCACGTCCAGCGAGGTGACGGTCGGCGAGCTGGCCGGGCGCCGCGTCGCGTTCCTCACCCGGCACGGCGCGGACCACTCGGTCGCCCCGCACCTCATCGACTACCGGGCGAACATCTGGGCGCTGGCGTCGCTCGGCGTCGCCGCCGTCGTGTCGTCGTCCGCGGTGGGCGGCGTCTCGCCGGACTACCCGCCGGGGTCGCTCGTGCTCACCGACCAGCTCCTCGACCGCACCTGGGGCCGCCCCGACACCTTCTTCGACGCCGGCGTCGTGCAGCACCTCTCGGCGGCGGATCCCTTCGACCCCGACCTGCACGCGCTCGCGGCCACCGCGCTGGTCGAGCTCGAGGGCGGCGACCGGGCCGATCCCGCCGGGCCGCTGCGCACCTCGGGCACCGTCGTCGTGATCCAGGGCCCGCGCTTCTCCACCCGCGCCGAGTCGCTGTGGTTCCGCCAGGCGGGCGCGCACATCGTCAACATGACGCAGTACCCGGAGGTGGTGCTCGCGTCCGAGCTGAACATCGGCACGGTCAACCTGTCGTTCGTCACCGACGCCGACGCGGGCCTGGCGCCGCTCCCCGGCGAGCAGGGCGACGCCGTCACCGCCGACCTGGTGTTCACGCGCCTGAAGGAGGCGCAGCCGCGCATCGTGCGGGCGATCGAGGCGGTCGTCCGGGCCGTCCCCGACGACTACCGCGGGCGCCCGCTCATCGACCCGGACGCGGTCGCGTCCGTGGTCGCGCGGCCCGTCACCGGCACGACCATCACGACCGGCACGACGGGCGCGCGCTCGTGAGCGCCGGGATCCTCCTCGTCACGGGAGGCGCCGGGTTCATCGGCGGCGCGATCGTGCAGGCCGCGCTCGAGGAGGGCCGCCGCGTGCGCGTGCTCGACTCGCTGCGCGCCGACGTGCACGGCGGCGACCCGGAGATCGACCCGCGCGTGGAGCTCGTGCGCGGCGACGTCACGGATCCCGACGCCGTCGCCGGCGCGCTCTTCGGCGTGGACGTCGTCTGCCACCAGGCCGCGAAGGTCGGCCTGGGCGTCGACTTCCTCGACGCCCCCGACTACGTGCTGACCAACGACGGCGGCACCGCGATCCTGCTCGCCGCGATGACCCGCGCGGGCATCGACCGGCTCGTGCTCGCGAGCTCGATGGTCGTCTACGGCGAGGGCGCCTACCAGGGCGCCGACGGCCCGGTGCGCCCGCCCGCGCGCCGCGTCGCCGACCTCGACGCCGGGATGTTCGACCCGGTGGATCCCATGACGGGCGAGCCGCTCGTCCCCACGCTCATCGGCGAGGACGTGCCGCTGGATCCGCGCAACGTCTACGCGACCACCAAGCTCGCGCAGGAGAACCTCGCGAGCTCGTGGACCCGCGCCACCGGCGGCCGCGCTGCCGCCCTCCGCTACCACAACGTCTACGGGCCCGGCATGCCGCAGAACACGCCGTACGCGGGCGTCGCGTCGCTCTTCCGCTCCGCCCTCGCGCGCGGCGAGGCGCCGCGCGTCTTCGAGGACGGCCGGCAGCGCCGCGACTTCGTGCACGTGCGCGACGTCGCCGGCGCGAACCTCGCCGCGCTCGCCTGGACCGGCGACCGCGAGGCCGGGTCCTTCCGCGCCTTCAACGTCGGCAGCGGCACGGTGCACACCATCGGCGAGATGGCGGAGGCGCTCGCGCGGGAGGCCGGCGGATCCGTGCCCGTCACGACCGGCGAGTACCGGCTCGGCGACGTGCGGCACATCACGGCGTCATCCGAGCGGCTGCGCACCGAGCTCGGCTGGGAGCCGCGGATGACCTTCGAGGAGGGCATGCGCGAGTTCGCGACGGCGCCGCTGCGCAGCGCGGTGGTCGGAGGCGCGGGCGCCCGGTAGCCGCGGAGGCTCCCCCGCGCGTCGTCCCCGGGTGCCGCTCGGGCGGGGATCCCGGCACCTCCGGCCGACGAGATCCGCGCGACCCTCTCGCCACACTGGGAGCATGACCTCCGCATCACCCCGCAGCGTGAGCCGCCGCTCCGGCATCGCCCTCGTCGTCGGCGTCGCATCGCTCGCCCTCGCCGGCTGCTCGGGCATCGCCGACGACATCGCCGACATCTACGCGATCACCTCCGAGGTGACCACGACCGGCCCGGCCGACGGCGGCCTGACCGACGTCTCGTACGCGGAGGCATCGCACCGCGGACGCCCGTCGATCGTCAAGGAGGTCGGCCAGGCGGCCCTCGCGCCCGGCGACGACTCGGCGAGCTCGATCTGGTCGGTCGAGTCCGTCGTCACGGCCGAGGACTGGGCGTTCGTGCAGGCCACCCCGGTCGACGGGGAGGCGCTGACCTGCCGGATCCTCGTCGACGGCGTGAAGGAGATCGCGACCTCGACCGCGGCACCGGGTCAGCCCGTGACGTGCCAGGTCCCGACGGCGCCGTTCGGCTGACCGAGCCGCGCACAGGGACCGCGCCGGCCGCCCTCGCGGCCGACGCGGCCAGCACCGGTCAGTACTTCGCGGACTGCCCGCCGTCGATCGGCAGCACGGCGGCGTTGACGTACGCCGCGTCGTCCGAGAGCAGGAACGCGACGACCGACGCGATCTCCTCGGCCTCGCCGTAGCGCTTCGTCGGGTTGCCCTGGATGAACTGCTCGGCGAAGCCCCGCGGGTCGTCCGCGTCGCTCTGCTTCATGGACGCCTCGACCATGGGCGTCCAGATGGCACCGGGCGCGATCGCGTTGATGCGGATGCCGAACTCGCCGTACTCGACGGCCGAGTTGCGCGTGAGGCCGACGACGCCGTGCTTCGCGGCCGCGTAGCCGGACTGGTTGCCGACGCCGCGGATCCCGCCGACGCTCGCCGTGTTGACGACCATGCCGGAGCCCTGCTGGCGCACGACGGCGAGGACCTTCTCGAGGCCGAGGAACACGCCGCGGAGGTTGATGGCGACGACCCTGTCGAACTCGGCGGCCGTGAAGTCCTCGGTGAGGTTCTGGCGGCCCTCGATGCCCGCGTTGTTGAAGAACCCGTCGATGCGGCCGAAGCGCTCGACGGTCTGGCGCACGTAGGAGTCGACGTCGGACTCCTTCGACACGTCGGCGAGGACGGTGAGGATCTCGGCGTCGGGTGTCGCGGCCGTGACGGCGGCGACGGTGTCGACCAGGCCGCCCTCGGAGATGTCGACGAGCGCGACGCGCGCGCCCTCGGCGGCGAGGCGGACGGCGGCGGCGCGGCCGAGGCCGGATCCTCCGCCCGTGATGAGGACGACCTTGTCGGTGAAGCGGGTGGTGGTCATGGGGTCTCCTGACGAGTGGGGCGGTGGCCCGCGTCTCGTGGGCGGAGCCACTGGTCCATGCGATCGCATGGACATACCTACCGTAGGTCGGGATCCTGGACGCGGGCTCCGCGTGTCGGCCGCTGCTCGGGCCGCCACCGCTCCATCCGCCTCCGCACCGCGACGAAGACGAGTCCGGCCAGGACGATGTGCACGAGCACCAGCGCGATCGCGTCGGGCTCGACGAACGCCACGTCCCAGCCCGACGGAGCCCAGCCCATGGGGTCCAGCAGCATGCGGGTCACCGCCAGCTGCGTCCAGTGGAACGCCATCGCGATGAGGAGCGCACCCTCCATCGGGATCCGCCGCGCGGCGATGAGCGCGAGGCCGAACAGGCCGAGCTGGAGCACGTACACGACCGCGTCGTTCCCGGCGGGAATCGGCGTGAAGGCGCCGGTGTCGGATCCCGTGATCGTCAGGAGGATCCAGCGGCCGGACTCGATGACCACGCCGGTCGCCGGGAAGAGGGCGGTGGTCACGACCGTCGCGATGACGAGCCCGGTGCCGTCGCGGAGGTTCGTCCACATGCACCCGCGGAGGGCGAGCTCCTCGGGGATCGCCTCGTAGAGCGCGAGGACGACGCCGTTGAGGAGGAGGAAGCCGGCGAACGCGGCGAGGTCGATGCCGTCCACGCGGATCCAGCCGAGGAGGCCGGCCGGGACCCAGACGACCGCACCTGTCACCGCTCCGACGCCGACGCCCAGCGCGATCGGCCGTCCGATCCGCCGCGACAGGCCGAGGCTCGCGAGGCTCCTGCGGTCGAGGCGCCGCCGGAGGAGCACGACGGCGGGCACGACGATCGCGGACATCAGTACGGCCTGCAGCACGACCTCGAGGATCAGGCCGGCCCCGGTCGCGCGCGTCGCCGCCTCCCCGACGCCGATGGACAGCCCGAGCGCGACGCCGAGCACGACCCAGGCGAGGAGCGCGACCGCGACGGCGCGGAGCCACGGCTGGGGGCGGCGCGTCTGCGCGTCGAGGCGCGGATCGGCGGACTCGGCGGACTCGGCGCGCGCGGTGGAGGGCGCGGGTGCGGCGGCAGGGCGGGCGGATGCGGGCACGGGACTCGTCTCGTCGGCGTCGGGCGGTCGATCCAGGCTGGCCGTCGGGCCGGTGCCGCGCGACCCCGACGACGGCGCGGCCCGCATATGGGGCGCGGGATCAGGCCGCTGGCGCCCCCGCTGATCCATCCGCCGACGTCGACGGTTCGGTGAAGTCGAACACCAGCACCCCGCGCGGATCCGGTGCGAGCAGCGGCCTCACGAACTCCTTGAAGGACGCATGCTGCGCGTCGATGCGCGCCGGATCCGCGATGAGCGGCTCCCCGAGGTAGAGGTTGCGGTCGCCCTCCGAGGAGAAGGTCAGCACGAAGCCGAGCTCGAATCCGCGGCCGACGCCCTCGGGGCTCGACTGCCGACCGGCGTGCAGCGAGCGGATGTACGGCCCCGAGCCGTCCGGGTGCGGGGAGCCGGCGAGCGCCCGGAACCGCCGCTCCACCTCGTCGCGGTCGGCGGGCGCCGCGTCGTCGCGGAGCCGGAACAGCACGACGTGGTGCACGAGCCCGGGGACGTGGTCGCGGGCGGTGAGCTGGGCGTCGGTGAGGGCGGGGCGGTCGTCGATGGTCATGTCCGGATCCTGGCCCGGTCCGGACCCGATGGGGCGGTCAGGACGTACGTCGCGATCAGGACCTGACGAGGAGCGGGACGCCGAGCGCGAGGCCGGCGATGCCGAGCGCGAGGCCGGCGACGCCGATCGCGAGCTGCAGCCACGTGCGGCGGGCGGACCGGCGGCCGGCACGGCGCGCGACGACCACCGCGGCCAGCGCGTCGAGGGAGACGAGGGCACCGGCGACGGTCACGATCCAGGCGATGACGGTGGTGGCCACCGGCCCAGGGTACGGGGCGCCCCGCCGTGACCCGGACGGGGCCTCGCCATGACGGATCCGTCGCCGTAGCCTGGCGACACGCGACCACCGCCCCGGCCGCGACTGCCGGCCCTCGACGAGGAGGCCTCATGACCGACCCACTCGACGGCCCCGCCCCCGACGCCGCGCTCGCCCGGCGCCTCCGCGACGATCGCGAGGCCGCGCGCCGCCTCGAGGAGCTGCGCCGCACCGCGTACGGCCGCGATGGATCCACCGCGCCGCTCGTCGAGGTGCCCGCCGACCTCCGCGCGCGCACCGGCTACGACGAGGCCGAGCTGTCGGCGCCCCTCGTGGCCCTGCTCGCGGAGGAGGCGCGGCTCGTCGAGGAGGGCCAGGCGCTGCTGGCGGCCGAGCGGCCCGCGCGCGCGGCGACGGAGGCGGCCACCGCCCCCGAGGCCGCCCTCGCCCCCGAGGCCGCCGCCGGGACGCCCCGCGCGCCCGACCCGACCACCCGCCGCCGTCTCCTCCGCCCGGCAGCGCTGGCGGGGGCGCCGGCCGGGATCCTCCTGGTCATCGGCCTCGGCGTCGCCTCCACGGCCGGCGCCTTCGACGACCCGACCGCCGCGTCCTCGACGACCGCTCCCGGTGCCACCTCGACCCCGCGCGGCCAGGCGATGGGCACCCCCGACGGCCGCCGGGTCTCGCCCATCCCGGCCTTCACCGCCACCGCGCCGCCGCACACCCCCGCATCCGAGGAGGAGATGGCCGAGGCCTACCGTCGTGAGGCCGACAGCAGCTGGGAGCTCTTCTCGTCCTTGGTCGACGGCGGCGCGGTCCGGCCGGACGTGACCCTCGAGCGCGTCGTCTCCGAAGAGGACTTCCCGGATCAGCAGGTGGAGTGCCTGAGGTCGGAGGGCATCGAGGCGTCCGTCATCGGCGGGGGCGGGATCACGTACGACGACGGCGACCCCATCGCCATCTGGTCGTGCCAGGCCCGCTTCCCCATGGAGCAGCCGGAGCCGCTCGACGACGCGGAGCTCGCGTACCCACACGACTACATCGTCTCGTTCCTGCTCCCCTGCTACGCCGTCGAGGGCGAGCCCTACACGGGTCCCGTGCCCTCGCGCGAGGACTTCATCGCCGAGGCGCGGGCGAGCTACCCCTGGTCCCCGATCCCCGACCGCATGACCGGCGCGCTGTCGTCGCGGTGCCCGTCCCAGCCGCCGGGGATGGGATGACGCACGAGGGCGCGGAGCCCCCCTCGGCCGACGCGGCCCTCCGCCGTCGGCTGCGGGACGACGCCGCGTCCACCCGGCGTCTCGCGGAGCTGCGGCGATCGGCGTTCGGCCGCGACGGATCCGACGACGCCGCGCTGGAGGAGCTGCTCGCGGAGGAGGCGCGCCTGGCCGAGGAGGGCCGACGGCTGCTCGCGGCCGACGCCGCCTCCCCCGGGACGCACGCCGCCGATCGTCCACCGGACCCGCGGGGCGACCGGATGAGCGACGACGCCATGAGGGCGCCGACGGAGCCGACCGCCGACGCCCGCGACCCGCTCGTGGCGCGCCGCCGCCGGCTCCTCCGCCCCGGCCCGCGCGCCGCCGTGCTCGCGGGCGCGCGCCGCCGTGCTCGCGGGCGCGCTGGTCGTCGCCAGTCTCGGCACCGCATCCGCGTCCGGGCTCCTCACCGACGACGACAGCTGGCGCTCCCAGGAGCCCACGTCGACGCCCGGCCCGCCGAGCACGCCGGATCCCCGCATCGGCGTGCCCGTGCCCGCGTTCACGGCAGAGCCGCCGGCCGCGATGCACGCGGACCTCACCGACGTCGAGACCGTCGCGGCCCTCCGGGAGAGCGCGGACGGCGAGTGGCAGCGGGTCGTCCAGGAGCGGCCGGACGCGGTGCGCCCCGACGTGCCGGTCGAGCGGATCCTCGCGGGAGAGGAGTGGGTGCGGCAGCAGGCGGCGTGCCTCGGCGACTCGGGCGTGCGCGTGCAGGTGATCGGGACGGGCGACGACGTGCGGCTCGGCACCGACTCCGCGGATCCGGTCGTGCGCTACGTCTGCCAGGTCCGCTTCCCGGTCGCGCCGCAGGGTCCGCTGACGGACGCCGCGCTCGGCTGGCTGCACGACTACTACGTCGACTTCCTCCTCCCCTGCTACGCCTCCGAGGGCGAGCCGTACGACGGAGAGTTCCCGGACCGCGATGCGTTCATCGCGAGCATCCGCGCAGGCGGTGCGTCGCTGCCGATGGCCCCCGAGACCGTCGCGTCGCTGGAGTCCCGCTGCCCATCGGCGCCCGCCGCCCTCCGCTGACCCGCCGCCCCGCCTGCTGAGGACGCTTCTCAGCGCGGTTAGGGTGGAGGCCGTGCGCGCCCCCCTCGGACCCCGGCCCCGCGCCACCGGTCCGCGATGACGGATCGCCACAGCCCCTTCGGCCCCGACGACGACGGCGCATCGCCCTTCGACCGGCCCGCGCGCCTGCCGCGTCCTCGCCGGGAGCGGACCCGGACCCGGCGCGCGGAGCGCGACGCGGCCGGATCCGCGCCCGCGACCGCCCCCGGCACGACGACCGCGACCCTCACCGCATCGCCGCCGACGGCCGCACCCGCGCACGACCACCCGCACGACCACGGCGCCCCGCGCCCCTCCCCCGCGGGCCTCCGCACCGGCCTCGCGACGGGCCTCGCCCTCGTCCTCCTGCTCCTCGCCCTCCGCGCCGTCTCCCCCGCGCTGGGCGACAGCGTCCTGCCCGACCGGCTCCAGGACCTCGTCACCCTGAGCGTCAGCGTGATCGTCGAATCGCTGCCGTTCGTGATCCTCGGCATCGTCCTGTCGATCGTCGTGCAGGTGTGGGTGCCGCCCGGCGTCATCGAGCGCCGCCTCCCCCGCAACCCGTTCGCGCGCCGCGCCTGCATCTCGTTCCTCGGCATGGCGCTGCCCGTGTGCGAGTGCGGCAACGTGCCGCTCGCCCGCGGCCTCGTGGTGCGCGGCTTCACGGTGCCGGAGTCGATCACGTTCCTCTTGGCGGCGCCGATCCTCAACCCGATCACCATCATCACGACGCACGCGGCCTTCGGCTGGGACGGCTGGATCCTCGTGGCCCGCCTCGTCGGCGGCTTCCTCATCGCGAACGTCGTCGGCTGGCTGTTCAGCCTCCACCCCGAGCCCGACCGCCTCCTCACCGACGAGTTCCGCGCCGAGTGCGCGCTCCCGGATCCGCACGCCCACGGCGGCGCCCGCGTCCGCAAGTCGATCTCGCTGTTCGGCCGCGAGGCGACCACGATCATGCCGGCGCTCGTCATCGGATCCCTGCTGGCCGGCCTCATCCAGGTCGCGGTGCCCCGCGAGGTGCTCGTCACGCTCGGCGGCAGCCCGATCCTCTCCGTACTCGCGCTCATGCTCCTGGCGTTCGTCGTCTCCGTCTGCTCCAACGTCGACGCGTTCTTCGTGCTCTCGTTCGGATCCGTGTTCCTCCCCGGCGGCATCGTCGCCTTCCTCGTGTTCGGGCCGGTCATCGACGTGAAGATGCTCGCGCTCATGCGCACCACCTACTCGACCCGCACTCTCGTGATGATCACCTCGGTCGTCGCGCTGATCAGCCTCGCGCTGGGATGGGGTGTCAATGCCATCGCCTGACGACCGGATGCCGACCGACCGCCGCCGCGCCCGCCGCCGCGCCGCGGGCGGCCGCGCCTCCTCCACGGTGGGCCTCGTGCTCCTCGCGGCCTGCATCGTCTCGACGCTGTGGCTCACGATCACGGGCCAGCTCGGCCTCTACATCCACCCGCGCTACTTCGTCTTCACGGGCGTGATGGCGGTCATCGGCCTCGTCGCGACGGTCGCGGGCTTCGCGCTCCGCCCCGCCGAGGCCGCGGAGGAGCACGACCACGACCACGGATCCGCCGCCCTCGACGACACCGCCGCCGCGCCCGCACGTGCCTCCGCCCGCGCCCGCGCCTCCCGCGTGGCCGTCGCCGCCGTCGTGACGATCACGGTCGTCGCCGTCCTCGTGATCCCGCCGCGCACGCTCACCCAGAGCACCGTCACGCAGCGCGCCCTCAACTCGAGCACGGTCGCCTCCGACACCGCGCCCGACCAGGAGCTCCTCGGCACGAGCGACTTCTCGACGCTGGGCGTGAAGGACTGGTCGCAGCTGCTCGCCCAGACCACGGATCCGACCTTCTTCACCTCCAAGTCCGTCGACATCACGGGCTTCGTGAGCGCCGACCCCGACGATCCCGACGACGTCTTCTACGTGACCCGCTTCGTCGTCACGTGCTGCGCGGTCGACGCCCAGCCCGTCGGCGTCCCCGTCTACCAGCCCGGCTGGAAGTCGACGCTCCAGACCGACGAGTGGGTGCGCGTCACCGGCCCGTTCGCGTCGAACCCGAGCGCCAAGAGCCGGCAGCCGCTCGCGGTCATGCCGCAGGGCGTCGAGCAGGTCGACCAGCCCGCCGACCCGTACGTCTATTGAGCCGCCCGTGACCGACGCCCCAGCCTCCCCGCGCGCCTTCCGCCGGGCGTTCACCGCCGTGATCCTCGTGCTCGTCCTCGCCTGCGGCGGCCTGCTCGCGGTCGCCGGCAGCCAGGGGCCGCGGCTCGTGCGCACCGACGTGGATCCGCTCGCCGTCGTGCAGCAGTCCCGGCAGCGGCTCGTGCTCGCCGCGAACCGGCCGATCCAACCGGTCGACGCGTCGCGGATCCGGATGGAGCCGGGCGCCGACTTCACCGTCGACACGCAGGCCGACCGCATCATCATCGACTTCACCCGGCCGCTCGCCTACGACGCCGACTACACGGTGTCCGTCGACGGCGTCCAGGGCGTCGGCGGCGGCCCCGCGTCGGACCTCCGCACGGCGTTCCGCACGGGCGACCCGGGCATGTACGTGCTCGTCCGCGGCGGCGAGCAGCAGGCCGACCGCATCCTGCGGCAGAGCGTCGCCGGCAGCGGCGACGGCGCGAGCGACGTGGTCTTCCAGGCGACGAAGATCCAGGAGTACGCGGTCGTCGGGAACTCGCTCGTGGTCGCGACCCTCCAGGACGACGGCACGAACGGCCTCGTGATCGCGGCGCTCGACGGATCCGGCCAGGTCGACCTGCCACTCCCCGGCCGCGGCACGCTCCAGGACCTCCATGCCGAGGACACCGGGACCACGATCGGCTTCCGCTTCACGAGCGCGGACGGCGGCCCGTACGACGACACCCTCATGGTCGACGACGTCGGCGCCGGAGCGGCGCCGACGCCCGTGCTCGGGCTCGACGGCCAGGCGATCAGCGCCCAGGCGTGGGGCTTCGTGCCCGGCCGCCCGCAGCTCGTGGCGCACGGGCAGGACGGCGACATGTACCTGGTGACGGTCGACGGATCCGCGCCCATCGTGCCGCTCGGCCGCCACGGGACGCTCGGCCCGTTCTCCGCGGACGGCACCCGGCTCGCGGTCACGGATCCGGGCTCGACGACCGAGATCGACCTCCGGACCGC
Source organism: Clavibacter michiganensis subsp. insidiosus (assembly GCF_002240565.1). Lineage (GTDB taxonomy): Bacteria > Actinomycetota > Actinomycetes > Actinomycetales > Microbacteriaceae > Clavibacter > Clavibacter insidiosus. The sequence goes on along the minus strand of NZ_MZMO01000001.1, from coordinate 1,074,017 downwards.
GCAGCAGACGCAGCTGCCCACCGAGACGGGCGGGGCCGACCTGCAGTACGACGGCGCGATCTCGTTCGTCCCGGGCGACGACGCCGCGGTCCTCCGCGTGCGCACGTCCCTCGACGCGGCCACCGGCACCGCCAAGCAGCGGCTCGTGGTCGTGCGCGACGGGACGGCGAGCGATGTGTACGTGCCCGCGGATCCCGCGACCCGCATCACGGGCCTGAAGGTGACGCCCAACGGCCGCTTCGCGCTGCTCGAGACGGTGCCGGATCCGGCCCGCGGCGCGAGCGACGACTACCCGCGGAACCCGCGCGACTCGACCGTCACCACGCTGTTCGTCGAACTGGCCACCGGCACGGTGACCCGCAGCGTCGCGGGCTTCGCGGTCACGATCGGCTGACGCCCGGGGTACCGCCACGTGGGCGGAGAGCCCGCCGGCTGTTCGAGCATTCTTACGTCTGGCTCCTGCGTGCAATCCGGTTGATTCGGACTTGGCACGCCATCACTGCTTACGCCACGTGCCGCACCTGGTGGAGCTGAAGGAGTAATCACCCGATCGGATGATCACCTCTGCGCGCAGACCGTCGTTGATGAAGTTGTTGTCGATGATCTCGCCAGCCGCATCCGTCCGCTCCCAGTAGCAGCCGTCGAGTTCCCCCTCCGTGACATAAGTGCCCGGCTGGATGACTTCGCCGATGCGCTTCACACCTTCGCCGAACGCGCGCCCCTCCGCGATGGCAGCGTCCTCCGCGATGGAGTTGTCCACGCGCGCTCGCACGTCAGCCGCCTTGGGATGCTCCGGGCAGACGGTGAGAGCACCGGCGAGCTCCTTAGCCTGACTCGTGCTGTAGCTCTCCATGCCGGCGTAGCTGCCGAATCCCAGCTCGGCACAGATGCTCTGCAAGGTGCCGTTGCCTTCGAGGCTGCTGATCGCGCCGGACGCCAGCGCAGCCCTCTGCGTCTCGGTGTAGAACGTGCCGCTCTTGGTGCCGGACTCGCAACGGCTGAGTGGCAGCGTCGACGCCCACACGGAACGGAAGTCGGGAAATTGATGGGTCTGATGAGCGGTGTCCATGCAGGACATGGACCATGTGTATGGCTTTCCCACGGTCGTCATGCCGTTCTTCACGCGGGAGACCGCGGAATTGATGGCACTCGTGTCAGTGACCGAGACGCTCTCCAAATCCTTGGTCGCATCGGCCAGATCAGCGACGATGTCCTCCGGCGCGTAGCTGAGGTCCGTGAGCAGGAACTCACGGACGTCACCGAGGGTCTCTTCGCGAGACGCGAGTGCATCCGACCGGGCGTCGTTGGCCAGACGGTCAGCACGCACCTGCGCCTCTCGGGCTGTCGCCTGCTCCCTCTGTTGTGTCTCGATGCCGCCGATAGTGACGGGGACGACGACCACCACGAGGAGAAGCAAGAAGACGAGGCCGCCGACGATCCACCGCCCTCGAACTGAGCTAACGAAAGCCAGACCAGGGCCGACGAGTTCGCGGACGCTGCGAAACGGAGCAGCCGATGGACGACGATGCCCACGGTCTCGCGGCCCGGCTGACGGCATCGAATCGGCGTAGGCATCCGGCTCGACGCTCTGATCCCCCTGGCCCTGAGCGCTTCGCCGTTCCCCCGTCCACGCGGAGCCGTCCCAGAACACCTCGATGTCAGGATCGGTTTGATGGGGGAACCAACCGGGCGGAGTCGCTGGCACCTCGTCAGCCTGGACGTGAGGCGCTCCGACGGACAGACCCCTTCCGGGGGCACTTCTTGTGCATGTGCTGCCTACGACGGCGAAGTCGTTGTCAGTGGAAAGCCCGAGGACGCGACTCCGACCGCCCCCGCACGCGCCGACGGCCCCGGCTCCCGGTGAGGGAGACGAGGCCGTCGATGCGTTCTGCTGTGATCGCAGGTGGTGCTCTCCCGGGGGTCGAGCCCCGGGTGGGTGCTACTTGGTGTTGACGGTGATCTTGGCGATGCCGACGACGAGCTGGTCGGTGACGGCGGTGGTGCCGAAGGCGCTGTTCAGCAGCGACGCGGCGTCGGGGCTGACCTTGACCGTGGTGCCCTCGAGGACGGCGTTGTCGCCCTCCATCGCGAGGGGCTTCAGGGTCGTGCCGTCGAGGTTGAAGATGTAGACGTCCTTCATGACCTCGCCGTCGCCGACCTGGACCGACCCGGTGAGGCGGCTGGTGCCGGGGTCGATGACGAAGTCGGTGAGCTTCACGACAGTGGAGCCGGCGGTGAGGCTGATGCCGGAGCCGGAGTGGTCGATCTCGCCCTGGACGTAGGGGCGGTAGGACTGCTGCGGGTCGAAGTACTTCACGTTGCCGCCGGTGATGGGGAACGCGAGGGTGCCGGTGGCGCCGTCGAGGGTCGCGGTGCCGATGACGCCGGGCGTCAGGCCCAGGGTCGTGAGGGCGCCCGTGAAGCCGGAGTCCAGCGTGACCTTGGTGTCGACGCCGGTCAGGGTCGGGATCGACGCGAGCGGCGTGGGGTTCGCCTCGGTCGTCGCGGTCGCGGCGGGCTGGGAGGAGCCCGAGGACGACGGCGTCTCGGCGGGGGTCGAGCAGGCCGCGAGGCCGACGACGAGGAAGCCCGCGGTGGCGAGGCCGAAGACGGACTTGGTGAGGTTGCGCATGGGTTTTCCTTCGCTGCGTGGACTGGGGATCCGCCCGTTCTCCCGGGCGACACAGGGACTTCGACGCGGTCGCCGAACGGGTTGGGGCGGGTTCTCCTTTCCCAGGTGAACGCCAGCTTCGGGCGTCGATCCCCGGGATCACGGGGATCGACGGTCCGGCCCGTCGGATCCCCCGTTGACATCCGACTGTCGCCGATATATCGTCGCTACATCGCGACAGGACGCCGCGATCCCCGACATCCCTGACCGGAAGGAGCGCTCCATGCGCACCCACGACCACGACGACCACCTCCCGTCCCCCTCCTCCGCCGAGGTCCCCGCCGACCGCCACGAGCCCCGCATGCAGCACCACCGCGGCGGGCGCCCGCGCATCATGCCTGGCCACCCGCTCGCCCGCGGCTTCCGGCCCGGCGACGGCCCCGGCTTCCCCGGGTTCCCGGGCTTCCCCGGCATGGGCGGCTTCGGCGGCCCCGGCTTCGGCCCGGGCCGCGGACGCGGCGGACGGGGTCGCGCCCGCCGCGGCGACGTCCGCCTGGCGATCCTGTCCCTGCTCGCCGACGCGCCCTCGAACGGCTACGGCCTCATCACCGGCATCGCCGCGAAGACCGAGGGCGCCTGGCGGCCGAGCCCCGGATCGGTCTACCCCACGCTCCAGCAGCTCGTCGACGAGGACCTCATCGTCGCCGACGAGTCCGGCGCCAAGAGCGTCTACTCCCTCACCGACCAGGGCCGGGCCCACGTCGAGGAGCACCAGGCGGAGATCGACGCCGCCTGGGCCGCCACCACCGACAAGTCCGAGGGCGAGGACGCGTTCCAGACGAGCCTCATGAAGCTCATGGGCGTGGTGAAGCCCCTCATGCACGACGCGACCGACGCCCAGCGCCAGGCCGCGGCGACGAAGCTCGACGAGACGCGGCGCGCGCTGTACGCGATCCTCGCCGACTGACGCGCGTCGACTGGTCCCCGCCGGCCTCCGGGCCCCAGCACGACGACGGCCCCGCACCAGCGGGGGCCGTCGTCGTGCGTGCGGGAGGGCGGATCAGCGAATCGCCGCTCCCGTGTCGAGGTCGTCGCCGGCCTCGAGGTCGGGGCCGTCCGACTGGGTGATGTCGATGCCGAGGCCGCCGTCGGCGTCCTCGTCGTCGGCGACCGGGTCGTCGTCGAGCGGCACGACGCGCTCGGCGTCGATGGCCTCCGACGCGTCGCGGGCGTCGGCCCCGACGAGCTCCTCCTCGTCGACGCCCGTGTCGTCCAGGTCGCGGTCGGCGGGGTCGCGGGGGTTCTCGATGTCGCTCACGGTGCTCTCCTTCGCTCGTCGATGCGGCGCGGACGCGCCGTGCGTCGACGGTACGCGCTCGGGCTCCGCGCGTGCTGGCCGGCTGCCTCCGGACGGCGGCGGGACGCCCGCTCGGCTCAGCCGACGCCGACGCCGACGCCGACGCTGATGCGGTGCCAGCCCGTCGCGCCGTCGGGGGCGGGCGGTGCCTCGTCGGAGGTCTGCGTCGCGCCGGTCGTGTCGGTGGCGCGCACCTCGACGCTGTGGGATCCGCTCGTCGCGTCCCACGCGTACGACCACTGCCGCCACGTGTCGGTGCCCACGCCGTCGCCCAGCGTCGCCTCGACCCAGTCGCCCTCGTCGACGCGCACCTCGACCTTCTGGATGCCGGTGTGCTGCGCCCAAACCATGCCGGCGATCGCGGTGCGCCCCGCGTCCACGCGCGCGCCGGAGCGCGGGGTGTCGATGCGCGAGCCGGTCTTGATGGGGCCGCGCTCGGTCCAGCCGCGCGTCGACCAGTAGGCGACGTCCTCGGCGAAGGTCGTGACCTTGAGCTCGGTGACCCACTTGGTCGCCGAGACGTAGCCGTAGAGGCCGGGCACGACCATCCGCACGGGGAAGCCGTGCTGCTGCGGCAGGGGCTCGCCGTTCATGCCGACCGCGAGGATCGACGCGCGGTCGGGATCCGTGAGCGCCTCGAGCGGCGTGCTCGCGGTCCAGCCGTCCTGGCTCGTCGAGAGCACCATGTCGGCGCCCGCGGTCGGGCGGGCCCGCTCGAGCAGCAGGCGGATGGGGTAGCCGAGCCACAGCGCGTTGCCGATGAGGTTGCCGCCGACCTCGTTGGAGACGCACGTGAGGGTGGTGACGTGCTCCTCGAGGGGCAGGGCGAGCAGCTCGGCGAACGTGATCTCGACCTCCTCCTCGACCATGCCCGTGATGCGGAGCCTCCACGAGGCCGCGTCGACCGACGGCACCTGCAGCGCGGTGTCGATGCGGTAGAAGTCGGTCGCGGGGGTGAGGAACGGCGCGAGGCCGGGCACGCCGAGCTCGGCGGTCGCGGGGATCGCGGCGGCGGGCGTCGCGGCGCGCGGGAGGACGAGGGTGCGGCGGAAGTCGTCGACGCGGGCGGCGGCGGCGTTGAGGCCGCGGGCCACGGATCCGGCGACGACGGAGGTGACGCCCGCCACGACCGTCATGAGGAGGAAGGTGCGGCGCTCGACGCGGGAGCCGGCGCCCGGGGTGAGCGGGGCGCGCGCGGCCGGGCGGGTGATGCCGCGCACGGGCTCGGCCACCGCGACGGATGAGGTCGCCGCGCGGTCCGCGGCATCGCGCCAGTCGCGGAGGCGGTCGGCGCCGCGGTGCAGGAGGAAGACGCCCGCGATCATGCCGACGAGCGTGGGGATCGCCGCGGCGCCCGTGGCCCCGGCGCGTGTGGTGGCGGCGAGCACGGCGACGCCGGCGAAGAGCGCGAGCACCACCACGCCGAGCGGCGGGCGGCGCACCTGGAGGATCCCGGCGAGCGCGGCCGCGGCGAGCACCACGAGGCCGAGCACGACGAGGAGCGCGACCTTGTCGCCCGTGCCGAACAGGGCGATCACGGTGTCCTTGACGCCCGCGGGCACCAGGTCGATGACGAGGGCGCCGACCGCGAGCACCGGGCTCGCCGCCGGGGCGACGAACGCGGCGGCGATCTCGGCGACGGCCAGCACGGCGAGCGCCGCCACCACGCCGAGGAACGCGGACCACCAGCGGAGGGCCGCGCGGGTCACGAGGCGACCGGCTTGCTGTACGGGAGGATCACGTCGAAGCGGCAACCGCCGTCGATGTTCTGGACGGTCACGTCGCCGTCGTGGGCGCGCACGATGCCGCGGACGATCGCGAGGCCGAGGCCCGCGCCGCCGCCGCCCGAGGCGTAGCCGCCGTCGTGCGTGCCCTCGGCCTGCACCGCGGGATCCGGCGGCGTGGCCTCGACGGGCGCGACCGGGAAGTCGGGGCCGAGCGCGGTCTTCTCGGCGGCGCTCTTCCCGTAGGCGCGCGGGGTGCGGGATCCGGTCGACCGCCAGCCCGCGTCGAACACGCGCGGCAGGTCGTCCTCGGGGATGCCGCCCGCGGTGTCCTCGACGGAGAGCACCGCGAGGCTGCCGGAGTCGCGGTGCGCGGAGATGACGATGCGGCCGCCCGGGAGCGACTGCTGGATGGCGTTCATCACGAGGTTCCCGACGACGCGGGAGAGCTCCCGCGGGTCGCCCTGCACCACGAGGTCGTCGTGCGCGGTCACGCCGCGGAGGTCGACCTGGCGGGCCTGCGCGACGGGCCCGAGCTCGGCGACGGTGTCGCTCACGACGTCGTAGAGGGAGACGCGCTCGACGGCGAGCTCGAGGCTGCCCGAGTTGATGCGGGACAGCTCGAACAGGTCGTCGACCATCCCGTTGAGGCGGTTCGCCTGCACGCGGATCTGCCGGAAGTAGCGGTGCTCGTCGTCGACCATGCCGTCCTCGAGGGACTCGGCCATGGCGCGGATCCCGGCGAGCGGCGTGCGCAGGTCGTGCGACATCCACGCGATGAGCTCGCGGCGGCTGCGCTCCTGCGCCTCCATCCGGTCGCGGGCGTCGGCGAGACGGCGGTTGGCGGCGCTGAGCTCGCGGGCGAGCTGCGCGAACTCGGTGCTGGTGGGGCGGCCCGGCTCGACGGCGGCCTCCTCGCCCATGGACGCGGCGTACCGGCCGAGCTCGCGGCTGCCGCGCACGAGGGTCATGCCGAGCATCGCGGCCATCACGAGCGAGACGAGCGCGGAGACGGCGGCGACGGAGAGGAACGCGGTGAGGCCGGCGTCGTCGACGAGCATGCTCGCGGTGACGGCGACCATGCCGCCCACGACCGAGAGCACGGCGGCGAGCGCGACCACGCAGATCTGCAGGACGAGCGAGCGGCGCCGGAGCGCGCGCAGCAGGACGCTCGCGCCGAGGCCGACGACCGCGGCGCAGACGAGCGCCGTCAGCACGACGACGAGGAAGGAGTCGGCGGTCACGCGTCCGCCCCGGTGGGCGGGGCGGACGCGGGCTGCGGCGCGGGATCCGGGTCGGCGGCGGCCTCGGCCGTGGGCGGCGCGGCTGCCGGCGCGACGGGCGCCGCGGCGTCGGGGTCGAAGCGGTAGCCGACGCCCCACACGGTGCCGAGAAGCACGGGGTGCGCGGGATCCGCCTCGATCTTCTCCCGCAGGCGCCGCACGTGGACGGTGACGGTGGAGAGGTCGCCGATCTCCCAGCCCCACACCGAGCGGAGCAGGTCGTCGCGCCCGAAGACGCGGCGCGGGTTCCGCAGCAGGAAGGCGAGGAGGTCGAACTCGCGGGAGGTGAGCGACAGCATCACGCCGGCCTGGTGGATCTCGCGCGCGCCGAGGTCGAGCACGAACGGCCCCGCGACGAAGGGCGGCTCGGGCACGGGCTCGGGCACCGTGCGGCGGAGCACGGCGCGGACCCGCAGCACGAGCTCGCGCGGGGAGAAGGGCTTGGCGAGGTAGTCGTCGGCGCCGGCGTCGAGGCCGTTCACGCGGTCCTCGCCCTGGCCGAGCGCGGTGAGCATCACGACGGGGACGGGCGACTCGGGGTGGTGGGCGCGGATCCGGCGGCACACCTCGAGGCCGTCGAGGCCGGGGAGCATGCGGTCGAGCACGACGAGGTCGGGCATGCGCTCGGTGGCGACGCGCACGGCCTCGAGGCCGTCGGCGACGGTCTCCACCTGGAAGCCCGAGGCCTTGAGGTAGCGGCACACGACCTCGTTGACCGTGGGGTCGTCCTCGACCACGAGGATGCGGCGGCCGCGCAGCGGATCCGGCCGCGACGGGTCGGGCCGCGCGGGGTCGGGGCGCCCGGCGTCGGCGCGCGCGGGATCGTAGGTGGGGCTCACCCGGTCAGACTATGCGCGGTCCCTGGCGGGGAGCCGCGCGGTGTCCGGCTTGCGAGCGAGCCGTCACCCCTCGGGTCGCACGGCGGCGCGTCCGCCGCGGGCGTGGCGGGGGATGCAGGCGCGGCCTCCTAGGCTCGACGGATGACGCCAGCGCTCGTGGACGTGATCCTCCCCTGCCTCGACGAGGAGGAGGCCCTGCCCTGGGTCCTCGCCCGTCTGCCCGAGGGGTACCGCGCGATCGTCGTCGACAACGGGTCCACCGACCGCTCGGCCGAGGTCGCGCGCGCGCACGGCGCCCTCGTGGTGACGGAGTCGCGCCGCGGGTTCGGGGCGGCGGCGCACGCGGGCCTCGAGGCCGCGACCGCGCCGCTCGTCGCGTTCTGCGACGCCGACGCGTCGATGGATCCGGCGCTCCTCCCCCACGTGGTCGACCCGGTCCGCGACGGCGAGCGCGACCTCGTGCTCGGGCGGCGGATCCCGTCGACGCGCGGCGCGTGGCCGCTGCACGCGCGGATCGCGAACCTCGAGCTGGCCCGGCGGCTGCGGCGGATCACGGGCGTGCCGCTGCACGACCTCGGCCCGATGCGCTGCGGACGGCGCACCGAGCTGCTCGATCTCGGCATCCTCGACCGGCGCAGCGGCTATCCGCTGGAGATGCTGCTGCGGGCTTCGGCGGCGAAGTGGCGCATCCTGGAGGTGGAGATGCCGTACGCGCCGCGCGTGGGGCGGTCCAAGGTGACCGGCACCCTGCGCGGGACCGTCACGGCCGTGCGCGACATGTCGCGCGTGCTGGCCGAGGCGCGAGCGGCGGCAGCCGGCGCCGACCGCACCCCGGGAGGAGGCGCATGACCGCCGTCGTCGTCATCGCCAAGGAGTGCATCCCGGGCCGCGTCAAGACGCGCCTGCACCCGCCCTTCACGCTCGAGGAGGCGGCCGAGCTCGCGTCCGCCGCCCTCGCCGACACGCTCGCCGCCGTCGACGACGCCGCGCCCGCGCGCCGCGTCCTCCTCTTCGACGGCACGACCCCGCCCGCGGAGGCCGCCGGCTACGACGTGATCCCGCAGGTCGCGGGCGACCTCGACGAGCGCCTCGCCGCGATGTTCGACGCGCTCGACGGCCCCGTCCTCCTCGTCGGCATGGACACGCCGCAGCTCACCGCGGATCTGATCCGCCCCGTGCTCGACTCCTGGGCCGACGGCGCGCGCGGCCCGGACGCCTGGTTCGGCCCCGCCAACGACGGCGGCTTCTGGGCGCTCGGCCTCCGGGATCCGGACGGCGCGCTCGTGCGCGGCGTGCCCATGTCCCGGGACGACACCGGCGCGGTGCAGCTGTCGCGCCTCATCGACGCCGGGCTCGACGTGGCGATGCTGCCCGAGCTCACCGACGTGGACACGGTCGACGACGCGCGGGAGGCCGCCGAGGCGGCGCCCGCCCATCGCTTCGCGCACGCGCTCCGAATCCTTAAGACCGGCGCGCGCACCCGCGCCGCCACCACCGCACCCGCGACATCGCAGAGGGACCCCGCATGAGCCTGGCCGTCGACCACCCCGAGGACCGCGCCTCCGCGCGCGTCCGCACCTTCGGATCCGGTGGCGGCGAGCCCTACGCCCAGGCCCTCCGCGACTCCGGCGAGGTGCTCTTCCTGTCGCTCGCCTCCGACGACGACAGCGCCGAGGTCATGGACCTCGGCCGCTGGAGCGCCGAGGCCGACGCCGTGGACGCGAGCCTCCTCGCCGACGCCGCCGGCCCCGTGCTCGACATCGGCTGCGGCCCGGGCCGCATGGTCCGCGCGGCCATGGACGCCGGGCTCGGCGCGCTCGGCATCGACGTCTCCCCCACCGTGGTCGAGATGGCCGCGGGCCTCGGCCTCCCCGTGCTCCACCGCTCCGTCTTCGAGCGACTGCCCCGCGAGGGCGGATGGGGCACGCTCCTCCTCCTCGACGGCAACATCGGCATCGGCGGCGACGCGGCCGCGCTCCTGACGCGCTGCGGCGACCTGCTCGACGACCAGGGCGCGCTCGTGGTCGAGACCCACCCGGATCCCGCCCGCGACCGCACCTTCGAGTGCACGGTCGAGGACGGCCAGGGCCGCGCGAGCGACCCGTTCCCCTGGGCGCAGGTCGGCCGCGACGCCGTCGCGCGCATGGCGGGCGACGCGGGGCTCGACCTCGTTCAGTGCTGGGAGACCGAGGGCCGGTCCTTCTGCCGCCTCGTGCGCGCGTAGAGCGCCGCGACGACGGCCGTCGCCACCGCGGTGGCGACCCACATGAGCGCGAGGCGCGGCGCGTAGTCGGCGATGAGGATCGTCGGGTTCTCGTTGCCGATCGCCCGGGCGCGGATCTCGGGGACGACCACCAGGGTCATCACCGCCATCACGACCACGCCGGCCTGCACGATCACGAGCGATCCCGGCGGCAGGCGTCGGCCGGCCTTCCGGATCAGCAGGCCCGCGACGAACACGACCGGCGACAGGATCGCGTCGTGCACGAGGATCGCGATCAGCAGGAACACGGCGACGCCGACGACCTGGTCGGTGCGCTGGGAGTCGAGCAGCACGAGCGCGCCGACCGCGAGGCCGACCACCCCCACCGCGATGAGCGCGATGCGGGCGGCGAGGACGCCGCGGGCCGCAGGTGCGCGGGTGCCGGTCATCACATGACCTCCAGGGTCGAGAGCCACTTGGTCTGCAGCACGCCGGGACGCCCGGGCGCGATCATGCGCGCCGGGTAGCCGTGCTGGATGTCGAGGGGCGCGCCGTCGAGCTCGAGCGCCACCAGGGTGAGCGGGTCGCGCACGTACTCCGGGCCCATCTCGGTGCGCCGGAAGCCGCCGCTCTTCTCGAGGCTCGTGACGCGGAGGCGGGCGCCCGCATCGGCGCCGACGGCGTCCATCAGGTCCATGAGGCGGACGCCCCGCCAGGTCGCCGACTGGCTCCAGCCCTCGACGCAGGAGATGGGGAGCGTCGCGGTGACGAGGCCCATGCCGCGGAGGTCGTCCATCGTGAAGGCGCGGGAGGCGGATCCGTTCGAGACGGTCAGCGTCCACCCGGCGTCCATCGCGGTCTCGGTGACGCCGGCGGCCTCGGCCGTGCGGTTGACGGGCAGCGCCTGCGGGCCGGTGCCCATGACGCGCGGGCCGAAGGCGTTGAACGGGGCGAGGATCCGGAACGACTGCCCCGCGGTGAGGCCCACGACCGCGGCGACGGACGCGCCGACCGCCACGAGGAAGCCGCGACGGGCGACCGGGGTGGGCGTGACGGGGGTGTCGTCGATCCAGGCGAGCACGCGGCCGGTGACGCCGCCGGGCGCGCGGGCCGGGGCGGCGGCGTCGGCGTCCGCGGCGGGCGCGTCCTCCACGATGGGCGACTCGTCCGCCTGCCCGCGCCGCCAGTGGCCGGCGATGGCGGGCAGCTTGACGCCGATGTGGATCGCCAGGGATCCGATCACGACGAACGCCAGCGCGAAGTGCGTCTGCCGGAAGTAGAAGGGGAACGGCACCCACTGGAACGTGTTGAGGAGGCCCATCGTCACCTCGAGCAGCGACGCCCCGACGAACACGGCGATGGACGCGCGCTCGAGGAACGAGACGACCCCGGTGACGGGCGGGTACGTGAGCAGCTCGGGGAAGACGATCCAGAGCTTGGCGAGCAGGAGCGGCACGCACGCGATGCCCGCGGTGATGTGGATCCCCTGCGTCACCCGGTAGAGCGATACGGGCGCGGTCGGGAAGCGCATCCACGGCAGCGGGTCCTGCAGGAAGTGGCTGTAGAGGCCCGTCGCGAAGCACACGAGGAAGGCGATGCCGAGCAGGCGGCCGATCACGACCGCCAGCCGGGTCGTGCGCGCGGGCGAGGCCAGGCGGCGCCTGGCCTCGTGCATCAGCGTCCGCATGGGGGTCGTCCTTCGTCCGGGAGACGGCGGGTCGGGGCCGGTCGGCGGTCGTCGAGCCGCGCGCCGCCATGATGGAGTGTGCGCACCGCCCTCACCGCCCTCGTCCTCGCCGTCATGGCCGCGCTCACCGGGTGGTCGGTGGTCGCGTTCGATCTGTTCGGCGATGCCGACGACGAGGCGTTCTTCCGTCGCGAGGGTGCCGCGCCGCTGTTCTGGCTCGTGGTCGTCATCTGGGTGGTGTTCGGAGCGGCGGTCCTCCTGGTGCGGAAGCTGCCGGCCCGATCCGCCGCTGCGCTCATCATCCTCGGATCGGTGGGCCTCGGGGCCGCCGCCATGGCCGGACCGCCGAACACCAGCACCGACTCCGCGCGATACGCGTGGGACGGCATCGTGCAGAACGCGGGCGAGTCGCCCTACCGGTACACGCCGGCCGACCCCGAGCTGCGCGACCTCCGGCCCGACTGGCTCTACCCGAAGACCGTCGTGGGATCCGACGGGGCCGCCACCTGCGAGGGGAAGCGGATCATGGGCGTGCGCGAGGAGGAGACGCACGAGCCGATGTGCACGGCCCTCAACCGGCCCAAGGTGCCCACGATCTACCCGCCGATGGCCGAGCTGTTCTTCGCGGGCGTGCGCGCGGTCGTCCCCGTGACGGCCGAGTACTGGGCGTTCCAGGCCGCCGGGCTCCTGATGATGACGGCCGTGACGCTCCTGCTCCTCCGCGCGCTGCGGAAGCGCGGCAGGCCCGTGTGGTGGGCGGCGCTCTGGGCGTGGTGCCCGCTCGTCGCGAGCGAGGTGGTCACGAACTCCCACGTCGACGCGCTCGGGGCCCTGCTGGCGCTCGCGGCGTCGCTCCTCGTCGCCGGGGGGATGCGGTGGCGCGGCGGCATCGCGCTCGGCGCGGCCATCGCGACCAAGCTCATCCCGGTGATCGCGGCGCCGGCGCTGCTCCGGAAGCAGCCGTGGAAGGTGATCACCGCGGCCGTCGTCACGTTCGCCCTGCTCTACGTGCCGTACGTGCTCAGCACCGGGATCGCGGTGCTCGGCTACCTGCCCGGCTACCTGCAGGAGGAGGGCTACGACGACGGCGGGCGGTTCCCGCTCGTGGAGCTCGTCGTGCCCGGGCAGTACGGGCTGGTCGCGGTCGCGCTGATCCTCGCGGTCACCGCGGGCCTCGTCTGGTGGAGGACCGATCCGGCGGATCCGTGGCTCGGCCAGGTCGTGATGATCGGCGTGACGCTCCTCGCCGTGAGCCCGCGCTACCCCTGGTACGCGCTGCTGCTCATCCCGTTCATCGCGATGACCGGCCGCGGCGAGTGGTTCGCGGTGGTGGCCGCGCTCGCGCTGCGGCTCTTCGCGCCGGACCTGTGGGCGTGGCAGATCGCGCTCGTCGTGGCGCTCGTGATCGTGGTGGCCGGCTCGCTCGTGCGCCTCGGGCCGGACGGGCGCGCGCGGCTCGTGCCGGCCCGGGTGCGGCGGCGGCTCGGCCGGGATCGCGTGCCCGAGCGCATGCCCGTGGACGGGCCCGACGCCGGCTGATCAGCTCCGGGGCGGGATCCGCACGGTGAGGCGCTCGCCCGCGACCGGCCGGAGCGCGGCGAAGGACGCGGCGTCGGGCTCGGCGGTGACGTCGCCCGCGAGCCCCGACGGGTCGCTCGGGACGAGGCGCAGGGTCACGCGGATCCGGCCCGCGACGCCCTCGATCCGGCGGACCTCGCCGGTCGCGACGTGACCGGCGGCGGGCGCGGACGCGGACGCGGGTTCGCCGTCGCGCTCCCGGGAGAGCCGCACGTCGGCCGGCGCCGCGAGGACCACGACCGGCCGCCCGTCGGCGCCATGCCCCGTCAGCCGGTTCATCCCCACGAGCCGCGCCACGTAGGCCGTCGCGGGCCGCAGGGCCACCTCGGCCGGCGCGCCCTCCTGCACCGGGCGGCCGTCCTCGAGCACGTGGATCCGGTCGGCCAGCGCCAGCGCGTCGACGGGATCGTGCGTCACGAGCACGGCCGCGCCGCCGAACCGCCGGAGCTCGTCGGCGAGGAGCTCGCGCACATCGAGCCGCGTGCCCGCGTCGAGCGCCGCCATCGGCTCGTCGAGGAGGAGGAGCGCCGGCTCGAGCACGAGGGCACGGGCGAGCGCGATGCGCTGCGACTGCCCGCCGGACAGGCGCGCGGGCCGGCGGTCGGCGAGGTGCGCGATGCCGAGCCGGTCGAGCAGGGCACGCGCCCGCTCCTCCGCGACCGCGCGCGCGACGCCGTGCGCCCGCGGCCCGAACGCGACGTTCTGGAGGGCGGACAGGTGCGGGAAGAGCAGGTGGTCCTGGAAGACGACGCCGATGCCGCGGCGCTCGGCGGGGATCCGCGCGGCGCTCCCGTCCGGATCCTCGAGCACCCGGCCGTCGAGCGCGACGCGTCCCGCCGTGAGCGGCGCGAGCCCGGCGAGCGCCCGGAGCAGCGTCGACTTGCCCGCGCCGTTCGGCCCGACGACCGCGGTCGTGGATCCGGCCGGCACGCGCAGCCCGACGTCGAGGCGGAACACGGCGCGCTCGACGACGACCCGCGCGTCCAGCCCATCGGCCGCCGTCCCGCGGCCCGCTGAGGCGCTCACGCGTGCACCCCCGAGGCCCACCTGTCGCGCAGGCTCACGAGCACGACCACCGACACGGCGAGCAGCACGAGGCTCAGCACGACGGCGGCGTCCGGATCCGTCTGCAGCGCCAGGTACGCCGACAGCGGCACGGTCTGCGTCACGCCCGGGAAGCTGCCCGCGAACGTGAGCGTCGCCCCGAACTCGCCGAGCGCGCGGGCGAAGCACAGCACCGCGCCCGCGCCGATCCCGGGCGCGACGAGCGGGAGGGTCACCCGGCGGAGCACGGTCCAGCGGCTCGCGCCGAGCGTCGCGGCCGCGTCCTCGAAGCGGCGGTCGGCGCCGCGCAGCGCCCCCTCCACCGCGAGCACGAGGAACGGCATGGCCACGAAGGTCTCGGCGATCACCACGGCGGACGTCGTGAAGGGGATGGTGATCCCCGTCAGCGCCTCGAGCGGTCCGCCGATCAGCCCGCGGCGCCCGAGCAGGAGCAGCAGGGCCACGCCGCCGATCACGGGCGGCAGCACGAGCGGCACGGTCACGAGCGCGCGGAGGATCCGCTGCACCACGGGCGGTCGGCCCGCCGAGCGCGACAGCACGAACGCGAGCGGCACCCCGAGCACGAGGCTGAGGGCGGTCGCGGCGAGCGCGCTGCCGAGCGAGAGGCCGAGGTCGCGGGCGATGCCGGGATCCGCGAGCCGCTCCCCCAGCGTCGCCCACGGCGCGCGCACCACGAGGGCCGCGAGCGGCAGCACGAGGAACGCCAGGGCGACCCCGGCGGGTATCCAGAGGAGGGCGGGGACGCGGTCGGCGCGCTCGCCCGCGTGGACGCGCGTGCGGATGCGGCTGCGGTCGGCGCGCGGCTCAGGGGGCACGGAACCCCGCCGCCTGGAAGACGGCGCGGGCGTCGTCGCCGGCCACGTACTCGGCGAACGCGGCGGCGAGGGCGGGCGAGGCGGATCCGGCGAGCGGCGCCACGACGGCGTCGGTCGTGACGTTCTCCTCGTCCGGCAGCGGCACGCCCTCGACCCGGTCGCCCGCGGCCCGCACGTCCGTCTCGTAGACGACGGCCGCGTCCACCTCGCCGAGCTCGACGCGCGTGAGGGCGGCGCGCACGTCCTGCTCGAGCGAGTCCGGCTGCGGCGTGACGCCCGCCTCCTGGAACGCCTGCGCCGCGGCGGCCCCGCACGGCACCTCGGGCGCGCAGAGGGCGAGCGTGCGGGCGGGGTCGGCGAAGTCCGCGTGGCCGGCGATGCGGCCGGGGTTGCCGGGCGGCACCGCGATCTCGAGCGCGTTGCGGGCGAACACGCGCGGATCCGCGGCCGTCTCTCCCGCGTCGACGACCGTCTTCATCGTCGCGTCGGACGCGGACGCGAACACGTCGGCGGGCGCGCCCTGCACGATCTGCTGCGCGAGCGTCGAGCTGCCGCCGTACGACACCGTGACCGTCACGCCCGGATGCGCGCTCTCGAAGTCGCGGGCGACCTCGTCCATGCTGCCGGTGAGCGACGCGGCGGCCTGCACGACGAGGGTGCCGGCGAGGGCATCGGGGGCGGGATCGGGGACGCCGGCGGGCACGGATCCGCCCGTAGCGCACCCGGCCAGGAGCCCGGCCGCGAGGGCGCCGACGACGGCCACGCGCGCGCGGGTCGCCGCCCGAGGTCCCCGGCGCATCACGCCCGGCCGCCCGTCAGGGTCTCGGGCGCGAGCAGCTCGACGCCCACGTTGGTGGCCTTCACGGTCGCGGCGGCGGGCGCGCCCACCTCGAGCCCGAGCTCGTCGGCGGCCTCGCGGCTGATGAGGGACACCATCCGGAACGGCCCCGCCTGGATCTCGACCTGCGCCATGACCCCGTCGCGCACGACGCGCGTGACGATGCCGGGCATCCGGTTCCGCGCCGAGGAGGTCGGGCGCCGGGCGCCGCCGCTCGCCGCGAGCGTGCCGTCGGCCGCGAGCTCCGTCGCGAGGTGGGCGAGCTGCGCGCCGTCGACCTGGTTCAGCCGGCCCTCGCCGCGCGCGAGGTCGAGCCGGCCGGCGTCGGCCCAGCGGCGGAGGGTGTCGTCGCTCACGCCGAGGAGCGCCGCGGCCTCGCTCACGCGATAGCGGAAGGGTCCGGAGGCGGGTGCGGCGGTGACGGGCTGCTCGGCATCCGCGGCGCCCATCGGCGTGCGGTCCCTCTTCTGCGTCATGCGACGATCCTAGGGACCGCAGGTGCGGCGCGCACGGGCCGGCATGATCCGCTCCGCGTCGGCCGCGCCCCGGCGCGCGCGTAGCCTGGACGCATGAGCACCTCGCTGGGGATGCCGGCGATGCCGCGTCCCGCCGCCGCTCCGGGCCCCGCCCGGCCCGACGATCCGGCGCTCCTCGACCCCTTCGGCCGCCGCGCGACCGACCTCCGCATCTCCCTCACCGACCGCTGCAACCTGCGCTGCACCTACTGCATGCCGGCCGAGGGCCTCCCCTTCACGCCCGACCGGCAAGCGCTGCAGCTCGCCGAGATCGAGCGGCTCGTGCGCATCGGGACGCGCGACCTCGGCGTCCGGCAGGTGCGCTTCACGGGCGGCGAGCCGCTGCTGCGCCGCGACCTCATCGAGATCATCGCGGCCTGCGCGGCGCTCCCCGACCGGCCCGAGATCTCGCTCACGACCAACGCGATCGGCCTGTCCTCCCGAGCGCAGGCGCTGAAGGACGCGGGGCTCGACCGGATCAACGTGTCGCTCGACTCCGTGCACGCGGAGACGTTCCGGCTGATCACGCGCCGGCCGTTCCTCGACCGCGTGCTCGACGGCATCGACGCTGCCGCGGCCGCGGGGCTCGCGCCCATCAAGATCAACGCCGTGCTCGTGCGCGGCGTCAACGACGACCAGGCGGCGGACCTCCTCGAGTGGGCCGTCGCGGGCGGCCACCAGCTGCGCTTCATCGAGCAGATGCCGCTCGACGCCGACCACGCGTGGGACCGGGACGAGATGATCACGGCCGCCGAGATCCGCGCGCGCCTGTCGGAGCGCTTCACGCTGGTGCCCGACGAGGAGCCGCGCGACGGATCCCCCGCCGAGCTCTGGCGCGTGCACTCCCGCGAGAGCGGGGCCGGCACGGCGATGCTCGGCCGCGTCGGCGTCATCGCGAGCGTCACCGAGCCGTTCTGCGCCGACTGCCGCCGCACGCGCCTCACCGCGACGGGCGGCGTGCGCAGCTGCCTGTTCTCGCACACCGAGACCGACCTGCTCGCGCCCCTCCGCTCGGGCGCGTCCGACCAGGAGATCGCCGACCTCTGGCGCGGCGCCATGTGGGCGAAGCCGAAGGGCCACGGCATGGACGACGCCGACTTCATCCAGCCCGCCCGCTCGATGAGCGCGATCGGGGGCTGACGTGATCGTCCCCGTGGAGCTCTTCGCCGCCGCCGCCGCCGCGCTCGGCCGCACGACCGACGAGGTCGACCTGCCGGATCCCGCGACGCTCGGCGACCTGATGGACGCGCTCGGATCCCGAGCCGCCGCGACCGCGGATCCGGCGAACGCGTCCGCCGTCCTCGCCCGCTGCACCTACCTCGTCGAGGGCGTCGCGACGACCGACCGCGATGCTCCCCTGACCGCGGGCAGCGCGGTGGACGTGCTGCCGCCGTTCTCCGGCGGCTGAACCCGGAGCCTCCCGCACGTGATCCCGCCGGTAGGCAGGAGCGCCCGGGAGCGCGAGGGTGGGGCATGCCCGCCGAACCCGAACCCACCCGCGTCCGCGACCAGCCCGCGATCCGCACCGGGCGCCGCCGCCAGTGGCTCGTCCCCGCGGGGCTGATGGCGGGCCTCACCGTCGGGCTGCTCGTCGCGGCGCTCCGGCCGGAGACGGCGATCCCGCTGGCCGGGATCACCGCGACGGCGCTCCTCTACCTCGCCATGCTCGTCGTCGCCGCGACGGTGCGGGCGGCGCGCATCCGGAACCTCGCCTTCGCCTGCCTCATGGGGCTGATCGCCGTGGTCGCGCTCGGGTCGCTGCTCCTCCTGCTGCTGTCGGAGCGCGCCGGGACCTGACGGCGCGGCGCCGCACCCGGCGGCCTCCCGACGCGCGAGCGTCGGACGCGGGTGCCCGGGCAGCTGGTGGGCGCCAGCTCCGTCAGCGCCCGTCGTACGCGGCCTGCAGCTCGGCGACGACGAGCCGGCCCATGCCCATCATCGCGGCCATGGCGCGCGCGGCGCCCGCGGGGTCGGGCCCGCCGATCGTCGACGCCATCGCCTCCGGGACGACCTGCCACCAGAAGCCCCAGCGGTCGCGCACCCAGCCGCACCGGCCCTCGGTCCCGCCGTCCGCGGCGAAGGCGTCCCAGTAGCGGTCGACCTCCTCCTGGTCGCCCGCGGAGATCGACAGCGACACCGCCTCGCTCGCCTGCATGCCGGGTCCGCCGTTCAGCAGGCGGTACGGCTGGCCGTCGAGCTCGAGGTCGACCACGAGGGCCGTGCCGCGCAGCGCGGGATCCGGGAAGTCGTCCGGGTAGCGCGAGGTGTCGGTGATCCGCGAGCCGGGGAACAGGTCGACGTAGAACCGCGCCGCCTCCTCGATCTCCTCGCCGAACCAGAGGGTGGGGGTGATGCGCGGCATGGGTGCTCCTCGGCTCCGACGGCGGCCTCGTCGCGCGCCGTCGGGGCCACGCTAGCCACGCGGGTCATCGCGCGACAGGCCCGGACGGCGATCGGCTCAGCTGGCGCGACGCGCGGCGAGCAGAGCGCCGAGGACCGCGGCCCCGCGATCCGCGTCCGCAACGGTGACCAGGCGCGCGCGGCCGCCGCTCAGCCGCACGACGAGGCCGGGACCGGAGCGCGTGACGTAGGCGAGGCCGCGGCCCGAGACGCGGAGGCCCCATCCGCCCCACTGCCCCGGGGACACGTCCTCCCAGCCGGCCGACTCGATGCGGGCGAGGGGCACGCGCATGATCGGGATCCGCGTCCACGCCGACACGACCCGGAACCCGCGCCGGTCGACCGTGACGTCGACGCGGGCGAGGGCGAGCATGGCGAGCCCGGCCACGACCAGCGGGATCCCGGTGAGCGCGGCGGTGCCGGCATCCCCCGCTGGAGCGCTGGCCGCGGCCACGAGACCGAGCACCACGACGGCCGCGCCGATGCCCGCGAACCACCCGCTGCCGGTGCGCCCACGCCAGGCGACCCGCGCCGTGGCGGGGACCTCGAGCGGCGTCACGTCGTTCGCGGGGACGGGCCCCGCGGCGCGGACGAGGACGGCCACGGGGATCGCGGCCGCCAGCGCCCCCACGCCCAACAGCAAGACGCTCCACCCGACGGGGAAGGTGCCGTCGCCGACGGCGGCGGACGCGGCGACCGCGATCCAGCCCGTGGCGAGGATGCCCGCCACGAGGTTGGCGACGAGGACCACCGTGGCCGCCGTGCGCCGGTCCCGCGCTCGCAGGGCGGCGACGGCCAGCGCCACGGCCACGACCGCGAGACCCAGCGCGACCGTGAGCATCACCCAGGGCGAGCCCCATCCGTCGGGCGTCCCGTCGGCGGCGAAGTGCACGGCGATCCGGCCGGGGAGCGTCGGCGCGAGCAGCACGGCCGCGACGGCGAGCACCAGGGCGATGACCGCAGCGGGGGCGACGACCGCGACGCGCGCGCCGGTCGGCAGGGGCGAGGGTGCTGTGGTGGTCATCGTGCTCCCTTGATCATGGTGAGGAGGTCGTCGAGCGGCACCTCGAGGGTGTCCGCCTGCGCGCGCAGCTCCTCGACGAGCGTGCGGAGCCGGTCGAACGAGGCGTTGCCCGAGCGGATCACCGTCGCGCCGCGACCGCGCCGCAGCTCGATCAGCCCGTCCGCCTGGAGGCTCGCATACGCGCGGAGCACCGTGTGCATGTTCACGTCGACGGCCGCGGCGAGGTCGCGCGCCGACGGCAGCCGTTCCCCGCTCGCGAGCTCGCCGCGCGCTATCGCGTAGCGGATCTGCGTGGCCACCTGCTCGGCGAGCGAGGCCTTCGCCGCCGGATCCACCGTGATGAGCATGTTCGCATTCTATGCGAACAATGCTTCCGTCAGCCAGGAGCGCGGGTCACGCCGACTCGCGCACCACCAGCTGGTGCCGCACCGTGCGGATCACCTCGGGACCCGAGCGCGGCAGGTCGCCCGCGATCATCGCGACCGCGAGGTCGAGCGCGTGGCGGGCGAGCTCGTCGAGGTCCACCGCGAGCGTCGTGAGGGTCGGCGCGAGCAGGCGGCCGAGCGAGAGGCCGTCGATGCCGACCACGCGCACGTCGCCCGGCACGTCGACGCCCGCGCGGCGGCACGCGGAGAGGACGCCGAGGGCGCACACGTCGTTGAAGGCCACGATCGCGTCGGCCGCGCGCGGGCGGGCCACGACGCGCTCGGTCGCGACGGCGGCCGCCTCTGCGGTGGGCGCGGACGCGCGCACGACGGACACCTCCATCGACCGCGCCTCGAACGCGCGCACGAGCAGGGCGGCGCGCGGGCTGGGACCCGCGGCGACCGCCGCGTCGAGCACGACCGGGTGGCGCACGCCGACCGCCTCGAGGTGGTCGGCGAGGGCGTCGATCGCCTCCGAGGGATCCAGCTGCACGGCGGCGCGCAGGGGGTCGCCGCGCGGATCCAGCTCGACGACCGGCACCGAGCCGAGCCGCGCGATCCACTCCGCGGCTCGCGAACCGAGGGTCCCGATCACCGCGTCGGTCTGCGCGCCGAGCGCCTCCACCATGCGGTCGGAGTCGGCGGCGAGGCCGACGTCGGCGAGCGAGACGTTCCAGCCGCGGGCGGCCGCGATGCGCACGACCGCGGCCGCGAGCTCGGGCGACCACGGGTTGCGCAGGTCGTCGACGACGAGGCCGAGCTGGTGGTCCCCGCCCGTCACGAGCCCGCGCCCGAACCACGACGGCCGGTACGCGAGCTGATCCGCGGCGTCGAGCACGCGCCGCTTCGTCTCCTCGCTGATGCCCGGCATGCCGTTCATCGCGCGCGTCACGGTCTGCCGGGATACCCCGGCGGCGGCCGCGACGTCGTGGATGGTGGCGCGGCCGGCCGACTCCCGACCGGCCGCGCCGGAGCCGCTCAGCCCCGCAGGTCCAGCCACGCCACCTGCTCCGGGGTGAGCTCGATCGACAGGCCGCGCATCGAGGAGCGCACCTCCGTGATGGTGCGCGGCCCGAACAGCGGGAACGTCGGGAACGGCTGCGCGAGCACGTAGGCGAGCGCGATGGCCGTGGCCTGCACGCCGTGCTCCGCCGCGAGCTCCTCGGCCCGGCGGAGGCGCTCGAAGTTGTCGTCGCCGTAGTAGCAGCGCACGAGCTCCGGGTCGCTCAGGTCGTCGGGGCGGGCACGGCCCGTGAAGAAGCCGCGCGCCTGCGACGACCACGGCAGCAGCGGGACCTGCCGCTCCTCGAGCCAGGCCTTGGACGCGGGATCCGTGACGTGCACGCATCCCGCCCACGGCACGTCGTACGCCTCGGCCAGGCCGAAGTGGTCGCTCAGCGCCTGGAACCCGGCCCGGCCGTTCGCCTTCGCGTACGCCTGCGCCTCGTCGAATCGCTCGGGCGTCCAGTTGGAGACGCCATAGGAGCGGATCCGCCCGGCGCGCTGGTGCTCGTCCATCACGTCGACGAACTCCCCCACCGGCACCTCGAGGTTGTCGCGGTGCATGAGGTAGATGTCGGCGTAGTCGGTGCCCTGGCGCTCGAGGCTCTCGAGCAGCTGCTGCGTGAGCGACTCGGGATCGCAGTGCGGGGTGTGGGCGCCCTTGGTGATGACGACCACGTCCTCGCGGATGCCGCGGTTCCGGATCCACTTCCCCAACCGCCCCTCGAGCACGCCGCCGCCGTAGATGTAGCCGGTGTCGAAGGCGTTGCCGCCCTGCTCGACGAAGTGGTCGAAGATCGCGGACGCGAGCGCCAGGTCGGGCTGGTTGTCGACGCCCAGGACGAGGCGCGACATGCGCTTGCCGACGCCGGGGATCTCGCCGTAGAGCATCGGGCTGTCGTCGCGGACGCTCAAGGGGCGGCCGGAGACCGTGGGGATGTCGGCGTCCTCCGCCTCGAACGGGTAGCGCAGCTCGAGCGCGGCGCGCCAGCGGTCGAGCGTGCGGGCGGTGGCGAGCGTCTCGTCGAGCGTCATCTGCGCGGCCTCGCCGCGGCCGGCCGCGAGCGCGTCGGTCGTGGCGTCGGCCTCGATCGCGTACGGCTTCGCGCCGGTGAAGGTGAGCGTGCGCGGCTCCTCGCCGACGACGGAGACCTCGATGGTGGGCGCGTCGCCGAGGGTCCACGGGTCGCTGAGGTGGATGCGGCCCTTCGAGCCCAGGATCGTGAGCGCCCGCGGCTCGTCGAGGGCGACGCCCGTGCGGAGGGTCGCGGTGATGCCCGGCTTCCCGGCCACGCCGCGGTAGGCCACCCGCGCGACGGACCACTCGTCGACGCCGGTCGGCCCGACGGTGCCGTCGACCTCCAGCGTGAGCGGCTCGGCCACGGCGATCCCGGTCGCGGCCTGCACGACGGCCGCCGCGGCGGTGACGGTGTAGCCGCCGACGTCGAGGATCCCGCCGCCCGCGGTCGCGGTGTCGTAGAGGCGGCCGGTGCGGGATCCGGTGCGGAAGGAGAAGGACGCGTCGACGTGGGCGACCTCGCCGATGACGCCGTCGCGCAGCAGCTCGAGGAGCGCCGCGGTCTGCGGGTGGAAGCGGTACATGTACGCCTCGACGAGCGGGAGGCCAGCCTCGCGGGCCGCGTCGACGAGCGCCATCGCGGTGCCGTGGTTGACGGCGAGCGGCTTCTCGCAGAGGACGGCCTTGCCGGCCTCGAGCGCGCGGACGACGAGGTCGGCGTGGCCCGTGTGCACGGTCGAGATGTAGACGGCGTCGACGGCCGGATCCGCGAGGACGGCGTCGTAGTCGCCTCCCGTGACGTCGGCGAAGCCGTGGTCGGCGGCCTCGGCGGCGAAGGACCCGGCGCGCTCGGCGCTCGAGCTGCCGGCGGCGACGAGGCGCGCGTCGCGCGTGCTCGCGGGGAGCTGGGAGAGGAAGCGGCGGGCGATGCCGCCCGGGCCGAGGACCGCCCAGCCGGGTGCGGTCGGGGTGGTCGGGGTGGGGTCGGTCATGGGTGGGCCCTTCGCGGCGTCGTCGGCGTGAACGTTCACGACGACGCTACGGCGCGGGCGGCGGGGTGGTCAAGGGATGCCGCGCATCTGGAGCGTGAACGTTCACGCGCGAACCGCGGTCCGCGGTCCGCGGTCCGCGGTCCGCGGTCCGCGGTCCGCGGTCCGCGGTCCGCGGCCCGCGGGTCACGCGTCGGCCGAGGCACCCGGATCCAGCCCCCGCAGGAAGGCGAAGTGCGCGGCCAGCCGACGGCGGCCGTCCTTCGTGAGCGCGACCCAGGTGCGGGCCTGGCCGCGCGGCTGCTGCACGCGACGGGACTCGACGATCGCGGACTCGGCCAGGGTCTTGAGGTGCTTGCTGAGGGTGGCGTCGGACACGGCGAGCGCGTCCCGGAGGGTGCCGAACTCGGTCTCCCCGACCCGGGCGAGCAGCGCGCAGATCTGCAGCCGCTGCGGGGCGTGGATGACCGCGTCGAACTCCGGCGCTGGCGCGGCCACTACGCGAGCCCGCGTCGGAGGCGCTGGCGCGCTGCCCGGTCGGCGAGCGGTCCGAGCAGGGCGACGACGACGGCGGCCCCGGCCGCGATGCCGGCGACCTCGAGGATCCCGAGCTGCCGGACGAAGAGCGCGACGACGATGCCGGCCGTGGCGACCGCGAGCGAGACGACCGACCAGGGTGCGCCATCCCGCACGAAGCGCCAGCGGTCGGGGTGGGCGCTCGAGAAGCCGACCGCGGACATGCGGAGGCGGGGCAGCAGGACGAGGCCGACGAAGCCGATCGCGAGGACCGCGAGCGCCCAGTCGGCGCGGGGCGCGATGCCGAAGACGAGGGCGCTGACGCTGAGGCCCCGGAGCGCGTGGAACCACCACGGCGCGCGGAGGCGCCCGGTGAGCCGGTCGGCCGCGGCGCGCATCGCGTCGGCGTCGAACGGGGCGTCGGGACGGTCGGACAAGGAGTCGTGAGCGTGTGTTTCCATGTCGGCAACTCTAAGTGTTTCCGAGATGGAAAGCATTCGTCGAGCGGCCGGGCTCACCGACCCCCGCCCTCCGTCTCGATCTCCGCGACGAGCCGTCCGAGCAGCCGCGTCAGCTCGGAGCGCTCCCGGGTCGACCACTCCCCCACGAGCTCGCCGAGGAGGGCGCGGGCCGTCGCGGAGTTGCGGTCGAGCACGCGCTCGGCGTCGGGCGTGGGGCGCACGAGGACCGCGCGCCGGTCGTCGGGGTCGGGCTCGCGGAGCACGAGGCCCCGCTCCTCGAGGCGCCGCACGTGCGCCGTCATCGTCGACTTGTCGACGCCCTGCCAGGCGGCGAGGACGCGCATCCGGGTCGCCCCGCGCTCGGCGAGGTGGGCGAGGAGCCAGGTGTCGGTCGACGAGAACGCCTCGCCCTCGTCGGCGAGCATGCGCCGGCGCACGTCGGGCCGCGTCGCCCAGCGGGTGATCGCGAGGACCGCCCGCTCCATCGCCGCCCCGACGGCGACACCGTCTTTGCCTGGGAGCTCGCTCACCGTCCGATCCCGGTCCCCTCCGTGCTCGCCGACCGTTGGTATCCTCAAACCATATCGTCCGATCCGGACGCCACGCACGAACCGCACGATCCGAGAGGAAGCACCCCATGTCCACCCCCAGCACCGACCCCCGCGCGCACGCCGTCCCGGCCACGCCCCGCGAGGTGATCGCGAGCTACACCGAGTACGCCGACGCGCAGGCCGCCGTCGACACGCTGTCCGACCGCGAGTTCCCGGTCGCCTCGACGCAGATCGTGGGCCACGACGTCCGCACGGTCGAGACCGTGACCGGCCGGGTCACCAACGGCAGCGCCGCGGTGCGCGGAGCCGCGGGCGGCGCCTGGTTCGGCCTCATGCTGGGCCTGCTGTTCGGGATCTTCACCCCCGGCGTCGCCTGGCTCGGCGTCCTGCTCGTCGCCGTCGGCATCGGCGCGCTCTGGGGTGCGCTGTTCGGCTTCGTCGGCCACTACGCCACGCGCGGGCAGCGCGACTTCGCCTCCGTCCAGACGCTGACCGCCGGCCGCTACGACGTACTTGTCGACAGCGCGCGGGCCGCCGAGGCGTCGCGGATCCTGTTCGACACGTCGGGGGCGCCGCGCGCCTGACCCGCCGCAGCTTCGCGCCGCGGACGGACGGTCCAGCCGGCCGTCCGCGTCGTCACGTCCGTTAGGCGCTCTCGGGCGCCTCGAGCGTGAGCCACTCCTCGTCGACGCGGTAGCCGAGTGCGGCGCCCGCCGCGATGATCGCCGCGTTCTCGCTCGAGCCTCCGGTGCGGAACGATGTCACGCCCGCCTCGAGGAGCCCCAGAACCGACGCCGCCTTCACGGCCGCGCCGAGGCCGCGCCCGCGGTGGGCGGCCGCGACGACCGTCACGTCGGTCTCGGCGGCCAGGCCCGTGGGATCCAGGTCGACGAACGTCATCGCGAGCAGCTCACCTCCCGCGTCGAACGCGCCGTAGCCGCGGCGGCCGCGCACCGGGATGCGGGCGGAGTCGGCCGTGAGGCCCGCGTGCCGGGTGGCCGGGCCGCCCGGGTAGTCGGCGAGGGTGGCGGCGTCGAGCGCGAGGATGGGCCGGGCGTCGTCCGGGCCCAGCTCGCGCAGCACGGCGGATCCGGCGACGCGGTCGACGAGCGCGCGCAGGACGGCGGGATCCGCGTCCGCCGCGTCGAGCTGCGCGGCCCATGACCGGGCGGTCACGACCCATCCCTCCTCTCGGAGGCGGGCGACCCGCGGGTCGTCGGATCGGACGATGACGGGCTCGGTGCTCATCCCGCGAGCCTGGCACGGCGGACGAGGTGCCCCGATCGGGGGCGACACGGGCGGCCCGGGCGGTGGGAGACTCGCGCGTACCCGACCGGGACGCCCGGCCCACCCGAAGAGGAGCCCCCGTGGATGACGACGTCCAGCTGATCAGCGACGGCGACGGCCTGGCCGTCATCGGCGAACCCGCCGCGGTGGAGCGCTTCCTCACGGCGAACGAGCTGCCGACGGGGCGTGACCTCCGACTCGAGCGCCTGAAGCCGGTCGCGGGCATGACGGCGGCGGCGATGCAGGCCGGATCCGTCGTCGCCGAGAACCACGGGCGCTGGGTCAAGCTCTCCGAGAAGTCGACGGAACTGTTGAAGACCCACGCCGCGATGAAGGGGTCGCTCCCCACTCTCGAGCGCGGAGTGATCATGGACGGCAACAGGATCAAGGGCATCGTCGAGTTCGTCCGAGGCCCCGGGGCTTACCTGACGAACCCCGCGATCCTCTCCGGCGCCGCCGGGATCATGGCGCAATACGCCATGGAGCAGGCCATGGACGAGATCACCGACTACCTCGCCGTCATCGACGCGAAGGTCGACGACATCCTCCGTGGCCAGAAGGACGCCGTGCTCGCCGACATGATCGGCGTCGAGATGGTCGTCGACGAGGGCATGCTGATCCGCGCCCAGGTCGGCCGCGTCTCCGACATCACCTGGTCGAAGGTGCAGGGGACGACGCAGACCCTCGCGCGTACGCAGGGCTACGCGCTCCGGCAGCTCGACGCCCTCGCGGAGAAGATGGAGAAGACGACCAAGGTCGACGACCTCGTGCGGGTGACGAAGGATGCGGAGTCGACTGTGCGCGAGTGGCTCGCCGTGCTCGCCCGCTGCTTCCAGCTCCAGGACGCGGTCGCCGTGCTCGAGCTCGACCGCGTGCTCGATGCGTCGCCCCAGGAGCTGGACGAGCACCGCCTCGCGCTGCGCACCGTGCGGCAGAACCGGCTCGCGGTGATCGGCCGCACGACCGACCGCCTGCTCGAGCGCATGGACGCAGCCGCCGGCACCGCCAACGCGAAGGTGCTGCTGAACCCGTTCGATTCGCGAGCCGTCGTGGGATCCAGCAATCGGGTCGCCACGGGCGTCGTGCAGTTCAACGGCCTGCTCGGCGTCGCCGACGAGCGCGCGGCGCTGGAGGCGCGGCCCTGGCTGGTCGCGGTCGGGGACACCTGGGACTCGGCGCGCGATCAGGGCGCCGAGGGCGTGGACGCGGCCCGCCGCCTCGGGGTGGCGGCGTTCGGTCGCGGTCGCGCTGCGGCCGACGGTCTCCAGCTGAAGCTCGCGGCGGGTGCTCTGCGACGTCGCCGCGGCAAGGGCGACGCCCCGGGCGAGCTCGAGGCCGGAGACGACCCGCAGCCCTGATCCCGGATCAGCCGCCGCCCGAGATCCCCTCCCGCCGGACAGCGTCCGCCAGCAGCGCCTCGACCGCGTCGACCGCGCGCACCAGCTCCGCGGGCTCGGTGCCCATGCGCGCCACGACCGCATCGATCCCGCGAAGCCCCGCACGCGTGAGGAGCTGCTTCTCGTTCGTGACCCACTCGCCGCGGTGGGCGAGGATCGCGTGCGCCGCGGAGCACGCCGCCTCGGAGAGGAGACCCGCGCACTGCGCGACCCGGCCGTGGCGGGCGTGACCCTCGCGGGCGTAGTGCAGCGTCAGCTCCGCGCGCTGCCACCAGACGCCAGGCGCGGACGCGCGCAGCGTCGGCGGGTACGCGAACGCGGGCACCTCGCCGCGGAGGGCGCGGTTCACCCCGACCTCGGCCAGCAGGATCGTGCTGGGCAGGCCCGCCTGGTGGAACAGCAGCGTCTCGAGGGTGAAGCGCCCGGCGAGCGCCTCCTCGTGCACGGCCTCGATCGCATCGAGGTCGCGGTAGTGGACGTCGACCGTGCGACCGTCGACGTTCAGCGCGCCGCCGCCGTCGAAGACCGGCCCCCAGCCGCCGCGCGGGCTGAGCGCGCCGGGCCAGCCGAGGGCGCGCAGGCCGTCGGGGTCGAAGGATCCGCGGTAGTAGACGGCCACGTCCCAGTCACTGTCGGGCCGGTTCGCGCCCTGGGCTCGGGATCCGCCGAGGGCCACGCCCCGCACGCCCGGCACCGCGGCCAGCGCGTCGGCGACGTGCTCGAGGAACGCGTCGTCGTCGAGGCGGATGGCCGGGCCGGCGTCGGTCGGGGCGCCGGAGCTCACGCCCGCCCCGCCACGCTCCGCCACGACTGGATCCCGCCGCGGAGGCTCACCGCGTCGCGCCCCGCCTCGCGCAGCGCCGCCGCGGCCGCCCGGGAGCGCACACCGGAGGCGCAGTAGACGATCACGCGGTCGGTGATCGCGCCGGGCACCGCACCCGGATCCACCGTGACGATGCGCACCGGCACCGGGACATGGCCGGGGATGGAGTCGACGAGCCGCTCGTCGGGCTCGCGCACGTCGAGGAGCACGACCTGCTCGTCGGAGGCGAGGATCCACTCCACCTCCTCCGCGTCGAGCTCGGTGCCGTCCGTGGCCGCGCCCACGCCGCAGAACAGGTCGTAGTCGGCGAGCGCCGTGACACGCTGGCGGCCCTTGGCGCGCTTCACACCGATGGTGCGGCTGGTGCCGGCGAGCGCGTCGAGCACCACGACCCGGCCGAGCAGCGGCGTCCCCGCGCCGGTGACGAGCTTGATGACCTCGGTCGCCATGAGCGCCCCGACCGTGCCGCACACCGCGCCGAACACGCCCGCCTCCTCGCAGGAGAGCACGGCGCCGTCCGCCGGCGGCTCGGGGAAGACGTCGCGGTAGTCGATGCCGCGGCCGTCAGGCGCCGCGTCCCAGAAGACGGTGACCTGCGCGTCCCACCGGTACACGGATCCCCACACGCACGGCACGCCGACCAGCGCCGCCGCATCGCTGATGAGGTACCGCGTGGCGAAGTTGTCGGTGGCGTCGACGACCACGTCGTATCCGCTGAGGATCCGGATCGCGTTGTCGTTCGTGAGGCGCTCGGCGTGCTCGACCACCTCGATGCCCGGGTCGGTGCGGTGCACGGAATCCGCGGCTGACGAGGTCTTCGGCCGGCCGACGTCGGGCGTGCCGTGGATGGTCTGGCGCTGGAGGTTCGAGAGGTCCACAGCATCGTCGTCTACGATTCCCAGGGTCCCGATCCCCGCCGCGGCCAGGTACTGCAGCACGGGGGAACCGAGGCCGCCCGCGCCGATCACGAGCACGCGCGCCTGGTCGATGCGGGACTGACCCCCCATCCCGATGCCGGGAAGGGCGAGGTGCCGGGAGTGGCGTTCGCGCCGTTCGCGCGCATCCTGCCCGGAGCCAGGACCACCCAGGCCCCGCCCCCCGGGGTCGGTGCCCTCCCGATCGACGAGCGGCAGAGACGACCCCATGACAGACCTCCGTACGGACGGCGGACGCGGATCCGCGTCGACCGGTCCCAGCGTACGACGGCCCGCCGACGGGACCCGCGGCGGACGCCCGGCGGGCGGCCTGGGCCGCTTCCACCACCGCCGCTGGGGCGACGCCTGGCTCATCGGCCTCCTCGGCTTCCTGCTCGCGCTCCCCCTCGCCGGCGCGCCCTCGGTCTGGTACGACGAGGCCGCGACCGTGATCTCGGCCACGCGCGCCTGGGACGACCTCCTCCGCGAGCTCAGCACGGTCGACGCCGTCCACGGCCTCTACTACGCGGGCATGAAGGCGTGGTTCGAGCTGGTCGGCTACTCGCCCACGTCGCTCCGCTTCCCGAGCGCCGTGTTCATCGGCCTGGCCGCCGCGGGCGTGGTGCTGCTCACCCGCACGGTCTCCACGCGCGCCACCGGCATCGTCGCCGGGCTGGTCTTCGTCGTGATCCCCCGCTCGGCGTGGATGGGCACCGAGGGACGCTCGTTCGCGCTCGGCACGCTCATCGCGGTGGCGCTCACGATCGTGCTGGTGCTCGCGGCCCGCCGTGCCGGATCCCGCTGGCAGGTGCAGGCCCGATGGTGGGCGCTCTACGGCCTGCTCGCGTGGCTCGGCGCCTCCACCTTCGTGTACCTCGCGCTGCTCGTCGGCGCGCACGGCGTCGTGATCCTGTGGGCCATCGCCTCGGCGCGCGTCGGCCGCCGCAGCCGCCGGCCCATGGTCGTGTCGCTGCTCGGCTGGGCCCTCGCTTCCATCTCGGCCGGGCTCCTTTCGCTGCCGCTCGTGCGCGTGGTGACGGACCAGTCGGGCCAGGTCGGGTGGATCAAGCCCATCGGCCCGAACACGATCACGCAGGTGATCTCGACGCAGCTCTTCTCCCAGAACGACGTCTTCGGCCTCCTCGCCTGGGCGCTCGCGCTCGTGGGCCTCGCGCTGCTGGTGCGCCGCGGGATCCGCCTGGTCCGCGCCCGCCGCGCCTCGCGCCTCGAGCCGGAGGGCGCCCTCGCCGAGTTCGAGTCGGCGTACCTGCACGCGGGGTGGTCGCCGACGATCCTGCAGCTCGCCGTCGTGTGGTTCGTCGTGCCGACGCTGCTGCTCATCGGCGCGTCCACCCTCATGTCGCCGCTCTACTCGCCGCGCTACATGGCGTACACGGCGCCCGCGTTCGCGATGCTCATGGCGGTCGGGATCCTCGCGCTCAGGTGGAAGCCGCTCGTCGCCGCCGTCACGGCCGTGCTCGTGGCGCTGTCGGTGATGCAACTCGTGCACGACCGCACCACCACCGTGAAGGCCGACTCCGACTGGGCAGCCATCGCCCGGATCGTCTCCGAGGAGCGCGCGCAGGAGGCGCCCGGCACGACCGAGGCCGTGATCTTCGGGCCGGTCCGCCGCCACCCGAAGGCGACCTCGCGCATCGTCGCGTACTCGTACCCGGACGCCTTCCGCGGCATGGACGACATCCTGCTGCGCACGCCGCCCGGCGACACCGACGGCCTCTGGGAGGAGACCTACCCGCTGGCAGACCGAGTCAACGAGGTCGAGGGCGCCGACGTGGTGTGGCTCGTCACGAGCGACAAGCAGGACATCCGGCCCGAGGTCGCCGAGGCGCTCACCCCGCGCGGCTTCGCCAAGACCGACGACTGGCACGTGACGAACGCGAACGTCGAGCGGTACGAGCGGGTCGACGCCGGCTGATCAGGGCGGCCGCGCCTCACGCCGCGGCCTGCCACTCGCCGATGGCCCGGACCACGCGGTCGAGGTGGGACTCGAGCAGGAAGTGCCCGCCGTCGACGAGCTCCACGCGCGCGTCAGGTGCGTCGCGGCGGAAGGCCGCGGCGCCGGCCGCGGCGAAGATCTCGTCGTTCCGCCCCCAGATCGCGAGCACCGGCACCCGCGACTCGCGGAGCCACGCGTGCACCGCCGGGTACAGATCGCGGTTGGTGGCGTAGTCGCGGAAGAGCGCGAGCTGCACGTCGTCCTGGCCGGGGCGGGCGAGGAGCGCGAGATCGTGCTCCCAGGCGTCGGGATCCACGACCGACGGATCCGGCACCCCGTGCGTGTACTGCCACTCGACGGCCGCGCGAGCGAGGGCCGGCCGGAGGGCGTCGCGCGTGGCGTCCGTGCGCGCGGCGGCGTCGGCCCAGATCGGATCCCAGAACGCCGGCACGAAGCCCTCCTCGTAGGCGTTGCCGTTCTGCGAGACAACGCCCGTGACCGCGGACGGGTCGGCGAGCGCCAGGCGCCAGCCGACGGGGGCGCCGTAGTCCTGAACGTAGATCGCGTAGCGGGTGACCCCGATCGCGGCGAGGAAGCGGGCGGTCACCTCGGCGAGCGCGGCGAACGTGTAGTCGAACTCCTCGACGGACGGCGCGGACGAGCGGCCGAACCCGACGAGGTCCGGCGCGATGACGCGGAAGCGGCCCGCGAGCGCGGGGATCAGGTGCCGGAACATGTGCGAGCTCGACGGGTACCCGTGCAGGAGCAGGAGCACGGGTGCGTCGGTGGGCCCGGCCTCGCGCCAGAAGACGTCGAGGCCGTCGACGGAGACGGTGCGGTGGTGGACGGTGACCATGGCTAACCCCTTTGAGTTGTTTTGGCGGTTAGCGAGACGGTAGCATGGATCCATCGCGCCACCCGTGCGCGGAGGATCGAGGAGCCGTGGACCGGGACGAGGAGCTGCTGCTGGCCGTGCTGAACAGCGCGCCGGTGGTCGACGGGCAGCGCGAGGACCGCCTCGCCGGCGCATCCGGCCGGCGGCTCGCCCGCGACTGGGGCGGCACCGGCAGCGCCGCCGAGCTCGACCGCCTCCGCCACGCCCGCGACGCGCTCCAGGCCGTCGTCCGGGGAGACGCCGCCGCGGTCGCGGAGCTCGCGGCCGTGGTCGACGGCGCCGTCCGCACGCCGCGCGTCACCGCCGACGGCGTGGTCTGGGAGCTCCGCGTGCCGCACGACGACCGCCTCCCGGTGGACGCCGTGCTCGCCTGGTCGACCGTCACCGCCCGCCTGCCCGGCCGCCTCCGCCCCTGCGCCAACGCCGAGTGCGAGCTCTTCCTCCTCGACCGCAGCCGCCCGGGCACCGCGAAGTGGTGCTCCATGGCCACGTGCGGCAACCGGATGAAGGCCCGCGCCCACGCGCAGCGGGTGCGCGACTGACGCGGACGGCCCTCAGCGGAGCCGGATCAGCCCGGCGCTCGTCGGCGTGAAGCCGCAGGCGCCGAGGTAGAAGTCGCGCAGGTGGTCCTCGAAGTCGACGTGCAGCCACTCGCAGCCCGCCGCCGCCGCGTGCTCGCGTGCTGTCGCGATGAGCCGGACGCCGATGCCGCGCCGTCGCGCGCGGACCGCGACGGCGGTGTCCTCCACGAACGCGTGCACGAGGCCGTCCCAGATGACGTTCACGAACCCGACGAGGCCCTGGTCGTCGCGCGCGGTCACCCAGCCGAGGCTGAGCCGGCCGAGCTGGTCCGCCCAGTCGTCCTCGAACGGCGGATGGTCGAAGGCCTCGGCGTGCAGGAGGTCGACCTCCCGGTTGGCGAACGGCCCGCGCCACTCGTAGCGGACGGCATCGGAGTCCGCATGGGCATCGGGCGCGGCGGGCTCCTCGGATCGCCACGCGGGGCCCTCGGTCGATGCGCCGTCTTGCGCCGGTGCGCCGCCCCGCTGCGGATTCCGGGTCCACAGCCCGAAGGACACGCCGGTCGGATCCCGGAACACCCCGAACCACCTGTCGTCCTCGCCGAGCTCCGTCCGCGCGCGCTCCACCGTCCCGCCGAGCTCGACCACCCGCGCGAGGGCGACCTCGAGGTCGTCGACCGCGAGGTCGTCGACCTCGAGGTCGTCGACCGCGAGGTGCACGCGCGCGCCCGCCGTCGACGGCCGGACGGGCGACGCCGCGCGCTGGAGGCCGCTGATCCCCTCGCCGCCGTGGCGGGTGATCCAGTAGTCGGCGCCCAGCCCCGTCTCGGCGAAGGCGCGCTCGAAGTCCCAGCCGGACAGGCTCGCGTGGAAGCGCTGGAACCGCTCGGGCTCCGCCGTCTCGACCTCCCACCACACGATCCCCGCCATGCGGCCAGGCTACGGGGGCATCGACGGCCCGGAGACGGCGAGGAGGAGGGCTGGCGCAGACAGCGGCGGCACCGTCTGCGCGGGACGCTCCCCCCTACGGTGGGCAGATGGGCGCGACGCGGATGGTGTTCTGGGACTTCGACGGCACGCTCGCCGCGCGCGACGGGATGTGGCCGGACGTGCTCCGGGAGGCGGTCCTCGCGGTCGATCCGACGCAGCGGGTGGACGTCGACGCCCTCGACCGAGCGCTCCGCGACGGCTTCCCGCGCTGGGGACCGGACGGCATGGGCCTCCACCGCAGCCCGTCCGCATGGTGGGCGGCCGCATCGCCCGTCCTCGCGGACGCGTGCCGGGAGGTGGGCATCGAGGACGTCATCACGGAGCGCGCGATGGCGGAGGTCCCGCGGGTCTACTACCGGCCGGACGCGTGGCGGATCCTCCCGGGCGCGCGCGAGGCGCTCGAGACCGTGTCGCGTGCGGGGCTCCCGAGCGTCATCCTGAGCAACCACGCCCCGGAGCTGCCCGGCGTCGTCGAGGCGCTCGGATTCGCTCCCCTTGTCATGCGCACCATCACGAGCGCGTCGCTCGGGATGGAGGAGCCGGATCCGCGCGTGTTCGCGACCGCGCTCCGGCTGACGGGGGCGGCCCGGGACAGCTGGATGGTCGGGGACCACCCCGTCACCGACGTCGCGGGTGCGCGGGCTGCCGGGATGCGCGCCGTGCTCGTCCACCGGTCATCGGGCGGCGCGACGCCGCTCACGCTCCACGATGCCGCCGCGCGGATCGTCCGCGACCTCGCCGCGGCCCGCTGAGATCCGCCGCCGGGGACCTCGGACTCGAGCACTCCCGCTACCGTCGCCGCATGAGCACCTTCTTCGTCGCCGGCAGCTGGCGGAACAGGCAGGCGATCGCCGACGTCCTCGACGCGCTCGACGGCGTGGGCGCTCGGTCCTCGTGCTTCATCCGCGCCGCCTACGACCCGGAGGCCGCGGCCTTCGCCGCACCGGGCGGCGCGGACGATGCCGACCTCGACGACCCGGGGATCCGGCGCCTGTTCGAGCAGGACCTCGCCGCGCTGCGCGCCGCCGACCGGTTCGTGCTGGTGCTCCCCGCCGGGGCCGCCGCGCACATGGAGGCCGGCATCGCGTTCGGCCTCGGGAAGCCCTGCGTCGCGGTGGGCCCGGCCGAGCGCACCGAGACGCTCCACCGGATCTTCGACGCGATGTGCGCCGACCCGGCCGACCTGATCCGCCACCTCCGCGCGACGGGAGTCGTGAGCTAGCCGGTCGGCCCCGGTCGCGCCTCGGACCGCGCGTCAGCCCGTGATGATGCGGGCTCCGTGCACGGGCCCGGTCGCCCGGATCACCTGAAGGCGGGCGGCGCTCAGCGCGATCTGCAGCTCGAGCGCGCTGTCGAGGTCCGCCGCGAGGAACGCGACCGTGGGGCCGGATCCCGAGACGATGCCCGCGAGCGCGCCGTTCTCCTCGCCGAGCTGCAGCACCTCGCCGAGGCCCGGCGCGAGGTGCAGCGCGGGCGCCTGGAGGTCGTTGTGGAGGACCTCGGCGAGCATGTGCGGATCCCCCGCCCGCAGCGCCTGCAGCACGCCGGAGTCGACCTGCGGGATCTGCTGCGCCGGGAAGATGTCCTGCGCGTGGCGCTCGCGGTGCTTGTCGAGCTCGCCGTAGACGTCGGGCGTGGAGACGCCGAACTCGGCGATGGCGAGCACCCACTGGAACGTGCCCTTGGCGAGCGCGGGGCTGAGGCGATCGCCGCGGCCCGTGCCGATGGCGGTGCCGCCCGCGAGCGCGAACGGAACGTCGGCGCCGAGCTCCGCGCCGAGGGCGAGCAGCTGGTCGCGCGTGCGCTCGGTGCCCCACAGGGTGTCGCAGGCGAGGAGGGTGGCCGCGGCATCCGCGGATCCGCCGCCCATCCCGCCCGCGATGGGCACGTCCTTCTCGATGCGCAGGTGCACGCCCCCGCGGTAGCCGGTGCTCCGGGCGAGGAGCCGGGCCGCACGGACGGCGAGGTTGTCGGCGCCGGTGGTGAGGTGCGACGTGTCGATGGATCCGCCGAACTCGACCGAGAACCCGTCGGCCTTCGTGGCCCACACGTCCTCGTAGAGGCTGACCGCCTGGTACGCCGTGGCGACGTCGTGGTACCCGTCGTCCTGGAGGGCGCCCACCGTGAGGGAGACGTTGATCTTCCCCGGGGCCCGCGCGTGCACCACGTCGGAGCTGGTGGCCGCGGAGGTCATGTGCTCCAACCTAGCGGAGGCTGGGAGGCACTCCGTCCGCCTCGCGATCCGCCCAGGCATGGGCGACGCGGAGGTAGTCGTGCACGCTCAGCTGCTCGCCCCGCGAAGTGGGGGCGACCCCTCCGGCCTCGAGGAGCGCGGATGCGGCCTCGCTCCCGCCGAGCAGCTCGGCGAGCGCCTGGCGAAGCATCTTGCGGCGCTGCTGGAAGGCCGCGTCGACGATCTTGAACGTGCGGACGCGAAGCGACTCCGACGCGAACGGCTCCGCGTGCCGCTCGAAGGCGACGAGCACGGAGTCGACGTTCGGCACCGGCCAGAACACCTGGCGGCTGACCTGGCCCGCCGTGCGCCACGCGCCGTACCAGGCGGCCTTGACGCTCGGGGACCCGTACACCTTGGATCCGGGCGCCGCGGCGATGCGATGCCCGACCTCGGCCTGCACCATGACGACGCCCGTGCGGATCGCCGGGAAGTGCTCGAGCAGGTGCAGCAGCACGGGCACGGACACGTTGTACGGGAGGTTCGCGACGAGCGCGGTGGGATCCCCCGGCAGCTTGGCGACGCGGAGCGCGTCCTCGTGCACGACGGTGAGCGCGGCGTCCGGCTGGAAGAGCGCGACGGTGACGGGCAGCTGCTCGGCGAGCCGGCCGTCGATCTCCACCGCGACGACGCTCGCGCCGGTCTCGAGGAGGCCGAGGGTGAGGGATCCGAGCCCGGGCCCCACCTCCACCACGTGCGTGCCGGCCTCGACGCGCGCGACGCGGACGATGCGGCGAACGGTGTTGGCGTCGATGACGAAGTTCTGGCCGAGCTTCTTCGTGGGCGCGACGCCGAGCAGCTCGGCGAGGTCCCGGATCTCCGCGGGGCCGAGGAGCGTCGGGGCGGGCGCGGGCGCGGCGGCGGGTGCCGTCTCGTCGCTCACGCGCGGCCCGCCGGGTCGATCTCGGCGGGGTCCTTCGCGGGCGACGTGACGGGCTCGTCGTCCCAGCGCCCGTAGACAAGCTCGGTGTTGGAGGAGATCTGCGCGGCGAGCATCGACACGTCGGTGCCGAGGTGCGCGGCCATCGCGCGGAGCGTGTGCGGGATGAGGTACGGCGCGTTCGGCCGGCCGCGGAACGGCACGGGCGTGAGGAACGGCGCGTCCGTCTCCACCAGCAGGAGCGAGCGCGGCGCGAAGGCGAGCGCCTCGCGCAGGTCCCCCGCGTTCTTGAAGGTGACCGTGCCGGAGAACGACATGTACCAGCCGTTCTCGGCGCAGATCCGGGCGAGGTCCTCGTCGCCGGAGAAGCAGTGGAAGACGGTGCGCTCGGGGGCGCCGACCCGTAGCAGCGTGGCGACGACCTCGTCGTGCGCGTCGCGGTCGTGGATCTGGAGGGCGATGCCGCGCTCCTTGGCGATGCGGATGTGCTCCTCGAACGAGCGCTGCTGGGCCGCGCGGCCCTCCTCGCCGGTGCGGAAGAAGTCGAGGCCGGTCTCGCCGACGGCGCGCACGCGCGGGCGCCCGGCCAGCTCGTGGATCTCGGCCAGGGCGTCGTCGAGCGTGCCCGCCTCCTCGTAGGCCGGGGCCTCGTTCGGGTGGATCGCGACGGCCGCGAGCATGCGCGGCTCGTGCGCCGCGGTCTCCGCCGACCAGCGCGATGTCTCGAGGTCGCCGCCGACCTGGATCACGCCGCGGACGCCGACCGAGCTCGCCCGGTCGAGGTGCTCGGTGAAGTCGATGGGCGACTCGCCGTCCGCGATCTCGAGGTGCGTGTGGTTGTCGTAGACGGGGACCGTGAGCGCCTCGGGCAGCGGCGGGTACGTGAGGTCGCGCGTCTGGCCGTGGGCCGCGGAGGTGTCGCGCTGGCGCACGTAGCTGGATTCGGACATCCCGCTCACTCTACCGACGGGCGGGCGCGGAGCCCGGCGGGGCGCGGCACCCGCCGGGTCAGGTGGCGGGCGTCAGGTGGCGGGCGTCGCCGGCTCCTGCTCGATGCGCGGGAACAGCGGCGCCTCGAGCGGGGTGACGGTGCCGGATCCGGTCCACTCGTCGGCGAGGTCGATGCGCTGCCGGCCGACCGTGCCGGTGCCGCCGAGCGCGGTCCAGAGCTTCTCGGTGGCGCCGGGCAGCACGGGCGCGAGCAGCACGGCGAGCGTGCCGAGGCCGCGGACCGCGGTGTGCATCACGGTCTCGAGGCGCGCGCGGTCCTCGTCCTGCTTGGCGAGGGCCCAGGGCTCCTGGCTCGTGATGTAGCCGTTGAGCTCGTCGACGAGGGTCCACACGGCGGCCAGCGACTCGTGGATCGCGAGCCGCTCGATGGCGTCGTCCGCGGTGGACGCGGCGGCGCGCGCGACGGACAACACGCGCTCGTCGGCCTCGGTGAGCTCGTGCGCCTCGGGGATCCGGCCGTCGAAGTAGCGGCCGACCATGGCGATCACGCGGGAGGAGAGGTTGCCGAAGCCGTTGGCGAGCTCCGCCTGGTACCGGGCGCTGAGGTCCTCCCAGCTGAAGGAGCCGTCCTGCCCGAAGGCGAAGGCGCGCATGAAGTAGTAGCGGAACGCGTCGATGCCGAAGGTGTCGGTGATGGTCTGCGGCACGATGCCCGTGAGCTTCGACTTCGACATCTTCTCACCGCCGACGAGCAGCCAGCCGTGGCCGAAGACGCGGCGGGGCGGCTCCTCGCCGAGCGCCATGAGCATGGCGGGCCAGATGACGGCGTGGAAGCGGAGGATGTCCTTGCCCACGAGGTGCGTGGCGGGCCAGCGGCGGGCGAACTGCTCGTCGTCGACGCCGTAGCCGATGGCCGTGACGTAGTTCATGAGCGCCTCGAACCACACGTAGACGACGTGGCTCTCGTCCCACGGGATGGGGATGCCCCAGTCGAAGCTGGAGCGGGAGATCGACAGGTCCTCGAGGCCGCGACGCACGAACGACAGGATCTCGTTGCGGGCGCTCTCGGGCTGGATGAAGTCGGGACGCTCCTCGTAGAACGCGAGGAGCCGCTCGCCGAAGTCGCTCATGCGGAAGAAGTAGTTCTTCTCCTCCAGCAGCTCGACGGGCTTCGAGTGAATGGCGCAGACGAGCTGGCCCTCGAACGGACCCGTGCCCTCGAGGAGGTCGGAGGGCTGCTTGTACTCCTCGCAGCCGACGCAGTAGTAGCCCTTGTACTCGCCCGTGTAGATGAACCCGGCGTCGTGGAGGCGCTGCAGGAAGATCTTCACGGACTCCTCGTGGCGGGCGTCCGTGGTGCGGATGAAGTCGTCGTTGGAGATGTCCACGGCCTCGAGCAGCGGCTGCCAGCTCTCGGTGACGAGGCGGTCGGCCCAGGCCTGCGGGGTGGTGTCGTGCGCGGTGGCCGTGCGGAGGATCTTCTGCCCATGCTCGTCGGTGCCCGTGAGGAACCAGGTGTCGTCACCGCGCTGGCGGTGCCAGCGGGCGAGCACGTCGGCGGCGACCTCGGTGTACGCGTGCCCGATGTGCGGGACGTCGTTCACGTAGAAGATCGGCGTGGTGATGTAGAAGGGCTCGCCGCGGGACATGGGCTCCATCCTAACGATCGGCGGGAGCGCTCCCGGCCGTGTGACGGGGGCCCGCGGGCCGGCTCCGGCGGCGGTCAGGACAGGTGGCGCTCCGCCGGTCCGTCGTACTCCGAGAGCGGCCGGATCAGCGAGTTCGCCGCCCGCTGCTCGACGATGTGCGCGGTCCAGCCGACCACGCGCGCGGCGACGAAGAGCGGCGTGAAGGCGCGGGTCTCGAAGCCGAGGAGCGCGTAGGCGGGACCGGACGGGTAGTCGAGGTTCGGCAGGATCCCGGTGCGCTCGGCCATGCCGCGCTCGAGCGCGTCGTACAGCTCCATCGTGCGACGGGCGGACTCCCCCGCCCCGCCGCCGCCGGCCACGCGCACGGCGACGAGGTCGTCGAGCGCCTGCTTCATGGTGGGCACGCGCGAGTCGCCCGCGCGGTAGACGCGGTGTCCGAAGCCCATGACCTTGCGCTTCGCGGCGAGCGCCGCGTCGAGCCACACCTCCACGCGC
This sequence comes from Clavibacter michiganensis subsp. insidiosus, assembly GCF_002240565.1. Lineage (GTDB taxonomy): Bacteria > Actinomycetota > Actinomycetes > Actinomycetales > Microbacteriaceae > Clavibacter > Clavibacter insidiosus. Next base: position 1,034,124 of record NZ_MZMO01000001.1, on the reverse strand, counting down.
GCCGCGTCGCCGATCTCGTCGAGCGTCTCGAGCACGGCCTCGTTGGCGCCGCCGTGCAGCGGGCCCTTGAGCGCGCCGATCGCGCCCGTGACCGCCGAGTGCAGGTCGGCGAGGGTCGAGGTGATGACGCGGGCCGTGAACGTGGAGGCGTTGAAGGAGTGCTCGGCGTAGAGGATCAGCGACACCTCCATGGCCTTCGCGTCGGCCTCGGTGGGGCGCTCGCCGTGGACCATGAGGAGGAGGTTCTCGGCGAGGCCGAGGTCGTCGCGCGGCTCGACGGGGTCGAGGCCCTGGCGGCGGCGCTGGTCGTAGGCGATGAGCACGGGGATCTGCGCGAGCAGCCGCACGGAGCGCTCGAGGTCGGCGTCGGCGGAGTGGTCGTCGGGTGCGGGATCCGCGGCGCCGATCGCGCTGACGGCGGTGCGCAGGACGTCCATCGGGTGGGCGTCGACGGGCAGGGCGTCGACGATCCGGAGCACCGCGTCGGCCGGCCGCCGCTCGGCGCGCTCCTGGTTCTCGAAGTGCGCGAGCTCCTCGTCGGTGGGCAGCTCGCCGTGCCAGAGGAGGTACGCGACCTGCTCGAAGGAGCAGTGCGCGGCGAGCTCCTGCACGGGGTACCCGCGGTAGAGGAGGGAGTTGGTGGCCGGCTCGACCTTGCTGATGCGGGTCGTGTCGACGACGACCCCGGCGAGGCCCTTGCGGATGTCGGTCATGGTGCTCCTTCGCGTCATGCCGCACCCGCGTGGTCGGGCGGATCGGGTCGCCTCGGGGTGCGTTCGTCACTGTATCGGGGCGGGTGGCGCGGGGGCGAGGGCGGCCGACGGCACCGGCCCGGACCCACGGCGACGGGCTGGGGAGGAGGGGACGCGGGTGACGGGCGCCTCCGGAGCGCGGTGCTCGCGGCGCCCGCTCGGTAGCCTCACCAGCAGGCGCTCCCGAGGCGCCGCCCGCACCGCAGCGCCGACCCGGAGGACGCCATGCCCGAGAGCACCGACCACGCCGATCCCGCCGACGCCCCGGCGCACTACGACGTCGCCGTCATCGGCGCCGGGCCCGCGGGCACCGCTGCCGCCCTCCGCGCCGCCGAGCTGGGCGCGTCCGTCGTGGTGCTCGAGGCCGGACGCGTCGGCGGCACGTGCGTCAACACCGGGTGTGTGCCCACGCGCGTGCTCGCGAAGACCGCGCGGCTCGTGCGCGAGGTGCGCTCGGCGGGCGAGAACGGGATCGGCGTGGGCACGCCTGTGCCGCACTGGCCGTCGATCGTGGTGCGCGTGCACGCGCAGGTCGACCGCGTGCGCTCGCTCAAGGACGAGGCCGCCCGGTTCGAGGCGGCGGGCGTGACGCTGATCCACGAGGGCCGCGCGCGCTTCGTCGACGACCGCACGCTCCAGCTCGACAGCGGCAGGCGGATCACCGCGGGCTCGATCATCGTGTGCGTCGGCGGCCACTCGCGCCGCCTGCCCGTGCCCGGCGCCGAGCTCGCGACCGTGCCCGAGGACGTGCTCGCGCTGCCGGGGATCCCCCGCCGCCTCGCCGTGATCGGCGCCGGCAACACGGGCGCGCAGCTCGTGACGGTCTTCCGGTCGTTCGGCTCCGAGGTCACGCTGCTCGACGTCGCGCCGCGCGTGCTCACCGCGTCCGACGAGGCGATCTCCGAGGCCGTCGAGGACGCGTTCACCGCGCAGGGCGTGCGGGTTCGCACGGGCATCGACACCGTGACGGGCCTCACCAAGACGGGCGACGGATCCATCACCCTGCTCTGGCGCGCGGGCGACCGCCCGCAGTCCTCCAGCTTCGACGCCGTGATCATGGCCACCGGCTGGCCCGCCGACGTCGACGACCTGGGGCTCGAGCACGCCGGTGTCGAGGTGGAGCGCTCGGCGATCCCGGTCGACCGGTACCTCCGCACGCGCGTGCCGCACATCCTCGCCGTGGGCGACGCCACGGGCAAGGACATGCTCGTGCAGGCCGCGCAGTCCGAGGGCGAGGCCGCGGCGGAGAACGCGGTGCTGGGCGTCAACCGGCGGATCCCGCTGCAGCTGCTCCCCGCCGGCGGCTTCACCGACCCGGACTACGCGGGCGTCGGCCTCACCCAGGCGGAGGCACGCGAGCGCGACGGCGCGTGCGTGGTCGCGCGGGTGCCGTTCGAGGAGGTCGACCGCGCCGTGATCGACGACCGCGAGGCCGGCTTCCTCCTGCTCATCGCCGACCGCCGCCGCGAGCTCATCCTCGGCGCGCACGCCGTGGGCGAGAACGCGGTCGAGGTGATCCAGTCGGTCACCACCGCGATGGCCGCGGGCGTCGACGTCGCGACCCTCGCGCACGTGCGGTTCGCGTACCCCACGTACAGCGCGATCATCGGGATCGCCGCCCGGCGCCTGCTGCAGGAGGACGAGCGCGCGGGCGACCTCGATTGAGGCGGACTGCGTGCACGGACCGCTACCGCTACTACCCAGCTGCGCGTCGCCGAGTGGACGCTTGACTGCGATCATGACGCAAGCTGGATCTCCGAAACAGGCTTGAGGCGCGGGAAACGTTGCACTGAGCTATCAGAGAAGCGACGGCGGATCTGACGGACGGCCGCGTTCCGCAGCGATGAAGATACGGATCTCTTCAAGGATGAATTTCGCTCCCGTGGTCTCATCGCCACTTGTGAACGGAGTCTCTACGCGAATGCGGGCTGCAACGAAGCTATCGTCGCCCACTCGCAATCCGTTGGCCTGCGTTGTAGCAGCTGCCGTCATCTCGCCCTTATATGTGACCATGGGGTTCGCGGCATCTACGATCTCAAACCGCTGCCTCCTTAAAACCAGGCCGGTCAGGATGCCACGCTCTAGGTCGACGTACTCCACCGTTGGCTCAACCATCTCGAACGCGTCAACTGCCGACTGGACACGATCCGGAGGTGCACTCGCACGGACGACACGTCCTGAATGAGCCACGACGCTAGTAAGAGCCAGCCCACTGCCGGCCCCAGACGCCGCTGTCAGCATGTCTAAGAAGCGGTTTCTTACCGTCGGCGTGTGCTCCTTGACCAAGCTTAGGAACGCAGAGTCACCGTCACCCACGGCCGCTATAAGTTCGCTAAGACGCTCAAAAATAAGCTCAGTGACGTCGGTGGCCTCAGCCAAGGTACCAACGGAATCGATGCCCATAACGACTACGAAGGACGCAGCTCGCAAATCAAGAACGGAGGAGCGAATTTCGTGCCGATGAGGAGACTTGCTCTGGGTGACGATCTCTTTAGTGAGGGCGGCGACCTCCCCGTCAACCGCGGTCTGCAACTCGCCGGCGTAGCGGCCGGGAAAGCCTGTGATCAAGGAGTCGGGAGTCTCCACTTCCAGCGCGAAGATAGTTCGTCCCTGAGCTTCCGAAAGGCTCACCAACTCACTGGACAAGAAGGGCCGAACTGTGGCGGTCGGCATTTTCAACCGCGCACCTACCGCCGGTAACCATGCTTCGGCAATCTCCGAGGGTCGCTGAGGAGCAATCCTCACCTCAGGCGGACCCTCGTCTCCAAAGGTCCAAACGATACTAAAGAGCGAAAAGGGGGCGGCCCCCGCAAAAGTATCGCGAAACTGAATCACACCCGAACGTACAGCTCGGAAGCGGTCCTCGTTAACGGCAACCGCTAACGCGGTCACGGCCGTCTCGTCATCCGATTCCTCTACAGTATTTACTACATAGTAAAGATCGGGCATGGCCCGTGATCGCAAGGCAAAGGTTTGAGGCCCGTCGAAGTAGACGTATGTCTCAACGTATTCAAACGGAGCACCGAGAAGCGGCAGGGATTCGTAGTCCACTAGGCAACCTCTCTCGGGGCTTCGATGATGATGGCCTCGGGGATGAGGTCGTAGGGCTCAGTCCACCAGTCATGATGGCTTGCTGACGCGTCAGTGGGCGTGTGCTTCAGTACCCCGTCCGCCGTTGTGATGGTAACGGCAGCTACCGGCTTCGCCGCGATGCGAGGGTTGATGTCCCTGGCCTCGTCAAGGTCGTCCTTGGATCCGAAGAGCGAGAGCCCGTGTGCAGCACACTCGTGTTCCTTACCGTAAAGGTCTCCCTTCCTAGTCTCGTACGGCCGCAGCCAGCAAGCAGGCGTCGTTGAGTCATCGACGGCGAGGCCGCGAACCGCGAGGCGATAGAACGTCCCTTCCATGGAGACGGCGTCGTCGGGAGGGCAATCAGGGGGGAATGGCAGCACCATGAGAGCTCCAAGTAGATCGTTCGCCGGACTTCACGCCTACCCCGCCTTCGGGGCGCTTCAACTCACCCCCCTGGGCTGGCCAGACACTCGTGGTCCTTCTTCGTGCACCTCTCCGCTCGCCACCCAGCAGGTAGCCGTTCGCGTACCCCACGTACAGCGCGATCATCGGGATCGCCGCCCGGCGCCTGCTGCAGGAGGACGAGCGCGCGGGCGAGCTCGATTGACCCCACGTCCGGGCGGGCGTGGTCGGATGGACGCATGACCGCGCTCATCGTCACGGCCCACCCCGATCCCGACTCCCTCACCCACGACGTCGCCCGCCGGCTCGCGTCCGCCCTCGTCTCCGGCGGGTCCGGGGTCACGACCGCGCACCTCGCCCAGGAGGGCTTCGACCCGGTGTTCGGCATGGCCGACCGGCGCGCGTACGCCGGCGACGGGTCCGCGCCCGCGGACGTCGTCGCCGAGCAGGCGCGGCTCGACGCCGTGGATCACGTCGTGCTCGCCTTCCCCGTGTGGTGGTGGTCGATGCCCGCGCTGCTGAAGGGCTGGATCGACCGGACGTTCATCGCCGGCTGGGCCTTCGGCATCGACGACGACGGCCGCATCGAGAAGCGGCTGCAGCGCCTCACCGTGCACCTCGTGCCCGTCTCCGGCACGAGCCGCGAGTCGTTCGCGCGGCACGGCTACCTCACGTCGTTCGAGACGCAGGTCGGGCACGGGATCCTCGACTACTGCGGCGCGCGCCGGGGTGCGACCGCGTTCGTGCACGACTCCGAGTCCGGCGATCAGGACGCCGTGCGCGCCGAGGCGGAGCGGGCGGTCGCGGAGGTCGTCGCGGCGATCACGGCCGGGTGATGCTCGTGGAGACGACGACGCGAGCACGGCACGGGCTCCGCGCCCGACGGACGGCACCGCCCACCGTCGTGCCATGAGCGAGTCGCCCACCCCGCCGCACGACGGGACCTCATCGCCTGCCGCGCACCCCGCCGTCACGATCCGCCCCGCCCGCGCCGAGGACATGCGGCAGGTCGCGCAGCTGCGCTGGCGGTGGAGCGTCGAGGAGTCCGGGACGGCGCCCGTGACCGACGAGGCCGGCTACCTCGCCGCGACCGCCGCCTTCGCCGCGGCCCACGCCCGCACGCACCGGTGCGTCGTCGCCGAGGCGGACGGCGAGGTCGTGGGGATGGGCTGGCTCGCCCTCACGGATCGCCCGCCGACGCCGGACGACCTGAGCCGGGTCTCCGGCGACGTCCAGTCGGTCTACGTCCTGCCGGCGCTGCGCGGATCGGGGACGGGCGCGCGGCTCGTGGCGGCGCTGCTCGACGACGCCCGGGCGCGGGGCTGCCGGTACGTCCGCGTGCACTCCAGCGCCCGGGCGCTGAACCTCTACGCGCGCGCGGGGTTCGCGGTCGACGAGACGTACCGCGTCGTCCGCCTCTGAGGCGTCGGGCCCACGCGACCGCTCGTGGCGTCGTCCCCCTCCGACGGCGACCAGACCGCGCCCCGGACGGAACCCCCGGTGAGGGGGCCGTGTCGCACGCCCCCGCGGGGATCCCCCGCTCGCTACGGTGGGAGCCGGCCTCCGCAGCGGGTCGCATCCCCCACGAGAGAGACCACCGTGCTCATCACCCTCACCTCGACCGCGCCGTCGGCGTCCGACCTCAGCCACCTCCTCCGCAAGCACCCGGCGAAGGCGCAGTCCTTCGACCTCGCCGTCGGCACCGCGCATGTCGTCTACCCCGAGGCGACCGACGACCGGTGCACGGTCGCGCTGCTGCTGGAGGTGGATCCGATCGCGCTCGTCCGCGACAGGCGGTTCCGCAGCGCGGGCGCCGGGAGCATCACCCACTACGTGAACGACCGGCCGTACGCGTCGTCGTCGATGCTCGCGGTGGCCCTCGGCCAGGTCTTCCGCACCGCCATGGGCGGACGCAGCGACACCTTCCCCGAGCTCGCGGCGAGCGCCCTCCCGCTGACGGTCACCGTCGCGGCGCTCCCCGCGCGCGGCGGCGCCGACCTCGTGCGCGACCTGTTCGCGCCGCTCGGCTGGCGGGTGGACGCGACGCCCGTGCCGCTGGATCCCGCGTTCCCCGCCTGGGGCGACTCCCGGTACGTCGACCTCGTGCTCACCGGCGAGGTCCGCCTGGCCGATGCCCTGCGCCACCTCTACGTGCTGCTGCCCGTGCTCGACGACGGCAAGCACTACTGGGTGTCGGAGGACGAGGTGGGCAAGCTCCTCCGCGCCGGCGAGGGGTGGCTCACCGAGCACCCCGCGCGAGACCTCATCACCCGCCGGTACCTGGCGCACCAGCGCGACCTCGTGGGCGAGGCGGACGACCGGCTCGACGCGGGGTCCGATGCGCCCGCGGACGCCCCCGCGGATCCCGCCGCTCCCGCGCCGCGCACCCCCTCGCTCGCCCGCCTGCGCGCCGAGACGGTGCACGCGGTGCTCACGGAGGTCGGCGCGCGCACGGTGGCCGACGTCGGCTGCGGATCCGGGGCGCTGCTCGCGCACCTGGTGGCGGACCCGGCGTTCACGCGCATCATCGGCACCGACGTCTCCACCTCCGACCTGGAGGCCGCCGCCCGTCGCCTCGGCCTGCGCGACGCGAGCGACCGGGCGCGCGAGCGGATCCAGCTCCTCCCGTCGTCCGTGACCTACGAGGACCCGCGCATCGCGGGCCTCGACGCGATCGTGCTGATGGAGGTGATCGAGCACGTCGACCCCGACCGGCACGCGGCGCTCGAGGCCAGCGTGTTCGGATCCGCGTCGCCCGCCGCCGTCGTCGTCACGACCCCGAACGCCGAGCACAACGCGCTCTACCCGGGGCTCGCGGCCGGCGCCCTCCGCCACCCCGACCACCGCTTCGAGTGGACCCGGGCGGAGTTCGCCGCGTGGGCGGAGCGCGTGGCCGACCGCTTCGGCTACCGCGTCGAGATCCGGCCCGTCGGCGACGCGGATCCCGTCCACGGCTCCCCCACCCAGCTCGCGCTCTTCCGGAAGGCCACGCGATGACCGACGCCCCCGCCCCTGCGGCGCTGCCCCTCCCGCGCATGTCGCTCGTGCTGCTCGTCGGCGCGAGCGGATCCGGCAAGTCGACCTTCGCGCGCACGCACTTCGGCCCCTACGAGGTGCTGTCGAGCGACGTCTTCCGCGGCCTCGTCTCGAACGACGAGAACGACCAGTCGGCCACGTCGGCCGCCTTCGAAGCGCTCCGGCACGTCGCCGCGCACCGCCTCCGCCGCGGGCTGATGACCGTGATCGACGCCACGAACGTGCAGCCCGAGTCCCGCCGATCCCTCGTGCAGCTCGCCCGCGACCACGACGTGCTGCCCGTGGCGATCGTGCTCGACGTGCCGGTCGGCGTGTGCGTGGAGCGGAACGCGGCGCGCACGGATCGCACCTTCGGCGCCTCCGTCGTGAAGCGCCAGCACGACCAGCTCCAGCGGTCGCTGAAGGGCCTCGGCCGCGAGGGCTTCCGGAAGGCGCACGTGCTCCGCGGCGTGGAGGAGGTCGCGGCCGCGCGCTTCACGGTCGAGCCGCTCCTCAACGACCTCCGGCACGAGCGCGGTCCCTTCGACGCGATCGGCGACGTGCACGGCTGCCGCGCGGAGCTCGAGACGCTGCTCGGGGAGCTGGGCTACGAGATCCAGCGGGACGAGCGGGGCCGGCCCGTCGATGCCGCGCACCCCGCGGGCCGCCGCGCGGTGTTCCTCGGCGACCTCGTGGATCGCGGCCCCGACACCCCGGGCGTGCTCCGCCTCGTGATGGGCATGGTGCGCGCGGGCCACGCGTTCGCCGTGCCGGGCAACCACGAGGACAAGCTCGTGAAGGCCCTGCAGGGGAAGAAGGTGCGGGTCGCGTACGGCCTCGCCGAGTCGCTCGCGCAGCTCGCCGAGGAGGACGAGGCGTTCCGCGTGGACGTCGAGCGGTTCTGCCGCGAGCTCGTCTCGCACCTCGTGCTCGACGGCGGCGACCTCGTCGTCGCGCACGCCGGCCTCATCGAGGCGTACCAGGGCCGCGCGTCGGGCCGCGTTCGCGCCTTCGCGCTCTGGGGCGACGCCACGATCGGCGAGACCGACGAGCACGGCCTGCCCGTGCGGCGCGACTGGGCGCTCGACTACCGCGGATCCGCGACGGTGCTCTACGGGCACGTCGCCGGGGTCAGCACCGAGTGGGTCAACGGCACGCTCTGCCTCGACACCGGATGCGTGTTCGGCGGCGAGCTCACCGCCCTCCGCTGGCCCGAGCGCGAGGTCGTCTCCGTGTCCGCCGAACGCGTCTGGTCGGAGCCGGCCGTGCCGCTCGGCCGCCGGTACGCGTCGTCCGCCGCCGCCGGATCCGCCGCCGCGGCCGACGAGCGCGCCCCGGGCCTCCTCCGCATCGACGACGTGCTCGGGAAGCAGGTCGTGGAGACACGGGCCTTCGGCCGCGTCGGGATCCGCGAGGACGCCGCCGCCGGCGCCCTCGAGACCATGAGCCGCTTCGCCGTCGACCCTCGGCACCTCCTCTACCTGCCGCCCACGATGAGCCCGCCCGCGACCTCGTCCCGCGACGACGTGCTCGAGCACCCGGCCGAGGCGTTCGAGGCGTACCGGCGTGACGGGCTCGAGCGCGTGATCTGCGAGGAGAAGCACATGGGATCCCGCGCCGTGGTGCTCCTCGCCCGCGACCCGGCCCGCTTCGACGCTCCGGCCGGCTGGCGCGGCGTCGTGCACACCCGCACCGGCCGCCCGTTCTTCGACGCCGCCGACACGGACGCCCTGCTCGCCCGGCTCGACGCCGCCGTGGAGACGGCCGGCCTCTGGGCGGAGCTCGACACGTCGTGGATCCTGCTCGACGCCGAGCTGCTGCCGTGGTCGGCGAAGGCCGGGCCGCTGATCCGCGACCAGTACGCGTCCGTCGGCGCCGCCGCGACGGCCGCGCTGCCCGCGGCCGTCCGCACGCTCGAGCAGGCGGCGGCATCCGGCATCGACGTGGCCGACCTCCTCGACCGCACGCGCGCACGCGCCGCCGACGCGGAGGCGTACGTCGCCGCGTACCGGCGGCACGCCGCGCCCTCCGCCAGCCTCGACGACGTGCGCCTCGCCCCGTTCAGCTCCTCGCCACCGAGGGCGCGACCCACCTGGCGCGCGACCACGCCTGGCACCTGGCGCTCGCGGACCGGCTGGCGGACGCCGATCCGGGCCTCGTGATCCCCACCCGCTCGATCGCCGTCGACCTCGCCGACCCGGGCTCGGAGGAGGCCGCCACGCGCTGGTGGCAGGAGCTGACGGACCAGGGAGGCGAGGGCATGGTCGTGAAGCCCGTGGCGGGCCTCGTCCGCGGGCGGAAGGCGCTCGCGCAGCCGGGCATCAAGGTGCGCGGCCGCGAGTACCTGCGCATCGTCTACGGCCCCGACTACACGGAACCGGAGAACCTCCGCCGCCTCCGCGACCGCGACGTCGGCCACAAGCGGTCGATGGCCCTCCGCGAGTACGCGCTCGGCGTGGAGGCGGTCGAGCGCTTCGTCGCGGGCGAGCCGACGTGGCGCGTGCACCAGGCGGTCTTCGGCGTGCTCGCGATGGAGTCCGAGCCGGTGGATCCGCGGTTGTGACGCCCGCCCCGTGTGGACGCTCCGGCGCCGCCCGGGCCGTCCGCGGCTAGCCTCGCCGGATGCCCGCCGCCCCCGCCGCCCGATCCGGCGGGGTGCGCGAGGTCACCCGCGCGGGGCACGTCCTCTCGTCGCTCGCGATGGGGATCCTCCTCCCCATGCTGATGCTGGGCCTCGCGCTCGACGGATCGCTCCGCTACCTCGACGACCGCGACTAGGCATCACGCCCCGCCGCGGTTCCCCTCCAGCGTGAGGGTGAAGACGTCCTCGTCGAAGGCGAGTCACACCTGGCACCGACGGCGGTGGACGGCGGGCGCGAGGTCGACCCGAGCAGAGCTAGCTTTTGCGCACCATGCGCCGGGGCCGTCCCGGCACACCGTTGAGAGAATCTCTGATCATGAACACACGAGGCACCGTCGCCTCTCGAATCGCCGCCGGCATCTGTCTCGCGACGCTGCTCAACATCCCCGCCATGTCCGCCACAGCCGCCGAGGTACCGTCGCCGCATTCCCCAAGCGTGGCGTCTGGCACACATCCGCTCTCCCAGGACGCCGCCGCCGACCGTGTCTGATTCGTGGCCTCTCCTACGGAGTCGTTCTCCGAGATCGTCACGCGTGCGATCGCTGCCGACCCGACATCCGCCCGCCACTGGAAGGATGTGCTCGCAGGGCTCACATCGCGAGTGCAGGCAGGCGCAGATCCCCATCTACCGGGTAGCGCCATCAGCCTGGAGGACGAGAAGGGGCAGCTGGCGGATGCGACCCGATTCGCCGCTCTCTCTGCTTCCTCCCCTGAGGCGGATGCGGTCCGCCCGGACGCGGTGGGCGGCACAGAATTCGAATTGCGAGGAGTAGCCGTCAACTCGAACCGCACCTGGCAAGTCCACACCGAGATGGATGGGGCCTTCTGCGATCCGGTGGAGGGATGCGAGACGACCGACGTGACGCGTCAGACGTGGAAGGTCACCCCCGGCCGAGAGGGGGACAGGTTCAGCTTCACTTCGACACGGGTGGGCAGTGGCAATCTCAGCGACATCTACGCGAACCTCGCCGTCGACTGCAACGGCGATGAATGCGGTTCCGGGTCAGCGGGGAAGGACGGGCCGCGGAACGGCAACGGCTCCGGTTCACCAGTCGTGTCGCACACCAGCAATGCTGGAGGCGCACAAGTGGATCGCATCCAGATGCACGCGTTCTTCTCGCCGAACGGCTCCGACTACTTCGATTCCGTGCGCACAGGTACGGCCCAGTGCGGAACGGGAGCGACCTTCGCGTGCATCTACTCGACGAATGCAGAGGAGTGGACGATGTGTGATGACGAGCTCCTGAGGCGGTACGACGCGGAGCGTCAGCGTCATCAGCGTGCGCGCTTCGAGTGGGTGCCTGCGCCGCTCGAGGGACGCACCGTCCTCGCCCTCGGGGGTGGTCGCGCCTTCTGGGCGGACGCGTTCCGGGGCTATCCCGACGGCATCACGTTCACGACGCACTACCGGTGGATCCGCGGCCACCTGCCGGAAGCCGATCCGGACGCCTGGCCGAATCTCGCCATCGAATTCTCGGCCAGCGATCCTGTGAACATCACCGCGGATGTCGACGGTCGCGGGGAGCCGCGCGCCACCGGGACGCAGGGCGGCCACGCCTTGCACGCCCTGGGGAGCGCCGACCTTCCCGGGATCGCCACCGCTGAGTGGTGGCTCCCTGAGGTGCCGCGGGTATCGCTCGCGCTCGCGTTCTTGCATGCATCGATCGGCCTCGAAGGGTCCGCCGTCGTCGACACGCGCGGCTGGACCGACGAGATCGCGGCGAACGCCATTCGCATCGGGTGACACCGCTTCACGAGGACGGGTCCACGGCGGGCCTCACGCCCCGCCGCGGTTCCCCTCCAGCGTGAAGGTGAAGACGTCCTCGTCGAACGCGCTGTAGCCCGCGTAGTCGAGGAGCTCGTAGAGGCGGGCGCGGGTCTGCATCTCCGGCACCTTCGAGGCGAGCGTGCCCTCCTCGAGGATCGCGTCGAGGCCGCGCTCGGCGGCGCCCATCGCGAGGCGCAGCAGCGACACCGGGTAGATCACGATGTTCACGCCCACGTCCGCGAGCTGCTGCGTCGTGAACAGCTCGCTCTTCCCGAACTCGGTCATGTTGGCGAGGATCGGCACGTCCACCGCGGCGCGCATCGCCTCGAACTCGGCGAGGTCCGCCATCGCCTCGGGGAAGATCGCGTCGGCGCCCGCATCCACGAGCGCACGAGCCCGGTCGACCGCAGCCGCCATCCCGTCGACGCCGCGCACGTCGGTGCGGGCCATGACCAGCAGGTCGGGATCGCGGCGGGCGTCGACGGCCGCGCGGATCCGCTTCAGCGCCGTCGACTCGTCCACCACCTGCTTGCCGTCGAGGTGGCCGCAGCGCTTGGGGTTCACCTGGTCCTCGATGTGGAGGCCCGCGACGCCCGCGTCCTCGAGCATCTGCACGGTACGCGCGACGTTCATCGGCTCGCCGAAGCCCGTGTCCGCGTCCACGAGGCAGGGCAGGTCGGTGACCCGCGCGATCTGCTGCGAGCGCCCAGCCACCTCGGTGAGCGTGGTGAGGCCGATGTCGGGGAGCCCGAGGTCCGCCGACAGGACGGCGCCCGAGATGTAGACGCCGTCCATGCCCTTGTCCTGGATGAGGCGGGCCGAGAGGGGGTTGAACGCGCCGGGCATCCGGAGCAGCTCACCCGACGCGAGCCGCTCGCGGAACGCGCGGCGCTTGGCGGCGGAGGTGAGGTTCGAGTGCAGCACTAGAGGAGTCCCTTCGGGGAGCCGGCGCCGTCGAGGAGGCCGGGTCGTGCGGTGACGGTGAGGCCGGCGAGCTCGTCGGCGGCGAGCTCGGGCAGGCGCTCGACGAGCTGGAGGAAGCGGTCGACCTCGGCCTCCTCGAGCACGCCGTCGGCGAGCGTGCGGAGCTTGCCCACGTAGTCGGCGCGCGCGAACGGCCGGGCGCCGAGCGGGTGCGCGTCGGCGACGGCGATCTCGTCGACGATGGTCGAGCCGTCCGTCAGGCGGATCTCCACCCGTCCGCCGAACGCCTTCTCGGCCGGATCCATGGAGTGGTACCGGCGGGTCCACTCCGGGTCCTCGGTCGTGGTGACGCGGCGCCAGAGGTCTACCGTGTCGGGGCGGCCGGCGCGCCCGGGCGCGTACGAGTCGACGTGGTGCCAGGCGCCGTCCTGCAGCGCGACGGTGAAGATGTACGGGATCGAGTGGTCGAGCGTCTCGCGGCTGGCGCGCGGGTCGTACTTCTGCGGGTCGTTGGCGCCGGATCCGATGACGACGTGCGTGTGGTGCGACGAGTGGATGAGGACGCGGTCGATCGCGTCCGCGTCGGCGAGCACGGGGTGGGTGTCGTGCAGGCGGCGCGCGAGGTCGATCCACGCCTGCGCCTGGTACTCGGCCGAGTGCTCCTTCGTGTACGTGTCGAGGATCGCCCGCTTGGCCTCGCCCGGCGCGGGCAGCGGCACGTCGTAGCCGGCGTCGGGGCCGTCGAGCAGCCAGGCGATCACGCCGTCCTCGCCCTCGTAGATGGGGGTCGGGCTGGTCTGGCCGCGCATCGCCCGGTCGATCGCCTCGACGGCCATCTTCCCGGCGAACGCGGGCGCGTGCGCCTTCCACGTGCTGATGGCGCCCTTGCGCGACTGCCGCGTGGCGGTCGTGGTGTGCAGCGCCTGGCCGACGGCCTGGAACACGGTCTCCTGATCCAGCCCCAGGAGCGTGCCGATGCCGGCGGCGGCCGACGGGCCGAGGTGCGCGACGTGGTCGATCTTGTGCGCGTGCAGGCTGATGGCCTTCACCAGGTCGACCTGGATCTCGTAGCCGGTCGCGATGCCGCGGATCACGTCGGCGCCCGTGATCGCGCGGCCGTCGGGGCGGCCGGCCGCGGCGGCGTGCTGCGCGGCGGCGAGGATCGGCGGGATGTTGTCGCCCGGGTGCGAGTACTCGGCGGCGAGGAACGTGTCGTGATAGTCGAGCTCGCGCACGGCCACGCCGTTCGCCCAGGCGGCCCACTCGGCGCTCACCCGGGTGGCGGGATCCGCGCCCACGACGGTCGCGCCCGCACCGCCCGTGGACGGCCCGTGCGCGAGGGCCTGCGCACGCGCCGCGACGACGGGCGCGCGGGTGAGCGAGGCGGTCGCGACGGCGGCGTTGTCGATGATGCGGTTGACGATCATCCCGGTGACGTCGGCGTCGACCTCGACCGGGTCGGCGGCGACGGCGGCGATGCGCCCCGCCAGCTGCTCCCCGGGAGGCAGGGCCTCGTCGCTGCGGTGGACGCGGACGCGGTGGATCTGCATGCTCTTCCTCACGGTCGGGCGCCTGTCGCGGAGGGCTCGGGGCCCCGTCCGCGCGGCACCGGTCCAGCGTATCCACCGCAGGAGCAGCCCTACGCTGGAGCGTGCTCACCGTCGCCCCGGAGTCCCCGCGCCAGGATGACGTGCTGCCGCTGCTGCGGCAGGCCGACGACTTCGCGCTCGCCCTCTACCCGGCGGAGAACTACCACGCGCTCGACGTCGGCGACCTCGAGCGGCCCGGCGTCACCTTCCTCGTGGCGCGCGACGACGGCCGCGCTCTCGGCACCGCGGCCGTCGTCGACGAGGGCGACGGATCCGCGGAGCTGAAGCGCGTGTTCGTCACGGACGCGGCGCGCGGCCTCGGCGTCGGGCGCGCGCTCCTGGTCGCCGCCGAGGACCGGGCCCGGGCGCTCGGCGCGCACGTCATGCGGCTCGAGACCGGCCTGCCGCAGACCGCCGCCATCGCGATGTACGAGCGCGGCGGCTACCGGCACGTGCCGCGCTTCGGGGAGTACGCCGAGGATCCGACGAGCGTCTGCATGGAGCGCGACCTGCGCCAGGATCCCGGACCGCTCCCCCGCTGGATCCTCCGCCCGGCGCTCCCCGACGACGCGACGTGGATGGCCGAGCTCCGCGCCGTCGTCCTCCGGCCCGACCTCGAGCGGCTCGGCCGGTGGGATCCGGTGCGGGTCCGCCGCCGCTTCCTCGACGGCTGGGCACCCGAGCGCACCTCGGTGATCCGCGTCGGCGGCCGCGACGTCGGCCTCATCGCCCGCCGCGACGAGCCCGACGCGCGCTGGATCGAGCACTTCTACCTGGATCCCGCGCTGCAGGGCCAGGGCATCGGCGGCGAGGTGCTCCGCGATCTCATGTCCCGGCACGACGACGGGCGCCCGTTCCGCCTCGACGTGCTCCAGGGCAGCGTGGCGCGGCGGCTCTACGAGCGGGCCGGCTTCCGGGTCGAGCGGGAGGACGCGGTGGACGTGTGGCTCGTGGCGCTCGTGGCGCTCCGCACCCGACCCGCGGCCTCCGCCTCGCCGTAACGTGGAGGGAACACCGCGAAGGAGCAGGAACATGGAGCACACCCGACTCGGCACCACCGGCCTCCGGGTCAGCCGCCTCGCCCTCGGCTGCATGACGTACGGCGATCCCGCCCGGGGCATGCACTCCTGGACCATGGACGAGGAGGCGTCGGCGCCCTTCTTCCGCCAGGCGGTCGAGCTCGGCATCACGTTCTGGGACACCGCCAACGTGTACCAGCAGGGCACGAGCGAGGAGTACGTGGGCCGGGCCATCCGCCGCTTCTCCCGGCGCGAGGACATCGTGCTCGCGACCAAGGTCTCCGGGCGGATGCACGACGGCCCCGGCGGATCCGGCCTGTCGCGGGCGGCGATCCTCGAGCAGGTCGACGCCTCGCTCCGTCGCCTCGGCACGGATCACATCGACCTCTACTACGTGCACCGCTTCGACCCGGACACCCCGGTCGAGGAGACGACGCAGGCGCTCGACGACGTCGTGCGCGCCGGCAAGGTCCGCTACCTCGGCGCCTCGTCCATGCACGCGTGGCAGTTCGCGAAGCTGCAGCGCGCCGCGGCGGTGAACGGGTGGACGGGGTTCGCCGCCATGCAGGACCAGTACAACCTCCTCAAGCGCGAGGAGGAGCGCGAGATGATCCCGCTCTGCGCCGACACGGGCGTGGGCCTCGCTCCCTACTCCCCCAACGGCAAGGGCCGGCTGACCCGGCCGCGCGGCGCCACGACCGCGCGATCGGCGACCGACGAGGTCGCCCGGGCGTTCGACACCGACGCCGACGGCCCCGTGATCGACGCGGTCGAGCAGGTCGCCTCCGAGCGCGAGGTGCCCATGGCCCGCGTCGCGCTCGCGTGGGTGCTGCGGAACCCGACGGTCGCGGCGCCGGTGATCGGGGCGACGAAGCCCCACCACCTCACCGATGCCGTCGCCGCCCTCGACCTGCAGCTGACCGACGACGAGGTCGCCCGGCTCGAGAGCCCCTACGTGACGCAGCCGCCGTTCTGGTGGTGACGGCACGCTCGGCGGTGGTGGCCGAGGTCAGGTCGCGCGCATGCACCGCTCGATGACCGCTCGATCCCGTCCGCTCCGCATGCCTCCGGGGCGGGCCGCCCGCCGCGGTGGGGTGTGCCGGAAGGGCCGTGGGGCCTAGCCGGATATGGGCGCCGCCGCGGCTTCGGCATCGCCGCTCGCGGCGACGACATCGAGGGCATGAGCGAGCACCTGGAGATCCTCGACCGTCTCGACATCGGTGACCGCGCCCCACCTCAGCGTCATGAACGGGAAGACCGTGTTCACGTAGGTCTCGCCGTTCGGCAGCGGCCCCGTCACGGTGGCCCGCACGGCGATGCGGGTGTTCCCGGGGCCTCCCCGCACGATGACGTCGTGGATCGTGAACCGGACGCCCGGCAGAACGCTGATGACACGTCGCCACCAACGGATCATCGCGTCTCGGGACGATCGTCGACCGCCGAGAGCGTGATCGCCGTGGAAGCGGTAGCTGAAGGGGTCGCCCAGCCCGTCGACCATCGCCATGTGGTCGCCGGCGTTGATCCGGTCGAACACCGACCGGACCTTCGCCTCGACGATGCGCGAGTAGATCATGGTGCACCTCTCCTCGTCGGGGCCGGAGCCGCACCTCACGGATCCGACGGTCCTCGTGACGGGTCATCGCCGACCGACCCGCAGCACCTTCGGGGCACGGAGGAGGGCGACCAGCGCGAGCACGAGCGCCACGAAGTGCGCGATCGCGACGGGCGGGGTCATGAGGAAGGCGGTTCCGGACTCCAGCACCCCCTTGCGGAGGTTCGTCAGGACCTTCTCGGAGTCGCTGGCCACGCCGCCAGCATGCCTTGCGACGCAAGGCATGGCAATGCCCGGCTCCATCGCGTGCGGACGTCCTGCAGGCCGGTCACGAGCCGGGCGACCGCGAGTTCACGGAAGCAGAACATCCCGTTCATGCACGGGGTCGTGCCGCGCCCGATGATCCTGATGCCGAGCTCCCGCGCGTCTGCGCGGCCGGCCTGCGCCCCCCCCCCCCGCGCGCATCCCCTCCCCACAGAAGGACGAACGTGACGATCCCCCCTGCCCGCCGTGCCGCCCCCGCGCGCATCGGCGCCCTCACCGCGGCGGCCGCCGCCGTGGTGCTCTCCGTCGGCATCGGCGCACCCGCCGCGCACGCCGCCGCCGACCCCGCGCTCCAGCCCGCGCCCACCGCGCGCGACCACCTCATCACCGACGTGCCCGGCCTCGTCAACGGCCGCGAGCTCGGCGCGTACACCGGCGTCGACGGGCGCACCGTCGCCGCGAGCCGCCTGATCCGCACGGAGTCGCTCGACAAGATCACCGCGGCCGGCGCCGCGACGCTCGCGAGCGCGCACCACGTCGACCTGGTGATCGACCTGCGCACGCCCGGCCAGATCCAGGCCAAGCCCGACGTCCCGATCCCCGGCGCGAAGACGGTCGCCATCTCGATGTTCGGCGCCGACGGCGACTACCCGGACGACACCGTCATGTACCGCGACCTCATCGACAAGGGCCACGTCGACGCCCAGGACCCGGGCGTCATGATCAGCGCGTACCGCAGCATCCTGCAGGCCATCGCGTCGCACACCGGCAACGGCACGATCCTCATCCACTGCTCGCACGGCATGGACCGCACGGGCACCGTCATCGACCTGCTCGACCGGATCCTCGGCGTCGGCAGCTCCGACATCCTCCACGACTACCTGCTCTCGAACACGCAGCTCGGCGTCGACTGGGCCAAGCCCGCGCTCCTCCAGGGCACGTTCGAGGCCGGCATCGCGTCGCGCTACGCGGGGATGGACTCCTACATCCGCACCACGCTCGGCGTCGACGACCAGGAGGTCAGCGCCCTCCGCGCGCAGCTCCTCGTCTCGGACGACGCGGCAGCCGCCTCCATCGCCGTGGGCGGCGTGACCGTGCCGCTCGGCGACGCGGCCGGACCCGCGGGGGCCGTCGTGCTCGTCGGCCTCCCCGCCCTCGCGGCCGGCGACGTCCGGGTGACCACCGCGGACGGATCCGCCACGTCGTCCGTCGCGGTCGACGGCCGCACGGTCACCGTCACGGTGACCGCGGCGGACGGGCGCACGACACGCACGTACCGGATCACGGCCGGGCTCGCGGAGATCGCGCTGCCGACGGGATCCGCGCCGACCGCGGGCGGCACCGTCGCGATCCGCGCCGCCGACCTCACCCCGGGCGCGACCTACCGCGTGGTCCTGCACTCGACGCCGACCGACGTCGGCTCCGTCACCGCGGCCTCCGACGGCACCGCCGCGGGCACCGTCACGATCCCCGCGGGCACCGACCCCGGCACGCACACGCTGACCCTCGTGGACGCGCAGGGCCGGGCGGTCTCGGATCCCGCGACCATCACCGTGAGCGCCGCGGCCGTCTCGGCCGTCTCGGCCGTCACGGCGACGGCGACCGGCGCGCGCCACGCGGGCCCCGCGGTCGCGACCGGCGGCACGTCCGTCGCCACCGACCCGTGGCCGGGCCTCGCGCTCGCCGCCCTCGGGCTCGCGGGCCTCGTCGCGATCGCGGGCCGCACGGTCGCGCGCCGTCGCGCCGCGCTGCGCAGGCCGTGACGACCCCTGTGACGACGGCTGGCCCGGCGGCCCGGCGGCGGCTCCTCGCCGCCGCCGGGATCGTCGTCGCGTCCGCGGCCGTCGTCGCGGGCGCGCTGGCCGCGGTCGGCGGGTGGCCGGGCGCGTCCGACCTCCCGCGCGACCTCGCCGGCGCCCCGGTGCAGGCCGACGTGCCTGCTCCCGCGGCGAGCGCCGACGCGGCCACGTCCGTCGACTCCGGCCTCGGCCGGTTCCGCGCCCCCTCGGTCGGGCTCGACGTGCCGCTCGGCGCGGTCGACGTGGTCGGCGGCGTCGTGGATCCCCCGGGCTTCTCCTCCGCGTACCGCGTGCGCGACCTCGGCGTCGCGCCCGAGGACGCGGCGAGGGGCACGGTCTTCGTCGTGATGCACTCGATCCGCGGCGGCGGCACCGGTCCCGGCGACCTGCTCATCGACGACCGGGCGGGCAGCGCGAGCGTCGCCCCCGGCGCGGTGATCGAGGTGGCGGGCGTCGACTACGCCGTGGGATCCAGCCGCGCGGTGCCCAAGGGCGAGCTCCCCAACGACGCCGAGGTCTGGGCCGACACCCCGGGCCGCCTCGTCGTCATCACGTGCCTCCAGCGCCCGGACGGCAGCCCGTCGCGCGACGACATGGTGATCGAGGCCACGCGCGCCTGATCACGCGCGGGGAGCGCGACGCCCGATGCGGCCCGGCGCTCCCCGCCTCGATAGCCTCGGCACATGCGGATGGACAGGGCACGGCTCGAGGTCGCGCGCGCCTGGCACGCCTCCGTCTCCCCCGACCGGCTCCTGCTCGCCGCCAAGACCACGCTCGCGGTCGGCATCGCGTGGGCCGTCGCGCCGTTCGTGCCCGGCGTCGCGAACGAGTACCCCTACTACGCGCCGCTCGGCGCGCTCGTGAGCATGTACCCGACGCTCATGGGATCCGCGCGCACCGGCCTCCAGACGCTGCTCGGCCTCGCGGCGGGCATCGTGCTCGCGACCGCCGTGATCCTCACCACCGGCCCCTCGTGGTGGTCGATCCCCGTAATCGTCGGCATCGGCGTGATCCTCTCCGGCTCCGGCTGGTTCGGCGCCGGCCGCGAGTACGTGCCCATGGCGGCGTTGTTCGTGCTGATCATCGGCGGGCAGGAGGCCGACACCTACTCGCTCGGGTACCTCGTGCAGATGGCGGTCGGCGTCGTGACGGGCCTCCTCATCAACGTGCTCGTGGCACCGCAACTGTCGAGCGGGGCCGCGGGCGCGCGGATCAGCGCGTTCCAGCGCGAGGTGGCCGACCGGCTGCGGGACGTGGGCGACGCGGTCGAGGCCGACTCCCCGCCCGCGCACGCCGACTGGATCCGCGCCAGCGAGGACCTCGCCGGCACCGCCCGCGCTGTGCGGGCCGAGCTCCGCGAGGCCGACGAGAGCCGCAAGGGCAACCCGCGCGCGCTCGTCAACAAGCGCGACATCCGCATCGACCACGCCCGGCTGGAGGCGATGGACCAGATCGTGTTCCACGTCCGCGACATCTCCGCGGCGCTCGCGGACACCATCTGGCAGGAGCGGGGCGCGCTGGGCCTCGACCGCGAGATCACCGGGCCGATCCGCGACGCGTGCCACGCGGTCGCGGGCGTGCTCGACCTCGAGGACCCGGACTCCCCCGAGCGCCACCGCGCGATGGGCGAGGCGGCGCGACAGGTGCGCCTGCTCGTCGAGGCGGTCGACCGGCGGGCGCAGGAGCTCGGTCAGGCGATGGGACCCGGCGTGCTCACCGCCATGCACCTCAAGCGCGTGCTGCGGCACCTCGAGCCGGTCGACGCGGCGGAGTCGCCGGCGCCGTAGCGCGTCCCACGCGGACTAGGCCGACGCCGCAGCAGCCGCGCCCGCCTCCCCGCCCACCGGCAGCGCCTCCGCCCGCGCGTCGAACCGCACCGCGACGATGCCCGCCACGATCAGCACCCCGCCCACCAGCTGCAGCGCCGTGAGCTCCTCGCCGAGCAGCAGCCACGCCCAGGCACCGGCCGCCGCGACCTCGAGCAGGCCCGTGAACGACGCGAGACGCGATCCGAGCATCGCGCCCGCCGTGATCCCCGCGCCGTACGCGAGCGCGGTCGCGACCACGCCGACCACGAGCATCGGCACCCACCACGGGACGACGCTCCCGAGCATCACGACGTCGGCGACGGATCCGGTGAACGGCAGGATCCCCGTCACGCCGACCAACGCCAGCAGCACCGCCGCGACGAGCAGTCCCGCGGCCGCGAGCGCCACCGGCGGCAGGCCGTCCGCGCCGCGCGCCGCGATGGCGAAGTAGCCGGCGCAGCCGACCATCGCGCCGACCGCGAAGAGGAGGCCGACGGGATCCAGCGCCCCACCGCCCGACGGCGACACCACGAGCGCGAGCCCGCCCGCCGCGGCGACGGATCCGAGGAGCACCGGCACCGCGGGCCGCCGCCGCGTCATCGCCCACGCCACCGCCACGAGCAGCAGCGGCGCCATGAACTCGATGAGGATGGCCGTGCCGACGGGGATCCGCTCGATGGCCGCGAAGTACATGACCTGCGCGCCCGCGACGCCCACGAGCGCCATGCCGAGCACCCGCCGCCACGCCCGGATCACGGGCCGCAGGTCGCCGCGCAGCTGCACGAGCGCGATCGGCGCCAGCAGCAGCCCGCCGATGAGCGCCCGCAGCGCGACGGCCGCGACCGGGCTCCACCCGGCCTCGAGCAGCGGCTTCACGAACGCGCCCGACAACCCGAAGGAGGCCGCGGCGACGACCGCGAGGACGAGTCCGGTGGTCAGGTGGCGTCGTTCCATGGTGCGCTCGTCTCGTCAGGGGCCATGCGGCCTACGGTCCTGACGTTAGACTGGTCTCGGATAAGGAGTCAACTTGCTTTTCACCCCTGACACGGAGGACGTGCTCACGTTCGACGCCGTGATCCTCAACACGGCCCCGCGCGCCACCCGCTCGGGAGACGACCTGCTGGCGACCCCCGAGCAGCTCGCCGACCTCATGACCCGCAGCGGCTTCTCCGGCCGCTTCGACCGCGACGACCGCGAGCTGCGCGAGGTGCACCGCGCCCGCGCCCGCCTGCGGGAGATCTGGG
Source organism: Clavibacter michiganensis subsp. insidiosus (assembly GCF_002240565.1). Lineage (GTDB taxonomy): Bacteria > Actinomycetota > Actinomycetes > Actinomycetales > Microbacteriaceae > Clavibacter > Clavibacter insidiosus. Next base: position 1,012,275 of record NZ_MZMO01000001.1, on the reverse strand, counting down.
GACTCGACCGCGACGCCATGGTGGATCCCGTCAACGAGCTGCTCGCGCGCCACCGCGCCGCACCCCGGCTCGTGCGGCACGACGCCCTCGACTGGCACCTGCACGCGACCCCGGAGGACGCGCCGCTCGCCGACCGGATCCTCGTGGAGGCCGCCATGGCCCTCGTCGACGTCGTGCGCTCCGACGCCACCGACCGCCTCCGCGAGTGCGCCGCCGACGACTGCGACGGCGTGCTCGTCGACCTCTCCCTCAACGGCTCGAAGCGGTTCTGCAGCGTGCGCTGCGGCAACCGGATGAACATGGTCGCGTTCCGGGAGCGCCGGGCACAGGATCCGTCGGACTGAGGGCGGCGCACGGCGCTCGGCGGCCGGCGACGAGGAGGAGCGCCATGATCGGGATCCGCGCGTACGTCCTGGCATCGCCGAGGCGCTGGAGCGGGACCGCACGGCTCAGCTCCGGGCGAGCCGAGCGACCGCCTCGTCGAGGCCCACGTCGTCCACCGCGAGCGCGCGCGCATCCGGCAGGGCCGACGCGAGCCGCTCGAGCGACCGGCCGGGCGGCACCTGGAGCCAGCGGGTCACGCCGCGTTCGGCGAGCACGCGCGTGCCGTCCCGCCAGCGCACCGGGCGCTCGATGCCAAGCCACAGCTCGCGCCGGAGCGCGTCGGCCGTGAACAGCGTCTGCCCGGTGAGGTTGCCGACGAGCGGCAGCGACGGGCGGCGCACCTCGATCCCGTCGAGCGCGCGATGCAGGCGCTCGGCCGCCGGTGCCATGAGCGGGCTGTGCGCGGGCACCTCGACGGCGAGGCGGACCACGCGCTGCGCCCCGGCGGCGCGCGCGAGCTCGCTGACGCGGTCGAGGCCGGGCTCCGTACCCGACACGGCCACCTGCCAGTCGGCGTTGACGTTGCTGCTCCAGGCGAGCAGACCCGCGTCGCGCGCGCTGGCGGCGACGCGCTCCACGGCCTCCTCGCGCAGGCCGAGCACCGCGGTCATGCCGGATCCCGTCGGGCTCGCGGCCCGCATCGCCTCGCCGCGGAGCGCCACCAGCCGCAGGGCGTCGGGCAGGTCGAGGGCGTCGGCGGAGACCGCGGCCGCCCAGTGGCCGATGGAGTGCCCGCCGAGGTAGCTGACGGCCAGGCCGCGCGCGACGGCGGCGCGGTACCAGGAGACCCCGGCGATGAGCAGAGCGAGCTGCGTGGCGCGCGTGCCGTGCAGCACGTCGGGCGCGTCGAGGAGGAGCGGGTCCTCGCCGAGCGCGTCGGCGGCTGCCGCGAGCACGGCGTCGCCCTCGGGCGGCAGCTCGTGCAGCATCCCGGGGCGCTGCTCGCCCTGGCCAGGGAAGAGGACGGCGGTGGTGCTCATCGCCCGCCTCCCGCCGGTGTGGCCCACGGATCCGCGACGAGGCGGGGACCGGCGTCGGTGCGGAGGGCGACGCCCGCGGATCCGGCGCGCGTCCACTCGTCGAGCGCGAAGCCGCCGTGCGGCGTGAGGACCTGCACGTCGGCGCGCACGTCGCCCGCGGCGGCGCGCAGGGCGGCGGCCACCCGGATCCATTCGGCGGCATCGAGCGGGGTCGGCGCGTCGATCACGAGGTCGAGGTCACTCCCGTCGCGCACCACGGGGATGCCGTTCACGAGCTCGTACGCGCAGCTGCCCACGGGACCCCATGCTCCCGGAGCCACGGCGTCGAGCAGGGGCGCGACGCGCGCGAGGGCGGCGAACACCGGGAGGGCGGCGCGGCCCGCGCGCGGGATGCGCGGCACGTCCGCCGGGCGGACGACGTCGCGGACGGCGGACGGATCCAGCTCGGCGGCCCAGCGCTCGGAACGGGTGGAGCCGCGCACGCCCACGAGCACGGCGGCGCCGGCGGGCGCACCTCGGCGGACGACCGCCCACGGCGCATCGCCGCGGGTGAGCGCCTCCGGGACCCAGGCGGGCCGGGGCGCGCTCGCGTCGGCCGGGCGCAGGTCATCGACGGACCGCGCCCGCACGAGATCGTGCGGGCGCGGTCGCCGCTCGGGGGTCAGAGGTCCCATGCCTCCGCGACCCTCTCGCGCACGAGCACGGAGGCGGCGCGCTGATCCCGGCCTCCGGGCGACGTGAGGCGCGAGCCGAGGTCGACGGATCCGGCGCGCACGTCGGCTACGGCGACTGAGACTGCGGTGCGCGCCGCGGCGACGTCCGCGTCCGTGGGCGCGGCCGGCTGCTCGACGGACACGAGGTCCGCCACCGCGCCGAGCTTCGCGAACGAGGCGCCGTCGTAGGCGGTGGCGGGGATCGCGTCGGCCGCCGCGTCGAGCTCGGCGATCGTGCGGCGCGTGATGCGGGCCGCCGACTGCTTGCTCATCACCTGCACGGCGATCCCGTCGTGATCCAGCGCCACGATGCGGTTGGCCTGCAGCCCGGTCGCGAGGAACGCGCCCGAGATGGCCTTGCCCACGACGAGCGCGACGACGGGGTGGCCCGCGAGCCGGGCCGAGGCGACGGCGTTCGTGGAGGCGGCGAGCGCCTGGTGGATCCCGAGGAGCTCCTCCACGTAGCCGTAGGCCTGGCTCGGCACGTCGACCACGATCACGATGGGGCGGCGGGTCGGGGCTGACGCGTCGGCATCCACGAGGGCGGTCACTGCGCGCGCGAGTCCCCAGCCCTCCTCGAGCCCGACCTCGCCGGAGCGGGCGCGGGGGAACCGCGCGTCGGCGTCCGGGACGACGGCGACGAGCGCCGCGGCGGAGCCGTCGTCGAGCGCGACCTCGCCCATGCGCAGCGAGCCGGGAGCGCCGGGGAAGGGCGCGTCGGCGGATGCGGCGAGCGCGTCGAACCAGACGGTGCCGAAGAGCGGGGCGGCGGGGTCGGTGCTCACAGCGAGCCTCCTGTCGTGAGGGCGCGGACGTCGGCGGGCGTCGGCCGGGTGGTGGGGTCGATGGCGGCGAGCACGCGCTCGGCCTCGTCGATGCGGGCGGCGCGGGCGACGGGCTGCGGCGTCCCGTCCGATGCCGCGGCGAACACGCCGTGCACGGCCGCGGCGAGCTCGTCGACCGCGTCGGCCACGAGGATCTCAGCCTGCCTGACGGCCTGGCGCTGCTCGCCGCCGATCATGGACCAGATCAGCGAGCGGTCCGAGGAGTCGAGCTCGGCGACGCCCGCCTCGGTCTCGATGACCTCGGGGCCGTTGAGGCCGACGCGTCCGCCGCGCGTGACGATGAGGTGGCTCGTGAGCCCGGCCGCGATGGCCATGCCGCCGAAGCAGCCGACCGTGCCCGCGACCACGCCCACGACGGGCCCGTAGGAGCGCAGCTCCACGATGGCGGCGTGGATGTCGGCGATGGCGAGGAGGCCGAGGTTCGCCTCCTGCAGCCGGATCCCCCCGGTCTCCAGCAGGATGACGGCACGCGTCGGGATCCCCCGCCGGTTGTCGTCGATGGCGCGCTCGAGCGACGCGGCGAGCTTGGCGCCCGACACCTCGCCGATGCCGCCGCCCTGGAAGCCGCCGTCGAGCGCGACCACCACGGCGCTCACGCCGTCGATGGTGCCGCGGCCGACGACCGCGCCGTCGTCGCTCTGCGGGACGATGCCCTGCGGGGCGAGGTGGGGCGACTCGAGACCCGCGAAGGGGTCGAGGATCTCGCGGAAGGTGCCCGCGTCGAGGACGGCGGCGACGCGCTCGCGCGCCCGGAGCTCCGTGAACGCGGGGGTGAGGGTGCCGGTCATCGTGCGTCTCCGTCCTGCTGGTCCGCGGCCTCCGCCGCGTCGTCGGCGAGCTCGCGCGCCTGGGCAAGCCGCAGCGCGACCATGCCCGGCGTGGCGCCGAAGTCGTTGATCTCGTAGTGCGCGACGAGGGCCGACACGTCGAGGAAGCGGTCGAGCACGCGCCGCCAGACGTCGTCGAAGCCGTCGACGCTCGTGCGGACCACGACCTCGGCCGAGGTGCCGTCGGGCACGGGCGTCATGAGGATCTCGAGGTCACCCGAGGCCACGGCGCCCACGTGCACGTTGCGTGCGAGGGGCCGGGTGGCGGGGTGGTCGATGCGGAGGGTCTGCATCAGGTGTCCTTCCGGAGGATGGGGTGGGAGGTGTCGAGGGGCGCGCTCTCGAGCGCGTGGAGGAGGAGCGCGAGCGCGAGGAGGTCCGCGCTGCCGCCGGGGGAGAGGCGGGAGCCGGTCAGCTGCGCGTCGAGGCGCGCGAGGGCCAGGGCGCCGGCCGCGGTGGACGCGCCGCCGAGGTCGAGCGCACGGGATGCGCCGACCTGCGCGGCCCGCAGGCCGTGGACGCCGCCGCGGTGGAGGAGGCAGGTGTCGTCGAGCACGGCCACGATCGCGAGCAGCGCATCCAGATGCGCCTCGGTCGGGGGCGCTCCCGCGGCGAGCCGGGCGCGCATGGTGTCGAGGCCCAGGATCGCGTGCGGGAACCCGGCCTGCGCCTCCCCGACGGCGCCCGGCACCCGGTAGCGCGCGCGGACGAGGGATCCCGGGGTCGTCGGCTGCGGCGCCCGGCGGTCGGGGTGCAGGGCGGTCGCGGCGGCCGAGGCGACGAGATCGCCCGGCGTGCCCGTGGGATCCGCTGCGGCCGCGGCGACGACGAGCCCGAGGGCCCAGATCGCGCCGCGGTGCGTGTTCACGCCGCCGGTCGCGGCCATCATCGCCGCCTCACCGCGTCGGCCGATCTCCGCGAGCCGCTCGCGGAGGTCCGGCCCGGGTCGGCTGCCGACGCCCGCCGCGGCGAGCTCGCGGAACGTGCCGCGCAGCGACTCGGCCGAGCGGATGAGGGTCTCCACGTCCATGTCGTCGTGCGCGCCGGGGCCGCGGAGATCCACGAGCCCGGGCTTGGGCGTGAGCGTCGCCTCGGCCGTGAGCGCCGCGACCGCGTGGTCGGCGAGCTCGTCGACCCGCCGGCGGGTGGCGGCTGCGCCCGCGGCGGACGCGGGACGCACGTCGATCATCGTCACGGCGATCACCAGCTCCGGAACTTCGCGGGCGGGTCGTAGAGTCCGCCGGACAGCGTGACGAGGTCCTCGACGCTCTTCGCCGCGAGCAGCGAGCGGTTCGCGTCCGTGCGGCGGACGCCGAGGTCCTCGGGGGTCGCGAGGATCCCGTCCCGCCGCAGCTGCGCGCGCTGGGCCGGCGTCGACTCGGAGCCGACGGGGCCGGCGCCCGCGAGCGCGGTCACGGCCTGGCGCCGCTCCTCGAGGTCACGCGCCTTGTAGAGGTACGCGACGCCCTCCTCGCTCACGACGTGCGTCACGTCGTCGCCGTAGATCATCACGGGCGCGATGGGCATGCCGGCCTTCTCGCCGACGCCCACCGCGTCCAGGTGCTCGACGAACTTCGGGGTCGCGCCCGCGCCGTACGTCTCCGCGATCTGCACCACGAGCTTGCGGCCTCGGACAACGCCCAGCTGCCCGTCGGCCTCGGCGAGGCTCAGCCACGCGGGGGTCGGGTGGCGGCGGCCGCGCGGGTCGTTGCCGAGGTTCGGAGCGCCGCCGAACCCGGAGAGGCGGCCGTCGGTGACGGTGGAGGAGTTGCCGAGCGGGTCGATCTGCAGGGTCGAGCCGATGAACATGTCGGTCGCGTAGAGGCCGGCGGTCTGGGCGAGCGCGCGGTTCGAGCGCAGCGAGCCGTCGTGCCCGGTGGCGAACACGTCGGAGCGCGCGGCCACGTAGCGGTCCATGCCGACCTCGCCGCCGAACGACGAGATGCTCTCCACCCAGCCGGCCTCGATGGCCGGGATGAGCGTGGGGTGCGGGTTGAGCGCCCAATTGCGCGCGATCCGGCCGCGGAGGCCCAGGCTCTCGCCGTACGTCGGCAGCAGCAGCTCGATGGCCGCCGTGTCGTAGCCGATGCCGTGGTTGAGGCTCGTGACCTCGTGCCGCTCGTAGACGCCGCGGATGGCGAGCATCGCGAGCAGCACGTGCACGTCGGTGATCTTCCGGGGGTCGCGCGTGAACAGCGGCTCGACCTGGAACGGCCGGTCGGCCACGATCACGAAGTCGACCCAGGACCCGGGGATGTCGACGCGCGGCAGGTCGGCCGGGTCGTCCACGAGCTCGTTGACCTGCGCGATGACGATGCCGCTGCGGAACCCGGTGGCCTCGACGATGGTCGGGGTGTCCTCCGTGTTCGGCCCCGTGTAGAGGTTGCCGTTCCGGTCGGCCCGGTCGGCGGCCACGAGCGCGATGTCGGGGATGAGGTCGACGAGCAGGCGCGCGTACAGCTCGAGGTAGGTGTGGATCGCGCCCACCTTCATCGTGCCCTCGGCCAGCAGCGTCGCCACGCGCGTCGACTGCGCGCCGGCGTAGGCGAAGTCCACGTTCGACGCGATGCCCTTCTCGAACAGGTCGAGGTGCTCGGGCCGCGAGATGGAGGAGATGAGCATGTGCAGCTCGTGCACGCGGCCCGGATCCACCTCGGCGAGCGCGCGGGAGAGGAAGTCGGCCTGCTTCTGGTTGTCGCCCTCCAGCGCGACCTTGTCGCCCGGGCGGATGACCGCCTCGAGCAGACGGACGGCGTCCTCGGTGGCGACGACCATGCCGTCGGCGAGAGGGGCTGCGGCGGACATGCGCTCCTGCTTGCGGAGGCGCCGGGTCTGCCAGCGGGTGGGATCGTTCTCGGGGGTCACGTGGATCTCCTCGGTTCGGGAGCGGATGCGGGATGGATGGGGTGGAGGCGGCGACCTAGCCCGTGCCCGAGAGCAGCGCGATGGCGATGGACAGCGTGACGATCGACATGAGGCTGGAGAGCACGAGCGTGGATCCGGCCACCGCGGGCCGGAGCTTGTGGTTGAGGCCGAAGAGGATCCCGAAGAACCCGGCCGGGATGGACAGCAGCAGGAGGGCCTGGCCGGCGAACGGCTGCGGCACCCGCAGGACCACGATCACGAGGAGGCCGAGGATCGGCTGGGCCACGGTCTTCACGAGGCTCGAGACGACCGCGTTGCCCGTGATGCGGATCCGCTGCGCCGCGAGGATGAGGCCCGTGAGGAACAGGGCGACGCCCGCGGCCACTCCCCCGATCTCCCGCAGCGTGGTGGAGAGCAGGTCCGGCACGGGGATCGCGAGGAGCGACCAGACGAGGCCGAGCACCGGGCCGAGGAAGATGGGCTTGCGCACGCTCCTGCCGAGCGCGGTGAGGAAGCGGCGACCGGTGGATCCCGTCTCCCCCGCCTCCGTGGCCCGCGCGTTCTCGAGCAGCGCGAGCGTGAGCGGCGAGATGGTCACCGAGCCCGCGGCGATGGCCACGGCCACCGCGAGCGCCGCGCTCGGTCCGAAGACGGCGGCGGTGAGCGGGAGGCCGATGGCGGCGTAGTTCGGGAACGCCGTGGTGAGGGTCTGCACGGCGGCGTCGCCCGGCGAGAGCTTCGCGATCCGCGTCTGGGCGACGTAGACGATGGCGTAGGTGAGCACCATCACGATGACGAGCACGACCGCGAGCCACCAGTTCGCGAGGATCACCGAGCGGTCGGTGACGGCGATGGCCGTGAAGAGGGAGATGGGGAGCGCGAACAGCATCACCAGGTGGTTGAGGCTGCCGACGTCCGAGTTGTCGACGATCCGGCGCTTGCCGGCGAAGAAGCCGAGCGCCATGACGAAGAACACCGGCAGGAGCGCGGTGGCGATGGTGAGGACCATGGAGGTGCCTTTCCGTTCGGTACCCGACAAGGCTCCTGCGGACCCGTCGACCCGACCAATGCAGCGCTGATAACGTCATGCGGACATGAATGAATCGGATCCCGCGTCCGACCTCCTGGCCGATCTCGCACCCGCCCTGCTGCAGTGGGCCGCGCTCGGCGACGACACCAACGTGACACGCGCCGCCGCCGTCAGCGGTGTGAGCCAGCCGACTCTCAGCCGCGCCATGGCCAGGTGGGAGAAGGAGGCGGCCGTCGCGCTGTTCCGTCGCGTCGGCCGCGAGGTCCAGCTCACGGCCGAGGGGGCGCTCATCGCCGAGGCCGCCCGCGCGGCGCTCGAGGACCTCCGCCTGGCGCTCGCGGAGGCGGTGGGCGGCGGGGCCCCGCCGGTGCTCACGGTCGGCTTCCTGCACTCGCTCGGCCCGAGTGTGGTGGGGGAGCTCGTATCCGCGTTCCACGCCGCGGAGCCGGCCGTGCACGTGGTGCATCACGAGGGATCCGGCGTGCGTCTCGTGGAGGAGCTGCGCGGAGGCGGCGTGGACATCGCGGTGCTGGCCCCGCATCCGGGCGAGGGGTTCCGCTGGATGCCGCTCGGCAGGCAGGCCCTCAGCCTCGTGATGCCCACGCACCACCGGCTGGCGGGACGCGACAGCATCGACCTCGCCGAGGCGGCCGACGAGGGCTTCCTCGCCCTGGATCCGCGCTACTCCACGCGACAGCTCGCCGATGCGCTGTGCGCGGAGGCCGGGTTCCGCGCGGCGATCTTCCTCGAGGCCGACAACGCGCAGACCGTGCGCGACTACGTGGCGAGCGGCCTCGGCGTGGCGATCCTCCCGAACGAGACGACCATCAACCCGCGCGTGGTGTCCGTGCCCATCGCGTCGTCGCTCGCCTCCCGCGAGATCGGCCTCGCCTGGAGCGCGCGCCGTCGGCAGACCCCGTGGGCGGAGGCGTTCCGGGAGAGCGCCCGCGCCCTGAGCGCGCGCTACCCGGGCTGGGCCGATCTCGGCGACGGCTGACCGCGGCATCCGCGACCCGGTCGGGCGACTCCGCGAGCGGCTGCAGGTCGTCTACGGCCACCACGTGGTCCGGGCGGCCGGCGCCGTGGCCGTGGATGTCGAGCGCGCTGATCCAGGCGACGCGCTCCGCGTGCGCGCGAGAGTGCCCGTCCCGCGGGACCGGCTGTCCGGCGCCCGCGTGGCGCCGGTGCGTCACCTGGCCTGCAGCGCCGCCTGGTACAGGTCGCGCTTGCCGAGGCCGGTCGCCTCCGCGATGGTGCCGGCCGCGTCCTTGAGGCGCGCGCCGTCGGCGACCAGCTCGAGCACCTGGGTCACGCCGGTCGCGAGGTCGACCTCGAGGGCCGCGGCGCCCTCCGCGACCACGACGATCTCGCCGCGCACGCCCTCGGCGGCCCAGGCGGCGAGCTCGGCGGCGGATCCGCGGCGCACCTCCTCGTACAGCTTCGTCAGCTCGCGGCACACGACGAGCCGGCGGTCCGGGCCCCACTCGGCGACGACGTCCTCGAGCGACGCCTGCAGCCGGTTCGGCGACTCGAAGAAGACCATGGTGCGGCGCTCGCGCACGAGCTCGCGGAGCACGCGGCGCCGGTCGCCGCCCTTCCTCGGCAGGAAGCCCTCGAACGTGAAGCGGTCGGTGGGGAGGCCGGACACGGCGAGCGCGCTGAGGACGGCGCTCGGGCCGGGGATCACCGTGACGCGGACACCCGCCGCGGCCGCCGCCTCCACGAGGTGGAAGCCGGGGTCGGAGATCGCGGGCATGCCGGCGTCGGAGAGGACGAGCACGTCGGTCTCGCGCGCCAGCTCGACGAGGTCGGCGGAGCGCTCCTGCTCGTTGTGGTCGTGCAGCGCGATGAGGCGCGGCCGGTTCTCGACGCCGAGCGCGCCGAGCAGGCGGATGGTGGTGCGGGTGTCCTCGGCGGCGATGACCGTGGCGGAGGACAGCGCCTCCACGAGCCGCCGCGACGCGTCGCCCAGGTTGCCGATGGGGGTCGCGCCGAGGATGATCACCGGTCGATCATCCCATCCGGGCGGGTGCGGTCCGGGCCGGTCCCGTCCGGGTCGGGCAGGCCGGATCGGTCGCCGGCATGGGGAGGATCGTCGACCTCGGCGTCGCCCGGGTCGCTCCAGCCGCGGATGGCGTTCGCGATCCCCATGCCGATCACGACGAGGCCGATGGGCACGCCCAGGAGCACGATCGTCGAACCGCGCCCGGCGCTGCTGATCTCGCCGAAGACGCCCGTGAGCCCGAGCACCGACACCACGCACAGGCCGACCCCCAGGATCACCAAGCCGAAGGTGTCGCGCCCGCGCGACCGGCTCCGCAGGAACACGCGTCAGCTCCCGTCGGACATGACGGCGCCCGGACCCACGTGCGCCAGCACCACGGGATCCGCGCACCCGCGCGCGAACCCGTCGATGCTCCGGTCCATGTCGCGCTGCAGGATCCACGCGCCGATGCGCTCGGCGACGGGCGCGAGCCAGGCGGGCCGGCACGCGAGGTTGTAGCGCCAGGTCGCGAGCGTCTGCCCGGGCTCGCCCTCGACGGGCGCGAACCGCCATCCGCCGCCCATGCGCGCGAAGAACCACGACCCCTGCGTCATCGTCATGCCCACGTTCGACGGCGGCTGGTGCGAGACGTACTCGCTCACCATGCTGAGACCGAGGCGCGAGACGGTGAACGTCCGGACGCCCTTGGCGGGCTCCGTCGCGCCGCCCATGAGGTGCTGGTGCGCGATGAAGGGATCCCACCGCTTCCGGATCGCCCCCTGCGTCTGCGAGATCGCGAACGCCGCTCCCGGCGGGACGGGGACGATGCGGCGGGACTCGACGACGGGTACGGATCCATGCTGGCACGGCGGGTGCGCAGCACGGCGGTGGCCGCACGCCACCCGCCATCCTGCGTACGCTCGTCACAGCGGCCCCGCGGGCCGACGCCGCCCGGATCGGGCGCGACGAACCACCACCCCGAGGAGCACCAGTGGACGACGCCATCGAGACGAACGCGATCCCCGAGCCGGAGCCCACGGAGATCACGTACGACGAGGAGCGCTTCCCGGCCCGCCCCGCCCGTCTCCGCGCCCGTCCGCAGCTGCGCGCCAGCGGGATCCGCCGCTCGTCGAACGACCCGCGCGCCGCCGACGCGTCGAACCCCTCCTACGTGGAGTGGCTCCGCCGCCAGTCGATGCTCGGGGACGCCGACGTGCTGAGCCGCGGCCTCTCCGGCTCGCCCAGCATGTGGTCGAACCCGTACGCCCGGCCGGACGCGCGCCGCGCCATCGACACCGCGTCGGTCTGGTTCACCGCCTACCCGATCTCGCTCATCACGAAGGAGGGCGAGTCGTACCTCGGCGCGCTCGGCGACCCGCAGCTGTGGGAGATCTTCCAGTCCATCGGCATCGAGGCCGTGCACACCGGCCCCGTGAAGCTCGCGGGCGGCATCACCGAGTGGTCGCAGACCGCGAGCGTCGACGGCCACTTCGACCGCATCAGCACCCAGATCGACGCCGCGTTCGGCACGGAGGACGAGTTCCGACGCCTCACCGAGGTCGCCGACCGGCACGGCGGCAGCGTCATCGACGACATCGTGCCCGGCCACACCGGCAAGGGCGCCGACTTCCGCCTCGCGGAGATGGGCTACAAGGACTTCCCCGGGATCTACCACATGGTCGAGATCCCCGAGGAGGACTGGGGCCTCCTGCCCGACGTGCTCCCCGGCCGCGACGCCGTGAACCTCGACGTCGCCGCCGAGCAGGCGCTCGCCGACCAGGGCTACATCATCGGCCGCCTGCAGCGCGTGATCTTCTACGCGCCCGGCGTCAAGGAGACCAACTGGAGCGCGACCGCGCCCGTGCTCGGCGTCGACGGCCGCACCCGCCGCTGGGTCTACCTGCACTACTTCAAGCAGGGCCAGCCCTCCATCAACTGGCTCGACCCCACGTTCGCCGGAATGCGCATGGTCATCGGCGACGCGCTGCACTCGCTCGGCGACCTCGGCGCGAGCGCGCTCCGGCTCGACGCCAACGGCTTCCTCGGCGTGGAGAAGAGCGTCGAGGGCCCGGCGTGGTCCGAGGGCCACCCGCTCTCGGAGGCGGCGAACCACCTCATCGCGAGCATGGTGCGCAAGGTCGGCGGATTCTCCTTCCAGGAGCTGAACCTCACGATGGAGGACATCCGCGACACCGGCCGCGTCGGCGCCGACCTCTCCTACGACTTCATCAACCGGCCCGCGTACCAGCACGCGCTCGCGACCGGCGACACCGAGTTCCTGCGCCTCACGCTCCGCACCTCGCTCGAGGTCGGCGTGGATCCCGTCACCCTCGTGCACGCGCTCCAGAACCACGACGAGCTCACCTACGAGCTCGTGCACTGGGCGACCGAGCACTGCGCCGACGTGTTCCCGTTCCGCGGCGACGAGATGACCGGGGCGGATCTCGCGGAGACCATCCGCGGCGACCTCCTCGAGGAGCTCACGGGCGACAGCGCCGACTACAACCACGTGTTCACGACGAACGGCATCGCCTGCACCACGGCGTCCGTCATCGCGGCCGCGCAGGGCTTCACGACGCTCGACGCGATCGGCGATGGCGACGTCGCCGGGATCCGCGCCGCGCACCTCCTGCTCGCCAAGTTCAACGCGTGGCAGCCGGGCGTCTTCGCGCTCTCCGCGTGGGACCTGCTCGGCGTGCTGCCGCTGCACGCGTCGCAGGTGGCCGACCTCATCGAGGGCGGCGACACCCGCTGGGTCCACCGCGGCGGGCACGACCTGCTCGACGCGGCGCCCGAGGCGACCGGGTCCGGATCCGGGATGCCGCGCGGCCGCTCGCTCTACGGATCGCTGCCCGCGCAGGTCGGCGACCCGTCGTCGTTCGCGTCCGGGCTCCGCAGCGTGCTCGAGGTGCGCGAGCGCTTCGACGTCGCGCTCGGCACGCAGCTCGACGTCCCCGACGTCGGCCACCCCGGCATGCTGGTGATGGTGCACCGCCTGGACAACGGCGACCCGGAGGCCGACGCGCGCCTGCAGCTCACGGTGCTGAACTTCACGGGCGAGGCGATCGTCGCGACCGTCCGCTCCGAGGAGCTCCCCGCCCGCCGCGTCGTGCGCGACGCGACCTCGGGCGAGGAGGTCGGCACGGTCGACGACCTGTCCAGCTTCCCCGTGCAGCTCGAGCCCTACGCGGGCCTGTTCCTGCTGCTCGACGAGGAGCCGGAGGCCGAGGAGGCCTAGGCCGCCCGGCCCCCGGGCCGCGGGATCGCCGGACGGCGGATCAGCACCACGCCTCCAGGGCGACGTCGCGGATCCGCCGGTCGCGGATGTCCGCCCACGCCACGGCGATCCGCGGCGCCGCGATCGGGTGCCGGACGAGGTCGACGACCCGGTTCGTGAGGAGCCGGGGCGTCACGCAGCCGGACACCAGGATCCCCGTCACGGCGACGTCCGCGCCGCGCGTGCGCTCGAGCCCCGCGTGCGTGCGCACCACCCACGCGTCGAGCGCGCGGAGGTCCGGCCGGATCGCGCCGATGCGGCCGCCGACCACGACCACGAGGTGCCGTAGCTGCGGCAGGTGGTCCGGCACGCGCACGGCGCGGAGGCAGCGCGCGGCGGCGTGCACCCCGCGGATCCCGCCGGCCTGCGCGTCGACGCCCACGACCAGGGCGCGGACGGGACGCGGATCCTCGTCGCCCCGGTCCTGGAGGGCGGCGCGCAGGTCGGCGAGCGCCGGGATGTCGTCGCCCGCGAACGCCATGCGCGGGGTCCGCGAACGGCTGCCGCCGGCGGACGGGTCGAGGAGCGGCGCGCGCACCTCAGTGCCTCCGCCGACGACGCGGCGGCACGCGGCGCTCCCCCGCGCCGCGCCCGCCCAGGCGCTCGGTGCCCACGGGACGCCCGCCGAGCCGCACGTCGTGCAGGGCGGGCGATCCGCCGCACGGCACGACGACGAGGTCCCCGAGCGCCAGGTCGTCGGGGAGCGCGACCGCGGTCGTCCCCGAGGTCGGTGAGGCCGCGACGATCCGCGCCACCGACCGGCCGCCGACCGGCCGGCCGAGGACGCGCGCCTCCGACCAGCGCGCGTCCACGCCGTCGAGGTGCCCGTCGACGCAGACGACGCGCTCCCCGCCGGGCCCCACGAGGACGGCCGTCACCGCCACGACCACGAGCGCGCCGCATCCGTCCGCGTCGTCGCGGATCCCCAGCGCCTCGTTCGAGTGGACGCACGGCGTGCCGCACACCTCCACGAGCCGCCGCATCGAGACCCCGGCGACCACGACGTCGTCGAGCACGGCGGGCGCGGCCGGCACCGCCGGGGTCGCCGCACCCGCGCGCGGCGTCGCGACGGCCGCGATCACGCTCATCGCCGCGCCTCCGCCGCGCGGGTGGGGACGGGAGGGACGCGGCACGGGAAGGGCATGCGCCCAGTCCACCTCCGCGCGGATCCCGCCCGCGAGCCCGCTCACGGGACTCCTACGGCCCCCGTCCGGAACCTCACGGGGTCCCGACGCCCCGGAGCCGCGGAGCGTCCGCGACCCGGGCGCCCGCGCACCTGCGTGCGATGATGAGCCGTGCCCGACTCGCCCCACCGCCCCGCCGAGCACGGGGACGACGGCACGGCCGCTCCCGTCGCGGCATACGTGATCCCCGAGCCCGCCGACGCTCCGGACGCGACGCCGGCCCGGGCTGCCCAGCGCGCCGACGAGCGCGCGGTCACCGCCCGCGGATCCCGCCTCGACGACCTGTGGGCGCGCCTCGTCTCCACACCCGCCCGCCGCCGCGCGTGGCACGGGGGCGGCCCCATCGCCATCACGCTGCTCGCGGCGGTCCTCCGGATCCAGAGCCTCGGCCACCCCGCCACGCTCGTGTTCGACGAGACCTTCTACGTGAAGGACGCGTGGACCCTCCTCCACCTCGGCTACGAGGGCTCGTGGCCCACGGATCCGAACCCCGACTTCATCGCCGGGCAGACCGACGGCTACCTCCAGGCACCCGCGTTCGTGGCGCACCCGCCGCTCGGCAAGTGGATCATCGCGCTCGGCCTCGCGGTCTTCGGCGCGGCGGCTCCGGTGGGCTGGCGCATCGCGACCGCCGTCGTCGGCACGCTCGCGGTCGTCCTCCTGATGCTCATCGCCCGCCGCCTCACGGGCTCCGCGGTCGTCGCGACCATCGCCGGCTTCCTGTTCGCGATCGACGGCCACGCCATCGTGATGAGCCGCATCGCGCTGCTCGACACGCACGTGATGTTCTTCGGCCTGCTCGGCTTCGGCGCGATCCTCCTCGACCGCACCTGGCACGAGCGCCGCTTCACCGCGCTGCTCGAACGCCGTCGGGCGGCGCGCCCCGTGGACGCGCGGCCGCTGGAGTTCGGCCCGGTCGTGCTGTGGCGCCCGTGGCTCGTCGCGGCCGGCCTCGCGTTCGGCGTGACCTCCAGCGTCAAGTGGTCCGGCATCTTCTTCCTCGCGGGCTTCGGCCTCTACGTGGTGATCACCGACATGCTGCTGCGCCGCCGCCACGGGCTCGCCGCGTGGTTCACGGCGGGCGCCGCGGTGCAGGGGCCCGTGTCGTTCCTCCTCCTCGTCCCGCCCGCGATCGCCGCGTTCCTCGCCTCCTACGCGGGCTGGTTCGCCACATCGAACGGGTACTTCCGCGACTGGGCGGCGGAGGGCGCGAACGCGTGGCAGGGCGGCCTCGCGTGGGTGCCGCTGTCGATCCAGAGCCTCTGGCACTACCTCGCGCAGCAGTACGCGTTCAACGTGGGGCTCGACGTCACGCACCCGTACCGCGCGGATCCGCGCCTCTGGCTCCTGCTCTACCGGCCGACGCAGTTCTACTACGAGGGCTACGGCTACGGGGAGTCGGGCTGCACGATCGACGCGTGCTCGGCGTCCATCACCTCGATCGCGAATCCCATCATCTGGTGGCTCTCGGTGGCCGCGATGCGCTACCTCGTCTACCGGCTCGCCGCCCGCCGCGAGTGGCGCGTGGGCCTCGTGCTCATGGGCATGGTCGTCGGGTACCTGCCGTGGCTGCTCTACGTGAACCGCCCGGTCTTCCAGTTCTACTCGATCGCCTTCGAGCCGTACCTGATCCTGTGCCTCGCGATGGTGCTCGGCATGATCCTCGGCGACCGCGGCGATCCCCGGCCCCGCCGCACGCGCGGCATCGTGATCGTGGGCGTGGTCCTCGTGGTGTGCGCCCTCGTCAGCGCGTTCTTCTACCCGCTGTGGACCGGGCAGCTCGTGCCCACCTGGTTCTGGCGGCTACACGCGTGGATCCCCTCGGGCTGGATCTGATGCCCGCCACCGCCACCCGCCTCCACCCCGCGCTCCCCGGCCTCGGCGCCGCGGCGGCGGCGGCGCTCGTCGCGTGGGGCGTGCACGCGCTCGTCCCGGCGATCCCGCTGCTCACCGTCGCGGTCGCGCTGGGCATCGTCGCCGCGCAGATCCCGGCCGCCCGGCCCGCGCTCACCGGCGCGCTCAAGCCCGGCCTCACGCTCGCCTCCAAGCGGCTGATGCGGATCGGCGTGGTGCTCCTCGGCCTGCAGCTCGGCCTCTCGGACATCGTCGGGCTCGGCTGGCGCGCGGTCCTACTCGTGGTCGCGGTCGTCGTGCTCGCGTTCGCGGGCACCTACGCGATCGCCCGCGCGCTCCGCATGCCGGGCCAGCAGCCGCTCCTGCTCGCGACCGGGTGCTCCATCTGCGGCGCGAGCGCGATCGGCGCCATGGCCGGCGTCACGCGCGCGAAGCCCGCCGACCAGGGCGCGCCCGTCGCGCTCGTCACCCTCTGCGGGACCCTCGCGATCGCCGTGCTGCCGCCGCTCGCCGGACCGCTCGGCCTCGACGACGTCGCCTTCGGGCACTGGGTGGGCGCGGGCGTGCACGACGTGGGGCAGGTGGTCGCGACCGCGCAGATCGCGGGATCCGCGGCCCTCACCATCGCGATCGCCGTCAAGCTCACGCGCGTGCTGCTGCTCGCGCCCGTCGTCGCCGTCGCGGGCCTCGTGATGCGCCGCCGCGAGGGCCGCGTCGCGGGCGCCGCGCGCCCGCCGATCGTGCCGCTGTTCGTGCTCGGGTTCCTCGCGGCCGTGCTGATCCGCACCTTCGTGCCGCTCCCGGTCGGCGTGCTCGACGCCGCGCAGGTCGTGCAGACCGCGCTGCTGGCGATCGCGCTCGTGGCGCTCGGATCCGCGGTGCGCCTCCGCGAGCTCGTCGGCCAGGGCGGATCCGCGCTCGCCGCCGGCCTCCTCTCCTGGGCGCTCATCGCGGGCCTCGCCCTCGCGGCCGTGCGCCTGAGCTGATGCTCGGCCTCGCCCGTCCGCATGTCGCCCCGTTACGGCCCGGCCGGGGAACCGTCGGGAGCGCGGGCTAGCGTCGTCCCCATGGTCGATCGCGAGTACGGGTTCAAGACGAGGGCGATCCACGCGGGCAACATCCCCGACGCCACCACGGGCGCGCGCGCCCTCCCCATCTACCAGTCGAGCGCGTTCGTCTTCGACGACACCGCCGACGCCGCCGCGCGCTTCGCGCTGCAGAAGTACGGCAACGTCTACTCGCGCATGTCGAACCCCACCGTCGCGTCCTTCGAGGAGCGCGTCGCCAGCCTCGAGGGCGGCCTCGGCGCGGTCGCCACGGCGAGCGGGCTGAGCGCGCAATACATCACCTTCGCCTCGCTCGCGGGCGCCGGCGACCACATCGTCGCCTCCGCGAACCTCTACGGCGGATCCATCACCCAGCTCAACGTGACCCTCCGCCGCTTCGGCGTCGAGACCACCTTCGTCCAGTCGAGCGATCCGGCCGACTACGCCGCCGCCATCACCGACCGCACGAAGCTCGTCTTCGCGGAGACCGTCGCGAATCCGTCGGGCGAGATCGCGGACATCGAGGGGCTCGCCGCCGTGGCGCACGCGGCCGGCGTCCCGCTCGTCATCGACTCCACCATCGCGACCCCGTACCTCAACCGGCCCATCGAGTGGGGCGCCGACATCGTCATCCACTCGGCCACGAAGTTCCTCGGCGGGCACGGCACCACGCTCGGCGGCGTGGTCGTCGAGTCGGGCCTCTTCGACTGGGGGAGCGCGCGCTTCCCGCTGCTGGACCAGCCCGTGCCGAGCTACGGCGGCCTCAACTGGACCGGCAACTTCGGCGAGTACGCGTTCCTCACCCGCCTCCGCGCCGAGCAGCTGCGCGACATCGGGCCCGCGCTCGCACCGCACTCCGCGTTCCTGCTCGCGCAGGGCGTCGAGACGCTGCCGTACCGGATGCAGGCGCACATCGACAACTCGCGGGCCGTCGCCGAGTGGCTGGATGCGGATCCGCGCATCACGGCCGTCAACTGGGCCGGCCTCCCCGCGCACCCGCACCACGAGCGGGCGCGCAAGTACCTGCCGACGGGACCCGGATCCGTGTTCACGTTCGAGGTCGCGGGCGGCCGCGCGGTGGGCCAGCGCTTCATCGAGTCGGTCGAGCTCGCGAGCCACCTCGCCAACATCGGCGACGCGAAGACCCTCGTCATCCACCCGGCCTCCACGACCCACGCGCAGCTGAGCGAGTCGCAGCTGGTGGACGCGGGCGTGCTGCCCGGCATCGTCCGCATCAGCGTCGGCATCGAGGACGTCGCCGACATCATCCACGACCTGGACCAGGCGCTCGCCGCCGCCACGGAGGGAGCGAAGTGAGCTTCGACACCGGCGGCGTGCCGCCCGAGCGCACCGGATCCACGCCCCACCCGGCCGCGGACGCGGCCGACCTCGAGCCGCTCGACCCGGCCGAGGAGGCCGCCGACCGCGCGGCGGGCGACGCTGCCGAGGCGCAGGCAGCCGACACGGAGGCATCCGCTCCCGCCGAGCCGGTCGCCACAGCGCCAGCCGGAGGGGGCGACGCCGACGGCACCCAGACCACGCAGCTCCAGAACGGCCTCACCTGCGCGATCCCCCGCTCCAGCCCGCTCGCCGCGCTCCTCCGCAGCGAGCGCACGTGGACCGGACCGAGCGCGAAGGAGCGCCAGGCGATCCTCCGCCGCGCGACGAGCATCGCCATCGTCGGCGCCTCGCCGAACCCGGCCCGCTCCAGCTACTTCGTCGGCACGTACCTGCAGCAGTCGAGCGACTACCGTGTGTACTTCGTGAACCCGAACGCCACCGAGATCCTCGGGCGACAGGCGTACCCCGACCTCGCGTCGCTGCCCGAGGTGCCCGACATCGTCGACGTGTTCCGGAAGGCGAGCGACATCCCCTCGGTGGTGGACGACGTGGTCGCCATCGGCGCGCCCGTCATCTGGGTGCAGCTCGGCATCTGGAACCAGGAGGCGGCCGAGGACGCGGAGGCCCGCGGGCTCACGGTCGTCATGGACCGCTGCGTCAAGGTCGAGCACGCCCGGTTCCACGGCGGCCTGCACCTGGTCGGCTTCGACACCGGCGTGATCAGCTCGCGGAAGGCCGCGGTCTAGCGGAGGCGGCCGCGCGGATCACCAGCCGAGCGTGCCCGGCGCGCCCTTGAACGGGCCGACCACGCGCGGCGTGATCCAGCCGCCGTAGAAGTCGCCCTCCTGGGCCTCCACCTGGATGCCGTCGACCGTGATGCCGTCCATGCGGGACGGGTACACGGCGACCTTGTCGGCGAGCACCTCGAAGCCGCGCGTGGGCGACGGGTACCACCAGGCCGCGCGGTCGGCCGTGACGCCGCCGGCGGTGAGCGAGAGGTACGACGCCTCCCCCTTGTACTCGCACCACGACCGGCCCGCGGCAGACGCGAGCACGCCCGCGGCGAAGTCGGCGGAGGGGAGGTAGTAGACCGGCGGGTGGCTCGTCTCGAGCACCCGCACAGCGGATCGGCTGTCGGCGACGACGCGTCCGCCGAGCTCGATCACGACGTGCTCGGACGACGGGTCGACGCGCGGCGGACGCGGGTAGTCCCACACCGACTCCTGCCCCTCGCCGGGGATCTCGCGGGGACGACGGGCCGGTGGGATGCGCATGCGGCGACGGTACCGCGGGCACCTGGACGCCCCGGATCCCGCGGCGGGACGGGTACCGCAGCCCCGTCCGGTAAAGACGTATCCACTAAACGTTTTTGCACGAATGGTCCTCCGGGTGCTTGACTGGGTCACGTCCACCCGCATTCGGGTGTCACACAGCACGAAATCTTCGAGGAGTAACGCACATGGGCATCATCGGTTTTCTGGTTCTGGGTCTGATCGCCGGAGCGCTCGCCAAGCTGATCCTCCCGGGCAAGCAGGGTGGCGGAATCATCGTCACGCTGATCCTGGGCGTCGTCGGGGCCTTCCTCGGCGGCTTCATCGGCAGCGCGCTCTTCAACAAGCCGGTCGACGGCTTCGACCTCGGCTCGCTCGCGCTCGCCATCGTCGGCGCGATCATCGTCCTGCTGGTCTACGGCGCGATCGTGGGCCGCAAGAAGGCCTAGTCCTTCTGCACCGCGGAGCCCTCGTCGCCTGATCCGGACCGGATCGGCGGCGGGGGCTCTCCGCATGTCGGATCCCTGGGGCGGGCGGGTCGCGCCGCCCGCCGTGCCTACGATGACCGCATGCCCGACGCCGTCGCCCCGCCCTCCTCCCCCTCGCCCTCCCGCTCCCGCACCGCCGCCGTCCTCGTGGCCGTCGCGCTCCCGCCGCTGGCGCTGGCGGCCGCGGGCCTGTCGCACCCGAGCTCGCTGACCGACGACACCGCCATGCACTGGCGCGACCTGCACATCGCGCTGCTGCCCGTCTTCCCGCTGCTCGCGATCGCGCCGATCCTCCTCACGCGCCGCCACGACCGGCGCCTCGGGATCCTCGCGGTCGTCCTCGGCTTCGCGTACGCCGTCTGCTACCAGGCCCTCGACATCCTCGCGGGCATCGCGGCCGGCGCCCTCAAGCTCGAGGGCGGCCAGGGCGTGACCACCATGTACGCGCTCGCGGACGGGATCGTCGTCACGGGCGTCTGGTCGTACGTCGCGGTGACCGTGCTCGCGAGCGCGCTCGTGATCCGGCACGCGGGCCTGCGGGCGCTGCCGGGCGCCGTCATCGCGGTGATCGCGGCCGTCTCGTTCGTTGACAGCCACATCTTCTTCCCGCGCGGCGTGATCACCATGCTCGGCCTCGCCATCGGCTGGACCTGGCTGGCGCTCGCCTCGTGCGGGTCCGCCCGCCGCGGGCGCGCAGCCGCCACGCGATCCGGCGCCCCCGCGGCGGACCGTGCAGAGGCGGCGGCATAGTCTGACGGGATGACAGCGTACGTCTCGGCACTCGACCTCTTCTCGATCGGGATCGGGCCGTCGAGCTCGCACACCGTCGGCCCCATGCGCGCGGCGCTGCTCTTCGCCCGGGAGTGCGAGGCGTCGCCGCGGTTCACGGGGATCGCGCGCGTCACGGTGCGGCTGTTCGGCTCGCTCGGCGCCACCGGCCTCGGGCACGGCACGCCCGACGCGGTCGTCGCGGGGCTCGCCGGCCTCGCGCCCGAGACGTGCGACCCGGACGAGGTGCGCGGCCGCTGGTCCGGGCTCGGCGAGGGCGTCGACGTGCCGCTCGCGGGGATCCACCCGGTGCGCATGGTGGGCCGCGACCTCACCTTCGAGCCGTTCACGCGGCTCCCCCGCCACCCCAACGCGATGCACCTCGCGGCGCTCGACGCCGACGGCGGCACGGTGCTCGAGAGCACGTGGTTCTCGGTCGGCGGCGGGTTCGTGCTGCGCGAGGACCAGGCGCCGTCGGCCGTGCTGCCGACCGGGCTCCCGCACTCCTTCTCCAACGCCGACGAGCTGATCGAGCTGGCCGAGACCACCGGGCGGTCCATCGCCGACGTCGCGCGCGACACCGAGGAGTCGATCCACGGATCCCGCCGCGCGGTCGCCGGCCTCGACGCGATCTGGGACGCGATGGCCGCGTGCGTGACCGCGGGGCTCGGCGGCCAGGGCCCGCTGCCGGGCGGTCTCAACGTCCGACGCCGGGCGGCGCGGGTCGCCTCGCAGCTCGCGACCATCGACGCCGAGGGCGCGCGCGACACCAGCCACGAGTGGCTGCACGCGTTCGCGCTCGCGGTCAACGAGGAGAACGCGTCCGGCGGGCGCGTGGTCACGGCGCCCACCAACGGCGCGGCCGGCATCATCCCCGCCGTCGGCTCCTACTACCTGCGGTTCGTGCCCGGCGCCGACCGCGACGGGATCCGCGACTTCCTGCTCACCGCCACGGCGATCGGCTCGCTCGTGAAGGCCAACGCGTCCATCTCGGGCGCCGAGGCCGGCTGCCAGGGCGAGGTCGGCACCGCGTGCGCGATGGCGGCCGGCGCCCTCTGCGCGGTGCTCGGCGGATCCCCGCGGCAGGTCGAGAACGCCGCCGAGATCGCGATGGAGCACCACCTCGGCCTCACGTGCGATCCCGTGGGCGGGCTCGTGCAGATCCCCTGCATCGAGCGGAACGCCATCGCCGCGTCCACGGCCGTGAACGCCGCCCGCATGGCGCTGCACGGCGACGGCACGCACCTCGTCTCGCTCGACACCGTGATCGAGACCATGCGGCAGACGGGCCTCGACATGTCCACCAAGTACAAGGAGACGTCCACCGGGGGCCTCGCGGTCAACGTCATCGAGTGCTGAGCGCCTGCCGCGCGGCCGGCCGTGTCAGGCTGGGCGCATGGGTGTCCCCGCGCTGCTGCTCGCCGTCGCGGCGCTGCTGATCCTCGGCACCACGCAGCTCGCGGCCTGGGGCCTCCTCAAGCGCAACGGGTGGATCGGGATCCGCACGCGCCCCCTCATGGCGAGCGACGAGGCCTGGCGCGCCGGGCACACGGCCGCCCTGCCCGCGCTCCGCAGCACGTGCCTGCCCGTCGCGATCGGCGGCGTCATCGGCGGGATCGCGGCCGGCGCCGGCATGAACAGCGTCGCCAGCTGGGGGTCGCTGCTGCTCGTCGGCGGCATCGTCTGGAGCACGTTCCGCGCGGGGCAGGCGGCCAAGCGGGTGGCCCGGCGCCAGGACGCCGAGCGGCAGGACGCCGAGCGGTGGCGCACGCCGCCCCGCACGCGTCGCGGCTAGCTGTACTGAGTCATCACGTTGGTGACACTCGGGCCGCGGGCGTCAGCCCGTGGCTCGAGTGGATTCGTTCAGTGTTGTAGTGCTGGATCCACGGATCAAGGGCGTCGGTTCTGGCTTGGTTGCTGGTGAAGGGTTGCCGGTAGGCCCACTCGGTCGCGAGGGTGCGGTTGAAGCGTTCGACCTTGCCGTTCTGCCAGGGGCAGTGCGGGCGGATGAACTTCTGCCTCGCACCGAGCTGCGTGACCGCGTTCTGGAACGCGGCCGAGTGCCGGTAGGCGAACGCGTTGTCCGTCAGGACCCGTTCGATGCGGGTGATGCCGTGCTCGGCGAAGTACGCCGCGGCCCGGGTCAGGAACCCTGCCGCGGTCACGCCCTTCTCGTCCGGGTGGATCTCCGCGTAGGCGAGGCGGGTGTGGTCATCGACCACGGCGTGGACGTAATCGAACCCGATCCCACGACCACGAACCTGTTCGCTGCGGCCATGCGCCCGCCAGCCGCCGCCGTCCGGGATCCGGCCGAGCTTCTTCACGTCGACGTGGATCAGGTCGCCGGGATGCTCATGCTCGTACCGGTTTGCCATCGACCGGGATGCCCGGATCACGGCCCCGGTGACGGGGTCCAACCATGCCAACGGCGGTGCCCCGTGCCGCCGCAGGATGCGGGAGATCGTGCGGGCTGGAACACCGGTCACCGGCGCCAACCGGGCAGGACCTGATCGCAATCGGGTCCTCGCTTCCACGACGGCTCGTTCTCGTTCCGGGCTCGTCCTCGTCGGCACCCGTCTCGGCCTCGAGGACCGGTCCGACAAGCCTTCGAAGCCCTCGGACCGGAACCGATTCACCCACCGATGCGCGCACTGACGCGACACACCGAGTTCGCGCGCGACATGCGAGACCGGCCGACGATCCTCGACCACCCGCCGCACGAGGAGAACCCTCCCGTGAACCGTCAGACGAGCATTAGCGTGGGACATCGAGGCCTCCTGGCAGTGGCAGAACTAGACAGCTCCATCAAGCCAGGAGGCCTCCTCACACGCCCCGAAGTGTCACCAACGTCATGGCCGGGTACAGCTAGGACGTGACGCGGGCGCCGGTGGGCTCGACGGCGCGGGCCGGATCGGCGGGGGCGTCAGCGGCGTCGGCGGCGGCCGGCGCGGGCGTCGGCGCCGAGCCGCTCCCCCGGCGTGCCTTCGGCAGCACGCGCGCGAGGTCGAGCACCCCGCGGACGTCGCGGCGCACGGCCGGGACGAGGGCGACCGCGAGCGCGTACAGCACCGCGGTCGTGCCGACGCCGGCGAGGAGCTGCAGCACGTCGGATCCGGTGTCGACCAGGGCGAGGAGCGCACCCGTGGCGACGCTGACCGTCCCCACGACGCCGATGATCCGGAGGGCGCCCATGTAGAGCCGGCGCGTCGGGATGGGCGCCTTGCGCGACAGCCACCACAGGGAGATCGGCCAGCAGATGGCGGGGGCCGCGGCGTAGCCGGCGGCGATGCCGACGATGCCGAAGGAGGATCCGACGAGGATGCAGGTGACCTTGATCACGGCGCTCAGCAGCGAGAAGCGGAAGAGGTCGCCCGTGAGGCCCCGCGACACGTAGACCCAGTAGCCGACGAAGGCGAGGGTGTCGAAGATCCCGGCGATGGCGAGGAGGCGGAGGATCGGCGCGACGCTGTCCCACTGCGGGCCGAGGAACACCGCGGTGATCGGGGCGGCCGTCGCCGCGACGAGGCCGAGGCCCGCGCCCAGCGTGTAGCCGAGGGCGAGCTGGCCGCGGGCGACGTAGTCGGCGAAGCGGCGCTGCTCGTCGGCGAGGCGCGAGAGCACCGGGATCGCGACCGTGGTGAGCGGGCTGCGGATCTGCGCGAGCGGCGTCATCAGCAGCTGGAACGCGCGGTTGTAGATGCCGAGCGACCCGGCGCCGAAGCGGAGGCCGACGAGGAACGTGTCGATGTTGTTGCTGACGTAGCCGACCATCTGGCTGGACACCATGTTCCAGCCGAACCGCAGCAGCGGTCCCATGGGCTCGCCGCGGCGCGGGAGGCGCGGGATCCACCGGGCGAAGCCGACCGCGAGACCGAGCAGCACGAGGGTCTGCGTGAGCTGCTGCGCGACGAGCGCCCAGTAGCCCCAGCCGAGGAGCGCGCCGACGATGGCGACGAGGAGCGCGACCGCGGGCGCCGTGACGTCCGCCGTCGCGAGCGCGCGGAAGCGGAGGCTGCGGGTGAGGCTCGCGCGGTACTGCGTCGCGAGGCCGTTGAAGACGAAGGTGAGGCTGAGGGCGTGCGCGATGGGGATCAGCTCGTCGTGGCCGAAGACCGCCGCGAGCGGCCAGGCGGCGCAGAAGACGAGGGCGGCGAGCACGAGGCCGATGCCGGCGTTGATCCACCAGAGGTTGTCGCGCTGGGTGCGGCTGAGGTCGCGCGCCTGGATGGCCGCGTTGGAGAGGCCGAAGTCGCGAAAGATCTCGCCGACGCCGATGATCGCGAGCACCATCGCGAGCAGGCCGTAGTCGGTGGGCGTGAGGAGCCGGGCGAGGACGACGACCGACGCGACCTGGATGAGGATGCGGACGAGCTGCGCGCCGATCGTGACGATGGCGCCACGGGCCGCGCGGGCGCCGAGGCCCTGCGTGGCGGCGGGCGGCGTCTCCGGGCCGGGAGCGGACGCGGGCGACGCGGGCACGCCGACCGGGGCAAGGGCACGGGAGGCGCCGGCCGCTGCGGGTTCGGCGGCGGGGTCGCGGGGATCGCGCGGGTCGCCGGGCAGGGCGGAATGCATGGGGCTCCGTCGTCGGGTCGAGGAGGGGGTGGCGATCGGGTCGGCTGCGGGTGACAGCCGGATCACCGCGAGCTCGGGTGTCGGGCGGGAGGCCGGGTACGCGCTCCCGTCCCGATCGTATCCGTCGTCGTGCGCCGATCCAGCCCCAGAACGCGGGGGTGGGCCGCGGCTCAGCCCCGCTCGACCCCGCGGCGGATCCGGAGCGCGCGCCGGTACGCGGACGCGTGCGCGGTGCCGGCCCGGTCCCAGTCGCGGCCGGCGAGGTCGGGCGATGACGCGCGCGCGTCCGTGCGCACGGCCTCGGTCGCGCGGAGCAGCTCCTCCGGGGTCAGGTCGCCGTCGAACAGGTGGATCCAGCCCGGGCCGACCTCCTCGGCGAGCGCGCGGTTCACGGCGTTGTCGGGCACGAGCACCGGCCGGTCGAGCGAGAGGGCCGCGAGCGCGCCGCCCGAGTTGTGCATGAAGCGGTAGGGCAGCACGACGAGCTCGGACGACGTGACGATGTCCACGAGCTCGGCGTCGGACTGGAAGCGGAGGTCGAGGCGGATCCGGTCGTCGCCCCCGGCGAGCGCGCGGATCGTGCCGGCGAGCTCCTCGCTCGACGGGTTGCCGCCGATGCGCAGCGACAGGTCGGCGCCCGCGTCGCCCGCGCCGCGGAACGCCGCGACGAGCTGCTCGACGCCCTTGTACCGGCGGACCAGGCCCACGTAGCCGAGGCGGCCGGGCACGGAGTCGGCCCGCGGCTCGTCGCGGAACCAGTCGCGGTAGTGGCCGTGCAGGATCGTGGCGTGCGGCTGGTCGGCCGGGATCTCCGTGATCGGATTCACGCGCACGCGCAGCGTCGTCATCCGCTCCAGGAGCGCGAGCAGCAGCGACTCGCGCCGGCTGATGCCCTGCGGCCGCTCGAGGTTGTGCACGGTGCGGACGATCGGGATCCGGCCGAGCGTCAGCTTCGCGAGGAGGACGACGGTGAGCGCCTGGCGGACCGCCTTCTTCAGCGGGCTGTGCCCGTCGACGAGGATCTCGGGCCAGTGCACGTGGAACACGTCGTAGCGGCGGGTGAGCGCGGTGCGCCAGCTGAAGTGCAGCGGGCGGACGCCGGGGGTCGCCGCGAGCGCGCGGCCGAGCATCACGATGTACGGGTTCGTCGTGGGGCGCGGCGCCTGCGACGACTGGAGGACGACGAGGTCGCGGCCGGGCGGACGGGCGGGGACGGTCATGGCGCTCCTGAGCGGGATGACCGGCGCCGGGTCGTCGGGCACGACCACGGGGTCACCGGTCGAGGAAATAGACTATGCCACCACCCGCCCGCACCCGAGGGCGGCCCCGTCGGCGCGACCCCTGCCCGGCGGCACCCGCCGCACCCGCCGCACCCGCCCGATCGATCGGATGCCCATGCCCCGCCCCGCCCTCCTCGCCGTCGTGGTCGTCAACTACGGATCCGCCGACCTCGTGCGGGAGAACGTGCTGCCGCTGATCGAGCGGCTCGACGACGCGCTCCTCGTGGTCGTCGACAACCGCACGACCGACGCGGAGCGGGAGCGCGTGCGGGAGCTCGCGGCGCACCCGTCGACGCGCGTGCACGGCGTCTACCCGGACGGCAAC
Organism: Clavibacter michiganensis subsp. insidiosus; assembly: GCF_002240565.1. Lineage (GTDB taxonomy): Bacteria > Actinomycetota > Actinomycetes > Actinomycetales > Microbacteriaceae > Clavibacter > Clavibacter insidiosus. The sequence goes on along the minus strand of NZ_MZMO01000001.1, from coordinate 985,238 downwards.
ACGGGCTTCGGCACGGGCATGAACATCGGCGTCGACGCGGCCCGCGCGGCGGGCGCGCGCGAGTTCCTGCTGCTCAACCCGGACGCGACCATCGCGCCCGACCAGCTCGCCGTGCTGCGGGGCGTCGTGGCGGCGGATCCGCTCACGCTCGCGGCCCCGACCATCCTCCGGCCGGACGGCAGCACGTGGTTCCGCGGATCCGACCTGTACCTCGCCGACGGGCGGATCCGCTCCGCCGCCCGCCGCGCCCAGCACCCCGGCCTCGCGGTCGAACCGTGGCTGACGGGCGCGTGCCTGCTCGTGACCGACGAGCTGTGGACCCGCGTCGGCGGCTTCTCGGACGACTACTTCCTCTACTGGGAGGACGTGGACCTCTCGCGCAAGGTCGTGGAGGCCGGCGGGCGCCTGAGCGTCGTGGAGGAGGCCGTGGCCGTGCACGCCGAGGGCGGCACGCAGAGCGCCGGCCACGCGAGCGCGGGGCAGGCCAAGTCGGGCACGTACTACTACCACAACGTCCGCAACCGGCTCCTCTACGGGGCGCGCCACCTCGACGCCGCGGCCCTCCGCCGGTGGCGGCTGCTCACGCCCGTGATCGCGTACGAGGTGCTGCTGCAGGGCGGGCGCCGGCAGTTCGCGCACCCGGTCGCGCCCGTCTCGGCGGCCGTGCGCGGGATCGTCGACGGGTACCGGCTCTCCGGCGGCTGGCGCGCGGTGCCGTCGCCCGCGCCGACGGCCGCTCGGGCCGGATCCGGATCCGGACCCGTGGCCGCGACCGCGACCGCGTCCGCGTCGCCGTCCGCGTCCGCCGCGGCGGCGTCCGCGCCCGCCTCCTCGCTCGTCGTCGCGATCCTCACCTACCGCCGGCCCGACGACATCCGCGCCGTGCTCCCCCTCGTCGCCGCGCAGGCGGCCGACCTCCGCGAGGCCGCCGAGGCCGACCCCGCGCTCCCCCGCGCGGTGCGGATCGTCGTGGTCGACAACGACCCCGCGGGCGGCGCCGGCGCCGCGGTCGAGGACGCCGCCTCCGCCTCCCCCGTCCCGATCGCCTACGTGCACGAGCCGACGCCCGGCATCTCCGCGGCCCGCAACCGCGCGCTCGACGCGGCCGGCGACGACGACCTGCTGGTGTTCCTCGACGACGACGAGCGGCCGGATCCGGGCTGGCTCGCCGCCCTCGTCCGCGCGCGGCAGGCGACGGGCAGCGCGGGCGTCGCCGGTCCGGTGCGCAGCGAGTACGAGGTCGAGCCCGACGAGTGGGTGCGGGCGGGCGGGTTCTTCGTGCGCCGCCGCCCCGCGACCGGCACGCGCCTCGAGGTCGCCGCGACCAACAACCTCCTGCTCGACCTCCGGGCCGTGCGCGCCGCGGGCCTCCGCTTCGACGTGGACCTCGGCACGCAGGGCGGCGAGGACACCCTCTTCACGCGCCAGCTCGTCGCCTCCGGCGGGCTCCTCACCTGGTGCGCCGAGGCGGGCGTCGTCGACGTCGTGCCGCGCGCCCGCACCACGCGCCGCTGGGTCGTGCTGCGCGCATTCAGCAGCGGCAACTCGTGGAGCCTGACCTCGGTGGCGCTCGCGCCGTCGTCGCCCGCCGCCCGAACGCGGATCCGCGCGGAGGCCACCGCGCGCGGCCTCGTGCGCGCGCTCGGCGGCACCGGCCGGATCGCGGTGGGCGCGGCCACGGGCAGCGTCGCGCACCGCGCCAAGGGCACCCGCACGCTCGCGCGCGGGGCCGGGATGGTCGCGGGCGCGTTCGGCTGGTCGTACCAGGAGTACGCGCGGCGCGACTGACGCGGATCCGCCGCCGCCTCCCGGGCGCTACGCGGACCGGGCTCCCCTGGACGGGGGGCTCGCCGGCGCGCGCCCGCGGACGTACGATGCGAGGGCAGAAGACCCGGAATCCTGCGCCTGGCGACCACCCATCGCCCGCCCGCACCGCGCCGCCGACCCGCCCTGGTCGTCGGGCCCGTCTTCCGCCGTACCCGACGAGCGAAGAAGGCCATGCCCGCACCCGAGAGCACCCCGTCCGACCTGCGTCCCCGACGCGAGCGTCGCCGCAGCCGCCGCACCACCGTCGCCGTGATCGGCGCCGCCTCCGTCCTCGCCGTCGCGGCGGTCGTCGGCACGGTCGTGGTGAACGGATCCGGATCGGACTCCCCCGCGGCCGCCGCCGACACGAAGGACTGGGCGGACCTCGCCCCCGCCCCCGGCGACACCGAGGCCCCGGCCCCGCTCCCCGACGGCGACACCGCGGCCCTCGGCCAGGAGGTCGCGACCACCGTCGGCCTCGACGAGACCGCGACGTTCCCCGGCTCGATCCAGGCGCGCATCGTCTCCGTCACGCCGACCAGCACCGACGGCGGCCGCGTGGGCGAGCTCAGCGGCGACGCGGTCGACGTGCGCCTCGAGCTCGTGAACGTCACGGGGGAGGCCGTCGCGGTCGACTCCGTGGCCGTCAACGTCTTCTACGGCGCCGACCGGACGCCCGCGACGCCCGCCGACTCCGACACCGTGATCCGCGGCTCGCTCGCACCGGGCGCCTCCGCGACGGGCGACTACGTCTTCAGCGTCCCGGCCGCGTCGGCCGACGCGATCAGCGTGGTCGTGGCGCGCGACGCGGGCTCGCCGGTGGTCGTCTTCCAGTAGCGGCGACGCTTTGGTCGGTCCCGAACTCCGGCGCCGCACGCCCCATGCTCCACGTTCGGGCCATGCCACGCCAGGCCAGGCCACGCCATGGCAGGAGGATCGACGACCTGTCGGACCGCGTTCTGCTTTCAGCTCGAAGGAGACCAGCGGTGAGCGAGGTCAAGAGCGAGCTCGACGGCATCGACAGCCTCGTTCGCAGCACAGGACGACCCCCGTGGGCGCGCATCGAGGGCGGCTACTGGCGCGTGCAAGTCGAGGACCGACCTGTCCTCGGGTAGGTGATGCGGCACCGTGCGGAGCTCGGCGATCCGTTCACCTTCGGGGTCTACGCGGATGCTCGAAACGAACAAGGCCAAAGAATCTGGATACGGCGCGAATGGTCCCTGAACTCCGCCGTGGCCTGGATGATTCAGCACGGCCCAGAAATTGACGCATACGTGGCGCGCACGAGCAAACGGCGCACGTGATGCTCCCGTTTTGGACACTCTGTTTCTAACACACCACGCCGATCCGCCCGCGCCCCAGTTCTTGGGGCGAAATTGAGTGGCGTGCACGTGCGGGCGCGACAAACTAGCGCCACTTCACGGGTAGCGCTAGTCGTCAGATCGGACGACTTGAGCCTGAGAATCGGCCCAGTACGCTCGGCCCAGGTCGCAGATACCAACGTCTGCGCCACAGAAGACAGGACTAATCATGAAGATGAACCTGAAGCGAATCGCGGGTGCTGCAACGCTCGCCGCGACCCTGGTCGGCGGCGGCATCGTCGCCGCTGCGCCGGCCAACGCCGCCTGCAAGGCGTCCACGTTCTGCGCGTTCGACGGACGCAGCGAGGGTGGCGACCTCCTGGTCTCCAGCACGTACACCGGCAACGGCACCGTCGACGTCGCCGACAACCGCGTGGCCTCCGCGCGGAACAACACCACGCGCGGCTACTGCGCCGTCAACTCGCTCGGTGCAGGGCAGAACCAGATCCTCAGCCGCATCCAGGCCGGCGGCGCCATCTCCGACCTGAGCCCCAACAACGACAAGACGGACTTCTTCTGGGTCGGCACCGCGGGTGGCTGCACCACCTGATCCGCCCTCAGCCGGTACGACGTGCCCTGAACGCCCTCGAGTGGCGCTCAGGGCACGTTCCCTTTACTCAAGCGAGGACTCGAAGATGCCGAATCGTGCCGTGCTGCTGATGAGCGCACCCTTGATGCTTCTTACGCTCTCCGCGTGTTCATCGGTTGCGGGTCCATCCGTTTCCGATGAGATGCGACAAGTGACGGCGATGGCCTCGACCCCTCAGTCGGCCATCAGCAACAGAATTCGTCAGTTGGCAGATGAATGCGTGAGGGACAAGGGATTCCCAGTGCCCGAAACGGTAACGTCCCCCGTATCACGTACGGAGAACATGCTTGGCCTCGTCGACTTCTTCGCCTCACCCCAAGAGGCGGCCGCGATTGGCTACTCGACGACGATCGATCGAAACGTCACATCCGAAGTCGACTCTCTACGAGACGGACTGTCGCCCGCGGATCAGAGCGCCTATGACGCTGCGCGCCTTGGTGACCAGACCGACACCGCGTCCGTGGAATTGGCCAATGGCGCGACCCTTTCGAAGGGCAAGACGGGCTGTGAGGCAGACGCGGCCGCAAGCGCATATGGCTCGTTGCCAACGCATTGGAAGTCGAGGCTATTCAGAACGACGTGCTCATCCTGGCCTCGACGAGCCCGTCCCTCGGCCCGGCTCTCGAGTCGAAGGCCGATGCCATGAGCTCCTGCATGCGGTCCGCCGGATACGCCGTCACTGGCGTGACGGCCTCCGCGGTGGCAGAGAAGGCCTTCGGGGCGTACCGTGCACCCGGTGCTCCTCCGGCGGCGGAGGAAGCCGAGCTCGCCAGTCAAGACGCCGCGTGCCAGGACGAGGTCGACTTGGGCGATGCGACCCTGGACGCGTTCTTCTCGGACCAGTACAGGTGGATCACCGACAACGCCGATCGGCTGCGCGCCGCGGCAGGCATCGTCACGCGCGCAGCGCAGGCTGCCTCCCAGCCATGGTGAGATCCCTCTCACGCTCACTCGTTCGCCGAACGTCAGCGCGTCAGGAGGGTGACTTGCGTGCGGTTGAAGTCCCGGACACATGACACCTTGAGCCCCGCACGCTCGAGGACGCCGTCGGGGTCAACGGCGCCCAGTCCCACCCCTCGCCTGCTGGCGACCCACAGCCGATCGACAGCCGCGAGATCGTCTCCCAGTTCGGCGAGCGGTGCCGTCTTGTCCGTGAAGCTACCGGTCTCGTAGAACGGCACGCGTAGAGCCACGTCATCCAGGTCTTCAAAAGCGTCGGGGTAAGCGAGCTTCGCGAGCCTGGGTCTCAAAGTGACCGGCCCTCGCGAATCAAAGTAAATGGCGTCTCCCGCTTCGGTCTCGGCGCTCAAGTACGTGGCTACTTCACGCAGATCACTACCGCCATTCTTACTGAAGCTCGCCCTCTGAGAGGCGTACGTGGGAATCGCGCTGACGATCACCAAGGCGACGAGAAGGGCGCGCGTCCGCCGCCGCGTCATTCGAATGACCAGACCGGCTGCGATGAGGGCCACCCCTGGCACACAGAAGCTGAGATATCGTGCGAGATACAGCGGGCCCGCTACGGCATCGGCGATGACCAGCGCAAGAAGAGGCACTACCGCCCAGAGTAGCCCCAGGAACATCTCTGGCGAGCGACCCACGGGGAGCGCCGCTCGCCAACCGCTGACGCGCATCGCGGAGATGAGTGCGAATGTGAATCCCAAGATGAAGAGGCTTGCCACGAGCCACGAGGACTCGAAATACGGCTCCACGAGCACCGACCAGATGGAGACATTGGCCTGCTCCGAGAGCCACGATATCTGACTCTTCTGAGCTTCTACACGAACCACAAGCGGAATCGCCAAGGCGACGATGGCGACAAAGGCGGCGGCGAACGCGCGAACCCGCGCTCGTTGCTGCACCAGGATGTATATCCCATGGACGGGCAGCAATAGCAGCGCGTACATGAACACGTACACCGCGACAAGCGAAGTGGCAGCGTATACGATCCACCAGGCGACCCTGCCCGATCTCGCGGCGATGAGAAGAGCCAGTGTCGCGAAGATCGCCGCCGCGGCACTCAAGGCGAATGAGCGCGCTTCCACTGCCATCCAAGTAGTGCGAGGCATCGCCACGAAGAGCGACGCCGCCGTCACACCGAAGGCCCGGCCATTCAGCGTTCCACCGATGGCGGCCAGGCCGGCCGCCCCCGCCGCCGCCGCAATGACAGAGAGGCCTCTCGTGGCAGCTTCGCTGAAGCCGAATACGGCGCCCCATGCCTGGACGATGATGTAGTACACGTGATGGACGGCATCTTTGTGAGCGGTCAGTTCATTCAGGTGCTGCGAGGGTAGGCCGCTTGCGGCAACCGTCGCCGCTTCGTCACTCCAGTAGGACGGCCACCAGCTTCCGAGATACAGCACGATGAACGCCACAACAAATATCGCGGCGGACATGCCAGCATCGCTTCTTCGCACACGGCGCATGATGAGACTGAGGTTCGGCATCGCCTGCGCGGATCGAATGATGCCGCCCCCGTCCCTTGCTGTCTGAATGTCTATCAGCGGCCGGCGCAGAACGCTCCGAGGTCGCGTAATGGCCAGTTCATGACCAGTTTGCTTGCGGGAGTCTAATTGATCGAGCCTCGTTCGGCATCACAGCCAGACGTACGGCTCTGCGATCGCCCCGGATCCGGACCGGAGAGGTGCCCCGGCAGCGTGCACTCGAGACGCGTCATCGGGACGAGGTCGGCACTTGTCATCGTGCGGAGCCGCGGGTGCGCTCATGAGCCCTGTGCTCGCGCGGACATCACGTGCCCCCGGCCGTGAGGCGGAGACGGGCCGGGGCCGAGCTCGGGGCTCGGCTGCAGGAGCGGAGGGTGCGGTCGATCGCGACCCGGTCAGCGTCGTCGATCGCGAGCTCGTACGTGCTGAGAACGTACGCGAACCGGGTCACGTAGAGGCAGTCGTAGCCGGGGGCCGGCGGGATCCACGTCGCGGGACCTTGGTCGGACTCGGGCTCGTCGATGAGGCCGTCGACGTCCTGCAGGTCGATGAAGTCGGTCGCGAGCTGCTCACGGCGCTCCCCGGTCCAGACGGCCGCGCCGTGCCACCACGCCCAGCCGACGGGCACGAGTTGGTGGACCTGCACGGCCGCGTTCGTCGCATTCCCCCGGGTGAAGTCGATACCGGCCCGTGTGGACGTCGGCCAGGCGCCCCGTGGCCACGGTGCAGCCGGGATCCGCATTCGCGCATATGACCGCCGTGAGGTCGCGGGCCAGTGCCTCGTTCCGCTGGTCGCATCCGTCGTGGTCGGTGTCCGCCCAGGACGACCCGTACATGACCCGATGGGAGATCCGCATCCTCGCGTGCGCATCGGCGCGAGGCGGGCTCGGCGCGCCCGCATCACCTGCCGAGGTGCTCGGCCATGGCCGCCGCCCACGCGCGGTAGACCCGTCCGTAGAGGATGTCGTGCCCGTCGGGGCTGACGAGCTCGTGCACCATCGCCGTGGGGAACGGGACGCTCACCGTGTTGCGGAAGTCGCCGACGACCGAGCGCGTCTCCTCGTTCAGCAGACGGAAGTGCTCGCCGATCCGTCGCGCCATGCGGGCGGAGGCCTCGGAGGAGCGCTCCAGCGGCGGCACCTCCGCGACGAGGATGACGGCGGAGTCGGCGAGGTGCGCACGGAGGTCCGCGAGCAGGATCCGCAGGTGCTTGCGCCATGCCCACGGCGGGGTGAAGCGGAGGGAGTCCCCGATCCCGAGCAGCACCACGACGACGTCCGCGAGGATCAGCTGGGGGTTGGCGCGGAACAGCCTCTGCGCCGTGCGGATCGTGTAGTGCGGCGTGGTGAGGGCCCGCCACTCCACGCCCCTGTCGCTGTCCCGGTCGAGGCGACGGGCGAGCTGGGCGCCGAGGGACAGGTCCGGGGTGAGGGTCTGGTAGCCGATCGCGGTGGCTTCCCCGATGATCGTCACGAGGACGGGCCGGCGCCCCGGCAGGGAGCCCTCGGACGCGCCCTCGGGGAACGGCGCGTCCTTCAGCCGTCGTCGCATCACCCGGTACGGGATGAAGCCGAGCGCGGGATGCCAGATGCCGCGGACGACCGCGCTGCTCGATGTCGTCGCCGGGCTGCCGTCCCGCGGGGGGACGTGGGTCACCGCCGCACCGGGGCACCCCGGGAGATGAGGGGATGCCGATCGGGGATCGGCGCTCGCGGCCCGCTCCGGACACGCGATCCGCTCATGGACGGGTGCTCGCCGGATAGCGGAGCTGCATGGTCACGTCGTCGACCGTGCCGGTCCAGAACACGTCCGCGCCGACCTGGTGGGTGGGCTCCCGCGCGTCCTCAAACGCGTCGGCGAGGCCGAGGTGCACGATCCACGCCTCGATGAGCTCGGCGCGCACGGCGACGGGATGCGCGTCCGCGTGGCCGAAGAGGTGGATGCCCTCATCCAGGGAGCCGAGGCGCCACGCGATCGGGGCCAGTCCGCGCTCTGCTCCGGCGGCGTTGAGGCTCTCCGTGATGGCCGCGTCGATGACCGTCCGCTCGATCCAGCGCAGGGTCGTCGACGTGGGAGACGCGTGGGACACGATGGACCGCTCTCGGGTCATGGATCACGGGTCACCGTGACGCGCATGGATGACGAGAGTGGAGTCATGACTCGGGGCCGAGGAAGAGCGTCGTGCGTACAGCCCGGGGTCTGGGAGCGTGCTCGAAGGCTAGCTCCCGGGGGCGCGGCCGACGAGAACCCAGGAAGACACAAGATCTGTCGTCGACCGCGCCCTCGGGCGACGCCGGGGCCCCGCCGCGGGACGTCGCGTCGACGCGGTCCGGCGGCCGTCGGTCGGGCCGGGCGACGACCCCGATGACCTCTCCCGCGGATCAGCGCGCGGGCGTCGCCCGCCGCGCCGGACGCGCCGCCTGCCCCGCCCGCCCCGCCTGCTCGGTCTCCATCCGGTAGTACGCGCGCTTGTCCTTCGTCGGCCGCACCTTGTTGAGCACGACGCCCAGCACGGATCCGCCCGACTTCTCGACCGCGTCGAGCGCCTCGGACAGCTGGCCGCGGTGCACGCGCGTCTGGTCGGCGACGACGATCGCGCCGTCCGTCATGCGGGCGACGAACGCGGCGTCCGCGACGGCGATGAGCGGCGCGGTGTCGATCACGATGACGTCGTAGGCCTCGCGCGCCCGCGCGACGAGCTCCTCCATGCGCGTGGACGCGAGCAGCTCGCTCGGGTTCGGCGGGATCTCGCCGGAGGTCAGCACGTCGAGGGTGCCGTCGCCCCAGGGCTGCACGACCTCCTCGAGCAGCGCCTGGCCGACGAGCACGGTCGTGAGGCCCGCGTCGCCCTCGAGACCGAGGTACTGCGCGACGACCGGGCGGCGGAGGTCGGCGTCGACGAGCAGGACGCGGCGCCCGCCCTCGCTGAGCGACAGCGCGAGATTCGCGGCGACCGTCGACTTGCCCTCGCCGGGGATCGACGACGTCACGACGATGCTCGACGCGCGATCGCCGAGGAGCACGAAGCGGAGGTTCGCCTTCAGCTGGCGGAAGCCCTCGGCCGCGGTCGACAGGGGCCGGAGCGCCATGGCGAGTCCCGTGACGCCGCGCTCGCGCTCGAGCGCGCCGAGCAGGGGCGCCGGCGTGAGGTGCGCGACGGTCTCGGCCGAGCGCACGCGGGTGTCGAGCAGGCGCACCAGCGCGATCCCGAGGAGTCCGGCGAGGAGCCCGAGGAGGAGGCCCGCGAGCGTGTTCGTGCGGCCGTTCGGCGCGGACTGCGACAGGGGCTCGGGCGCCTCCTGGATCACGCGGACGGAGACGGTGGGCGAGCCCTCGGCGCCGGTGGGCGCGTACGCCTCGGCGGTGTCGCGGAGGCTCGTCGCGACGGCGTTCGCGATCTCGGCCGCGTCGGCGGGCGACTCCTCGGTGACGCTGATCTCCATGATCACCGTGTTCTGCGGCGTCGTGACGCTCACGGCGCGCGCGAGCTCCTGCGGGGTGCGGTCGAGGCCGAGGCGCGTGATCACGGGCTCGAGCACCGCGGGCGACTCCGCGAGCTCGCCGAACGACAGCATCTGGCTCTGCGTGTAGGTGGCGCCCTGGTTGAGGTCGCTCGCGCTGGATCCGCTGCTCAGCGAGAAGTACAGCCGGGACTGCGCGGTGTACACGGGCGTCGCGAGCTGGGACAGGCCGAACGCGACCGCGCCGCCCGCGAGCGTGGCGGCGACCACGACGTACCAGAGTCGGCGGAGCAGGGCGGTGAACTCGTGGAGCGTCATCGTGAGGGGGTTCTTCCGGGTAGGAGCGGTGGGGCGGTGATGCGGGCGGGATCGGGGTGGTTGGCGGCGGCCTCGACGGGGTCGGGCGGTGGCGCCGGCAGGGGCACGGCGTCGCGGCGGAGGATCTGGCTGGTCGCCGCGACCCCCGCCAGGAACCACACGAGCGTCGCGTACTGCGTGATGAGCGCGACCGACGCGAGCGCCGGGATCTGCGCGACGAGCGCGATGGTCGCCGCGGTCGCGTGCCCCCGCAGCACGAGCCAGACGCCGACCGCCAGGGCGACGAGCACGGCGCCCGCGACCAGCAGGCCGAAGGTCAGCCCCGTGAGCACGAGCTGGCTGTCGATGGAGCGGAACGGGCCGTAGAAGACGCGGCCGTCGCTGCCGCGGTGGGCCTCGGGGGTCGTGCCGAGGATCCCCATGCCGGGCACGAGGCTGTAGAGGTCGCCGCGGTAGTCGGAGCTGGCGCTCGCCTCCGTGCCGGCGTCGTCGAACACGCTCTGCACGAAGGGCGCGACCGCGGCCGCGACCACCACGACGCCCGCCGTGACGGTCGCGCGGACGCGGAGGGAGATGGCGTCGCGGAGGAACACGATGGACAGGGCGAGGCCGAGCACGGCGCCGAGCATGCCGACGCGGCTGAAGGTGAGGACCGCGGCGAGCATCATCACGGCGGTCATGCCGAGGCGCGTCACGAGGCCGAAGCGGGACGCGAGCGTGAGCGGGATCGCGATGGCGAGCGCCGAGCCGAGCGCGATCGAGTGCCCGTACGCGCCCTCCGCGCGGACGATGCCGCCGCGCCCCTGCAGCGTCGCCCACGTCTCGCGGAGCCCGGCGTTCCCGGGCAGCAGCACGAACGGGTTCCAGCCCGTGACGAGCTCGACGATCGCGAGCGCGGCGACGACCGTGAAGACCACGGCCACGATCCGCTCCAGCGAGGCCATGCCGATCCGGTGCGCCGCCATGCGCCCGAGCAGGTACCCGGGCAGCGCGTAGGTGAGGAACGTCACGAGCGTGGACATGCCGATGCCCGCGCCGCCGCCCACGACCACCCCGGCGAACCCGGCCGCGGTCATCAGCACGACGAGCACGTCGAGCGGCGAGACCCGGAAGCCGGGCACGGGCACGATCGCGAGGATCACGAGGACGGCAGCGACCGTCGACGGCGGCAGGTAGTAGCCGCCGAGCGGCACCCCCGACCAGACGGGCACGAAGGAGAGCACGACGACCCAAAGGCCGACCGCCGTGCGCGGCAGGCGACGCAGCACGAGCAGCAGGAGGGCGCCGCCCGCCAGCGCGATGCCGAGGACGAGCAGGGTCTGGAGGCCGGATCCGGCGAGCAGGGCGCTCATCGCGCACCTCCCCCGGGGAGCGCGCGCAGGCGTGATGCCGCCATGTCTCCCCCTCCTCATTCCCCCGGCCGCCGAACGGCCCTGTCGATCATCTCAGTGCGACGCCCCGGTGGGCGGGTCCTCGGGACCCGCCCACCGGGGCGTCGTCGTCGCGCCTCAGGTCACCGGGCGGTGCCGTCCGTGACCACGAGGTCGTCGAGCGTGAACGCGACGGGTCCGGCCGCCGAGCTCGACAGGTACGTCTGGATCCCGAACGTGCCCGCGGTCTGCAGGGCCGCCAGGGTCCCGGTCGTCGTCGACTGCCACGCGGTCGGCTCGGCCTGGCCGACGGGCCAGACCTTCGCGTTCATCGTGGTGGGCGACGTGCCCGTGACCTGCACGCGGACCCGCAGCTGCTGCCTGGCCGTGTACGTGACGTTCGGGACGACGACCGACTTCAGGTTGGTGCCGTTCTCGGACTGCACGATCATGACCTGGCCGGTCGACCGCACCCAGACCTGCGTCTGGTAGGACAACGTGCCGACCTGGCGCGAGTTGATCCGCACGTACGCGCCGCCGCCCGTGGGCACCCTGTCGAGCGCGAAGCTCACCTGCGCGTCCGATGCGGTGGTGCTCACGGCGTCGAGGCTCGCGGTGCGGGTCTCGCCGGCGGGGCTCGTGACCTGCGC